>JBAQGA010000127.1:0-36576 GCA_049287565.1 Candidatus Aminicenantales bacterium
GGTCCAGGCGGTCGGCGATCACCGGAAAACTCAGGGTGACCGCGAAATCGGCCACCCACAGCGCCACCGTTGCTACGGCCATGGCGCTTCCCCGCATCCGTGTCGGGAAGATCTCGCTCATCACCACCCAGACGATCGGCCCCATGGCCATTGCGAAAAAGGCGATGTAGAGAAGGATCAGGAGGAGGATCCCTGTCCCCGAGAAATTCTCAACTCTAAAGGCGGCGCCGAGCAAGAGCTGGGAGACACCCATGCCCGCGGCCGCAATCAACAGCAGGGGCTTCCGGCCGACTTTATCCACCAGGAGTATGGCGACGATCGTGAAAAGCATGTTGACCAGGCCGACGATCGTCGACTGGCCGATAGCCGAGATGCGCTCGAAACCGGCCCGCTCGAAAATGCGGGGCGCATAATAGAGGATGGCGTTGATGCCCGTGATCTGCTGAAGAATGGCCAGGACGACGGCGATAAGAAGCGCCCGTCTGAATCCCGGCCGGAAAAGCTCGGCCAGCGATCCCTTCTCGAGAAGCAGCGTCTCCTTGATGTTCCGGAACTCGGCCGCTGCCGTCTCGCTGTCGTTAACCCTGGACAGGACGTCCAGCGCTTCGGGTTCACGGCTCTGCTTGACCAGCCAGCGGGGACTCTCGGGAACGCGGAGAAGAAGCACAAAAAAGACCACCGACGGAAGCGCTCCCATCCCGTACATCCACCGCCAGTTGGAAGGTCCGACCCCGGCAAAGGCCCAGTTGACGAAGTAGGCGAGGAGAATACCCGTGACGATGGCCATCTGGTTGACCGAGACAAGGGCGCCCCTGATCCTGGCCGGTGAAACCTCGGCGATGTAAAGAGGGGCCAGGATCGAAGCCGAGCCGATGCCCAGCCCGCCGACGAAGCGGAAGATGAGGAATTGGAGCATGTTCTGGGGGAGCGCGCAGCCGATCGCCGAGACGAAGAACAGAACGGCCGAGACGAGCATGAAACGTTTCCGGCCGATCCGGTCGCTGATCGGCCCAGCGATCCCGGCGCCGAACATGCAGCCGACTAAAACGATACTCACTGCCCAGCCTTCCTGGAGAGAAGTCAAAGCGAACTGGTCCTTGAGATAGCGGGTGGCGCCGGCAACGATGGCCGTATCGAACCCGAAGAGAAGCCCGCCGATGGCGGCGATGACGGTCACAAAGATGATATAGGCCTGCTTGCTTTTCATCTTTTCCTCTTCTTGTTGAGAACCGGTATGGTCCATCATTCTAGCAGAGGGAGGGTGTTCTTTGAATATGCCAAGGCCGCTTTATTTCCGGCTCAGATTGTGGCCAAATAGGGGCTGATAAGAAGTGATCAGCATGCGAAAGGCAATATTAAATGGGGATGGAATGGAAATGTTTTCCGGGAGACCCGTGAGCTATTCTCAGAAGATGACGCTGCCGGCCTGGGACCTGGCTATTATCAAGGAAAAATAAAACCTATTTCTCGTCCTCTTTGACCTTATCCCCGGGAATGTCTTCTTCGATGGACTCGTCCTCGGGAAAGAGAAGCTGCGTCCCGCAGTTTGTGCAGTACTCGTTTTCTTCATCAATGACGGCTCGGCAATACGGACAACGTTTTAGTGCCACAGTCATATTTTACTCTATCCGCGTCCCAATTCCCAGCCATCCTTGACAACGCTCCGGCCCTGGCGATACATTTTTGACAGAAAGGAGAATCTGCTCACCATGAAAATCCGAAACAGAAGTCGATTCGCGTTTTTCACAATCCTAATTTTCTTGGCGGCCGGATCGTGGGCCGGAGCTCAAGCCGAGCAGCAGAAGCTTTCGCAGGCTCCACCCGACCTCGACGCAACTGTGGCGAGAGTGATGGATGCCTTCGAGGTGCCGGGAATCAGTCTAGCCATTGTCAAGGACGGCCAGGTTGTAGTCGCCAAAGGCTATGGCGTGCGCAAGCTGGGTGAAACAACTCCCGTGGACAGCCAGACACTCTTCGGGATCGCCTCGAATACCAAGGTCTTCACGGCGACGGCCCTGGGACTGCTGGTTGAAGAAGGGAAAATCGCCTGGGATGCACCCGTTAGCGATTATCTTCCCTGGTTCCAGATGTGGGATCCGTATGTGACCCGGGAGCTGACCGTCCGCGACCTGCTCGTCCACCGCAGCGGCCTGGGGCTGGGCGCCGGTGACCTTCTGTGGTGGCCGCCATCCACTTACAACCGCAAGGAGATCATGCAACGTCTGCGGTTCATCAAGCCGGCAACGTCTTTTCGCAGCGCTTACGCCTACGACAATGTGCTCTACCTTGTCGCGGGTGAGGTCATAGAAACAGTGAGCGGCCTGACCTGGGAGAATTTCGTCGCCCAACGCATCCTGAAGAAGGTCGGGATGACCACGAGCGAAGTGCGTTATTCGGCATCGGCCAACCAAGGAAACGTCGCCGGGACGCATGCCCGGGTCGAGGGCGTCGTCCGGCTCGTCAAACCAATGGACAGCGACAACACCAACCCCGCGGGCGGCATCAATTCCAACGCCGAGGACATGGCCAAGTGGACGCTTGTCCTCCTTAACGAGGGGCGTTTGGCCGACGGATCAAGGCTGTTCACCGAAAAAACCGCCCACGAGCTGACAACCCTGGTAACGCCGATATCGATTCCGACTCCGGCGCCTGAACTGGCGGGGCTTAGGGCGAATTTTCAAGGGTATGCGCTCGGCCTCAACGTCCATGACTATCGGGGGAAAAAAGTCGTCACTCACACGGGAGGCCTGCCCGGATACCTCTCCAAAGTCACTCTTCTTCCTGAATTGAACCTGGGGGTCACAGTGCTAACAAACCAAGAATCAGGAGAAGCATTCAGCTCCCTGACCTGGCATATCGTCGACCACTATCTCGGGGCACCGGCCACAGACTGGGTTGACGCCTACAGCAAAGTCCGGGCACGCCGGGAGGCCCGAACGGCCGAAGCGATGAAAAAGGCGGCCGGCGCCTGGGATACGGCGTCTAAACCATCTCTCGCCCTGGAGAAATACGCCGGGATCTATACGGATGCCTGGTACGGTGATATCAAAATCGCCCGCGAGAACGACAAACTCGTGCTAACTTTTAGCAAGACCCCTGTGCTCATCGGGGATCTCGAGCACTGGCAATACGACACTTTCATCGTCAGGTGGCGCGACCGGGAGCTTCGGGCTGATGCCTTTGTGACCTTTGCCCTCAACCCCGACGGGACGATCGATCAGGCCAAGATGAGAGCTGTTTCCCCGGAAACCGATTTTAGCTTTGATTTTCAGGACCTTCTGCTCAAGCCGGCCGGGAAGCCGTCCGACAAGCGCTAAGCCCGCCCGGACTTTCTTCCGTCACGGGACGCGGATTCGGACGCACTTTTCGAGAAAATCGGGATCGATGTCGGCGCCGTGGCCGGGAGCATCGGGGACGGTGATTTCACCCACTTTATACTGAGCGCCGCCGACCACAGGATCTTCCTTCAGCATCATGTACCCATCCAGGTCGGCGTAAAGGATGTTCGCCCTGGCCGAAACCAGGTGAGCCGCCGCCGTCAGGCCGAGCCTGGTTTCGGTCATGCAGCCGACCATGCACCGGATCCCCGCTCCTTCGGCGATCGCGTTGATCTTCAGGGCCGTGTGGATCCCCCCGGACTTGGCCAGCTTGATGTTGAAATAATCGCAACATCCCATGGAGGCCAGCTTATAAGCGTCATGATGGTCGAATAAGGACTCGTCGGCCATGATGGCGATAGGGGAGTTCTGCCGGACCCGGCGCATGTTCTCGTAATCCCAGTGCGCGATCGGCTGCTCGCAGTACTCGATCCCCAGAGGTCCCAGGGCCTGGAGGGTGGCGACGGCTGTCCTGTAATCCCAGCCCTGGTTGGCGTCGACCCGGATGGGCAGAGTTTCTCCGATGGCCTGCCTTATCGTCAGGATTCTGGCCACATCCTGGTCCTTCGTCGTTCCCAGCTTGACCTTGATGGCCTTGAACCCGGCCTTCTTGAAGCTCGCCGCTTTTTGGGCCATCACCTCCGGGTCGGCGATCCCGATGGTGTTGTCTGTCCAGAAACTCCGTTTTCCTCCGCCGAGGACGGCATAAAGAGGAAGCCCGGCCGCCTTGCCGAGGATGTCGTAGAAGGCCATGTCAAAGGCGCTGCGCAAGGTGCTGTTATGAACAAGGAACTTGTCGATCTCACGCATCCTCTGCTCGATGTCGAGCGGGTCTTTGCCGAGGAGAAGTTTGGCCAGGTCGACTGCCCCGGCCAGGTTGATGGCCTGAGTTTCTCCGGTAATCGCCCAGAACGGATTCGCTTCTCCCGTCCCGTAAAGTCCTGCGTCGCTGTTGATCTTGACGAAAACGCTCTCGGCACAGGTGACTTCCATGATGGCGATCTTAAATGGTTCGTGGAAGGGGATGTCGGCCTTATAGATATCGATACTCTCAATTTTCAGATTCCCCATTGTTTTCCTCCTTTTATCCAGGGACCTTTTTTCCCCAGAACGTTTGAACGATTCCTTCACTCGGCCTTGGAAAAAGCAGGCTGACCGCGATAAAGGCGGCGACGGCAGCTGTGACTGCGACGAGCGATGGATGCGAACCCCAGATTCTCAATTGCGGAACGATGGTGTTGGCCAGCGCATAAAAGATCATTCCGCAGCCGATCGCGGCCAGGGCTCCATGCTTGTTTCCTCTCTTCCAATTCAATCCGAGCAGAATCGGGCCGAAGGTGGCAGCTTCCAAACCACCGATAGAAAAGAAGATGATCCACTGGACCAATTTCGGCTGAAAAACCGCCAACCCCATGGCCAAGGCCAGGCAGGCGGCCATGGTCCAGCGTGAGGCCGCCTTGGCTGTCGCTGCGGAAACATCCGGCTTGAGCTCCTGGAGAACATTTTTAGCGATGCTGGATGTGATGATGATGGCCATGGCGGCGACCGTCGTCTGGATGCCGGCGACGATCCCGGCAAGCACGATCCCGCCGAGGGCTTTGGGCATCACGTTCATGGCCAGCCAGGGAGCGATCTCATCGGGCACGGCCAGGCCGGGGATGATGGACCGCCCGACCACCCCGGAAAGGCAAAGAAGAAGCGTCCACAGAAAAACAAGAATGCCGCCCATCCAGATGCCCCGCTTCAGGGCTCTTGTATTTTTATAGGTCAGGGCGCCGAGCATGGCGTGGGGCATTCCCACGATGAAGAATCCCGTCATGCAGGCGATGGAAAAAGCGAAGGCCGGAGGGAATTCCTCGTTTTTTGTCGGGGAAAGGAAACTCGCATCTTGCGCGGCCAGGATCTCGGTCGATCTCTCAAAGCCGCCCGCGGAATGGACGGTCCCGATGAACAGCATGATACAGCCCGCGGTGATGACAATGCCCTGTAAAATCGTGGCCAGGGAAGTTCCCCGCATCCCCCCCAGCACACAGTATACCAGCACGACCAGCGAGCCGAAGGCCAGCGAAACAAGATAGCCTATCCCGGTCATCTGGGAGATAACCCGGGCTGCTCCGACAAACTGGGTCGCCATGTAGGGAATCAGGAAAAAGGTGACCAGGACGGCCAGCAGGATGATAACCGTCTTGCTCTGGTAGCGGGCCTTGAACAGATCCAGGTAAGTCACTGCGTTCACCCGGCGGGCCACCACACCCACGACGATCCCGATGGGAGCCAAAAGGAGAAGGTTCATGAAGATCTGGAAGTTGTTGATTATGACCCAGGAGTAGCCGTAGGCATAGGTCATCCCCGGCCCGGCGATGAAGGTGCCCGCGCTGGCCAGACCGCCGGCGATGATTAGAGCCACCACCACTCCGCCGAGACCCCGTCCCGCGGCATAGAACTCTTGCTCATACTTGTTGATAGGGACTTTCTCAACGATCCGGAACGACCAGACCCCGATCGCTGCAAGCATAGCCGTATAGGCCAGGAAAGAAATCGTCGCCGCGTTCATTCCGGTCCTTTATGCTCAGTTTCATCATCTGTCAAGGACACATCCGGCATGAACTTTTCGACAACGATGATGAGCAGGATGACAAAACCGGCCGGCAGGAGGATGTTGCCGATGGTTACCCATTGAGGGAGGCCCCATAATCGCGGCTTTATTCCCAGGAGATAGGAGGCCGCCATGACGGCCAACAGGTAAACAGAAAAGAAGACCCAGGCCAGCAGGAAAGCCCGGCGGGAAACTCTAGCCCTGGGGTCCTCGGTCCACTGCATCAAAGACCTCTCATCTCTTGACTATTGCGCCAAATCATACCCTTATTTTGCCATTTAAATCCACATCGCCGGCCTAAGTCAACAGCGGATAGAACTCAGCACCACCACAGTCCTTATTTCTTTCGTCTCACGTGACCTGCTGAAGTTTTTCTCGCCAATCGCTTGCGATCCGGCCATGTTTCTGCAATGGCCTCAGGATGATATAATAAGGGTGCCTTTACATTGCGGTTCGCGCGCCCGTAGCTCAGTGGATAGAGCGGTGGACTTCGAATCCAAAGGTCGGGGGTTCAAATCCCTCCGGGCGCGCTCCCTGTTATCATGTATTTTCATCCACTTAAATCTTTTCCTGTTTTTAGCCTGAGTCACTAAAACTGAGCCATTTTTTGCGGTTTTATCCACCCCGTGTCCACAAAAGGGTATTCGCTGGGTGAGGCTCCCCCGTCACTCGTTCCGCAGGGAGATCGCAGGATTGGCTCTGGCCGCCCTGACCGCCTGAAAGCCAACCGTCGCGACGGCGATGAGCACCGCGAAGCAGCCGGAAACGACGAACACCAGCCCTTGAGGCTTAACCCGGTAGGGAAAATTCCTGAGCCATCCCTCGACGGCGAAATACGCAGCCGGCCAAGCCAAGATGTTGGCCAGGACGACCAGCCTCAGGAATTCCCGGCTCAGGAGCCAGGAAATGTTCGTCGAGGAGGCGCCCATGACCTTACGGATCCCGATCTCCCGGACCCGCTGCTTGGTCATGTAGCTTGAAAGGCCGACGAGCCCCAGGCAGGCGATAAGGACGGCCATCAGGGCCAGGCCGGTCACAACCCGCCCCGCCTTCTTCTCTTCCAGGTACATCTGCTGGAAATCCTCGTCGAGGAACTGATAGCTGAATGTCCCGTCCGGAAAGAGATCTTGAAATATCTTTTGAACCGAGGCGATGGGTCCCGCGATGTTGTTTGTGCCGATCTTCACCGAAGCGATGCTCCCGCCGTCATCGCGAGGAAGCAGCCTCAGCATGATGGGCCCGACCGTATGATGGAGCGAGAGGAAATGGAAATCCTTGACGATCCCGACGATCGTCGCCCCCCCCACGCTCCGGGATTTGTAATCGATGTTATAGAGGAGCCGCTTGCCGACCGGTTGCTCCCAACCGATCTTCCGGGCCGCCGTCTCGTTCAGGATGACCGCGTTGTCGGTGCCGTTCCTCATGTCCTCCGAAAAATCCCGCCCCTCGACAATCGTCATGCCGTAGGTGCGGAGAAAATTCTCGTCGACGTAATTGACGTTCATTTTCATGTATTCTTGGGGGCCGGCGCCCTCCCAGGATACATAACACCAGTTCGAGGACGAGTGTGGCAGGTAATCGGAGAACGCGACGTTGAGAACGTTGGGGATCATCAGGAGTTCCTGGCGGAACGCCCAGGTCTTCGAGGCCGGTTCCCCCAAGCTCAGATAGAGGGTCTGGTCGCTCGAGTAGCCCAAGTCCTTGTTCAGGAGAAACCTGTTTTGCTGGAGGATGATGATAGCCCCAATGATCAAGGTGATCGAAATGGAGAACTGGAAAACAACCAGCGCCTTCCGGAGACCCGTGTGCCCGGTTCCCGAGGACTTCAACCCTCCCAGAACCCGGATAGGGCTGAAGGATGACAGGACGATGGCGGGATAGAGGCCGGACGCCAGGCTCACGAAAACCATAACGCCCGCGAGGAAGGCGGTAAATCCCCAGTCCTGGAATAGGTTCAGGGACAGTTGCCGGCTGACGATGGGGTTGAACCTCGGCAGCAGAATCCGGGCGAAGGCAAGGGCCAGGAGCATGGCGAACACAGCCGTGATTGTCGACTCCCCGAAAAACTGCTTGACGAGGGACGACCGCGACGCTCCCACCGTTTTTCGCAGCGCGACTTCGCGAGCCCGGTCCATGGACCGGGCCGTGGCCAGGTTCATAAAGTTGATGCAGGCAAGGGCCAGGACCAGGATCGAGACGGCGCCGAAGATGTAGATGTTTTTGATGCTTCCCGTAACCCCGTGTTCATTGCTGACGTTGGCATACAAATGGATTTTATCGAGTGGCCTGAGATAGAGTTCGTTCCGGCTCCGCTCCCCCTGGTATTTTTTGAGAAGAAAGCGGATTTTTTCGTTGACGCCGGCGAACGAGCTCCCGGGACGGAGCATCGCGTACACCGGGACCCAGTTGTCCGCCCAGCGGGTGAACGTCCGAGGCCCGTTGATGGCCGCTACTGTGGCGACTGAGAGCAGCGTGTCGAACTGGAGGTTCGAGTTGGCAGGAACATCCCGGATGATTCCCGTAATTTTGACGTCCGTCCGGCCGCCCATTCGGACCACCTGGCCTACGGGGTCCTGATCGATGAACATTTTTCGGGCTTGCGTTTCTGTGATCACGACCGAATAAGGATCGGCGAGGGCGGTTTTTCCGTCCCCCTTCACGAGGGAAAAGGTAAATATTTCAAGAAACTCCGCATCGACGGCAAAGATCCGGTTCCCCTTGAACTTGCGGCCGTCAGGCGTAGTGTAGGTCCAGGTGCCGTAATTGAGGACCCGCGTCAGGGATTCAATCTCGGGGATTTCCGCCGGAAGCACCCCTGAAAGCGGCGTCGGGCAGCCGGCCGTATTTTCCGTGCTCGATTCATGGGCCAGGACCTGCTCGACCCGGTAGATCCGGCCTTTGTTTTCATGGAACTTGTCGTAGCTGAGCTCGGATCGGACATAGAGCCCGATCAGGATGAAAAACGTCAAGCCGACGGTCAGCCCCAGAATGTTGATGAACGTATGGGCCTTATGCTTTTCGATGTTCCTCAGGGCCGTCTTCAAGTAATTTTTCAGCATTTCTACGCTCCAATAGACGAGATTGTTGAGAAAGGGGGGGACGAGGAGGATCACCTGAATCCAGAAAAAAGCGCAGGCACGCCTTCTTCCGTGGCTTCGGGCGATGACTCGAAAACGCTCCTCGAAATCCCCGAGGGCCGCGTACCGAATGCCGGAATCGAGGAGACGCTCCATAAGCCGGGCGAGAAAAACAGGCGGCGCTGACCCGCTCATTCTTCCGTTCCCTCGAAAAGCGGGATATCGGCCCAAATGGCGGAGTTGATTTTCCGAACTTCCTTTAGAGCTTGCAGTCCATCCGGAGTGACCCGGTAGTAGATTTTGCGCCTCCCGCCGCGCTCGGGAGCGGGATCTCCCTCGAAGGACTCGACCAGGCCGTGTTTGAGAAGCCTCCCCAGACTGGCGTAGATGGACCCCGTCAGCCAGGTCTTCCCCGTCACCTTCTGGACCTCCTCGAGAATAGCGATGCCGTAAGCGTCGGACTCCAGCCTCCAGATGCTCAGGAGAATGATCTCTTCGATCCTCGATACAAGCCTCACGAGCTGATCCTTTCAAATATATATACGTTTGTTGGAGAAATAAGTTTCATCCTCCGCGGAGTTTTTTTGCGACCTTTCCTGAAGTGCCTCATAAAAATGTGAAAGGGGGTAAGAAAAAATGATTTTTCTCTGGAAAACGGGTTTTCCTCGTATTCTCAAGGAGGCAGGGGAGGGGACTTCGAATCCAAAGGTCGGGGATTCAAATCCCTCCGGGCGCGCTCTCTTTATTCTTCGCTTCTTCGAGACAGGCCGCCTTTCGGGCGCTCTCCTATCCGCCCTCGCCGCCGTGGTCATGGGAATCCGCTATCTGATCGGGGTTATGGAATAAATGTTGACTATTCGTCGGGTTTTATATATATAAAACTCGACCTGGTTTTCGCCCGGAAGATCCGTGTTCCAAATTTCTAGTCAATCCGCGACTAAATAAAGGGGACAGTATTATGGCTAAAATTCTACTTGTGGATTTCGAGGAAAGCGAATTTCGACTCCTCCTGAACAAGAAGTTTGACGTCGAGCTCAAGGAAACGAACTGGAAGACGGGCCGGGTCGAGAGCCTTCGCCCGCCCCAGGATTGCCGAATCGTCCTCTATCAGGCCAACCTGGACAATGATGCAGCCGGACTCCATACAGGGGACGCCGCTGAGTTCGAAAGGATCGTCTCCGACGGCGGAGCGATCGTCTGTTTCATCGGGGACTGCCGGGAATATCACCTTACCAACGTGATCGGCGATATCCCTTATCTCAAGTTCGAGGAAAACAGCCTGCCCGACAAGATCGTCGAAATCAAGGATGAGCCGTTCAGCAGCCTGTTCCTCCAGTTTCGTGCTTTTATCGTCCACGCCTTCGAGCTTTTCCCGGCAAGCAACAGCCTAGGGAAGGTTATCCACCTCGGAGAGTGGAACCCTCCCGCCGATGGCGAGCTTTTGGTCCTGGCCGAAAGCTTTCGCAACCGTCCGATATCCGTCATGCTCCGCAAGGGCAAGGGGTTCTATTTATTGCTGCCTTGGTTTGGGGAGAAAAACGTCGAAGCGGCCGCTTTCGTGTTAGAACGAATTCTCCCCGCGATCGCACCTCAGCTCACCCTGGAGGAAGGGGAGAACTGGCTGGACTCTTCTGATTATGTCTTCCCCGGACTCTTGGATGTCTTCAAGAGGATGGAAGAGGAGAACGCGCGCCACCGCCAGACCATGCGTCAGCTGGAAGAAAAGATCGAAGACATCAAGTCGACCGAGCAGGAACCGTTTAACCGGCTGCTGACCGCTGAAGGAAAAGACCTCCAGCAGGCCGTGATCAGGGCACTCAAATATCTCAACTGGACCAACGTCGTCGACGTCAACGAATACTGGAAGCACGTCATCCGGGTCCCGGAGGAGGACGTCTGGCTTTTGGAAGAGGATGAGAAGTCGATTGAAGTGCTCATCCGCGACGCCCATCTCACCCTGGTCATGGTCAGAAGCGGAAAGATCGGGGCGAAAGAAGAGGATTGCCTTCTTCTGCAGCGGTTCAAAGGCCGGCGCATGCAAGAGTTCAACAACACCAAGATGAAAGCCCTTCTCGTCGGCAACTACTTCATCCAGACCGAAGCCAAGCTCAGGGAGGTTCCCTTCACAGAAAACCAGATCAGCGAGGCCGCCAAGGACGGGAACGGCCTGATGACGACCTACGAGCTTTTCAAGGCCATCAAAGCCGAGAAAGAAAACAAGATCACCAAGGAGGCCATCCGCGAGCAGTTGGCCACCAAAGTCGGTCTGATCACGTTCGATTACTGAGTCCCCCTCCTTGTCAAAATCGCCGCGCGATCAGACGGTCACCCCTAAGCTTGCCCCCCAGCAGATTGCCGATGAGTGTCTCCGGCGATTGAAAGCGCTGGCCGACCCGGTCAAAGCCGCCGGCGCCCAGAAATACTTCAAGGAAAAAGCCCGTTTCATCGGGATATCCGCTCCCGACTTGAGGGCGCTGAGCGGGGAGACCTACCAGAAGGTTGGGGCGGAGTGGGGAATTGAGGAGGTCACCGATTTTTGCGCCATCATGCTCAAGAACCCCTACCACGAGGTCAGAGCCCTGGGCATCCTGACGTTTGAAAGATACCGGAAGACTTTCCCGAGATCGGCGTTCTTGACGATCGAAGGCTGGCTTAGAGCCGACCATTGCGACAGCTGGGCCCTGGTGGACGTCCTCTGTCCAAACTCGGTGGGGGCACTGCTGGAAAAATACCCGGACCTGGTCAAGGCCATCAAGGATTGGGCGAAATCTCCGAACCGCTGGGTCCGGCGGGCCTCGATCGTGTCCTTCATCAAACTGGCCAGGAAACCAGGCTATCTCGATGCGATCTTTGGAGTCGCCCGCTCCCACTTCGCCGATTCAGATGATCTCATCCAGAAAGCCAACGGTTGGCTTCTGCGCGAGGCCGGGAAGGCGGATATGGAAAAGCTTGAGAAATTCCTGCGTTGGTTCGGCCCGTCCATCCCGAGGACAACCCTCCGCTATGCCATCGAGCGATTCCCGGAGTCAAAAAGAAAGGCTCTCCTCATCGCCACCAAGACGCACTAATTATGGGGACACTAAACCCAGTTCCCCACGAATTAAAGTTAGTGTCCCCATGATTGCGAGTTGTCTCTGAACTTCCAATCTGGTATATTTTGATTTCTGTTTGCACCATGACCGACTCTCACATCTCCAGGAGGGATATTCGATGAAACCTATTTTCAAAATCGTTTCAACCTCTCTTTTGGTCCTCTCCTTTCTGGCCCTGAACGCCTACGCGCCGCAGGAAGCCCGCCTGCTTCGTTTCCCGGCCATATCCAACGAGCAGATCGTCTTCAGCTATGCCGGAGACCTTTATTCCGTCGCTCTAACCGGAGGGATTGCCCGGAAACTGACCACCCACGAGGGATACGAGGCTTTTGCCCGTTTTTCCCCAGACGGCAGGAGCATCGCCTTCACCGGCGAATACGACGGCAACCGCGAGGTCTATCTTATCCCGGCTGAAGGCGGGGTTCCCAAACGCTTGACCTACACACCGACCCTCGGCCGCGATGACATCTCCGACCGGATGGGGCCGAACAACCTGGTCATGGGCTGGACAAGCGACGGAACGAACATCGTCTTCCGCTCCCGCATGCGCGAATGGAATGATTTCCTAGGCCAGCTCTATCTCGTCCCCGCGAAAGGGGGCACGCCCGCCCAGCTCCCTCTTCCACGCGGCGGCTTCTGCTCCTTCTCACCCGACGGCAGGAGCCTGGCCTACAACCGCATCTTCCGCGAATTTCGGACCTGGAAACGATATCGCGGGGGCATGGCCGATGACATCTGGATCTACGATTTCGAGAAAAAAACCACCGAGAACATCACCGACAACCCCGCCCTGGATATCATTCCGATGTGGAGCGGCAACACGATCTTCTTCCTCTCCGACCGCGACGAGGCCCGGCGGATGAACCTGTATTCCTACGACCTCGCGACCAAGGACATTAAGAAGCTCACGAATTTCACGGACTACGATATCAAGTTCCCTTCGCTCGGGCCGAAGGCCATCGTCTTCGAGAACGGCGGCTATGTCTACCGCTTCGACCTCGCCTCCGGCCAGGCGGCCAAGGTCCCGGTTATGATCGCTGACGACCTCCTGTCCGGCCGCTCCAGGCTGGCCAAGGTCGGGGACAAGGTTACGAATTTCGAGATCGCCCCCGACGGCAAGCGGGCTCTGTTCGGAGCCCGGGGCGATATTTTCACTGTGCCTGCCAAGAACGGCAATACCCGGAACTTAACCCGGACTCCCGGCGTCCACGAGCGGAACTCCAAATGGTCGCCGGATGGCCGCTCCATCGCCTTTGTCTCCGATAGGACCGGCGAGGACGAAATTTACATCATGCCCCAGGACGGCCAAGGGGAGACCCGGCAGATCACGAAGAATGCCGACACTTACAAGTACCAGCTCTTCTGGTCTCCCGACAGCAAGAAGATCATCTGGGATGACAAGCTGCTCCGGCTGAACTATGTCGATGTCGTCACCCAAGAAGTCGTCACGGTCGCCAGGGCGGAGATCGGCGAGATCATGACCTTCTGCTGGTCTCCCGACAGCCGCTGGATCGCCTACGCCAAGCCCGAAGTCGTGGGCATGCCGAAAGTCTATCTCTATTCCCTGGACACCCGGAAAACGTTCGAGGTGACCGACGGCTGGTATGTCTCATATAACCCCTGCTTCAGCGCCGACGGCAAGTATCTTTTCTTTGTCTCCGACCGGGATTTCAACCCGATTTTCGGCCGGACCGAATACAACCATGTTTATGGCCCCATGTCTCGGATCTACTGCGTCACCCTGGCCGCCGATACCAAATCGCCGTTCCAGCCGAAGAGCGATGAGGTGGAAGTGAAGAAAGAGACCGAGAAACCGGCCTTGAAGCCCGACGAAAAAGCAAAGAAGGAAAAGGTCAAATCTGAAGACACGAAGCCGGATGAAGTCCAGAAGGAAGTGATCCTCAAGGTCGACCCGGACGGGCTCAAGTCGCGCCTGATCGGCCTTCCCATCGAGGCCGCCTACTACGGTCAGATCGCGTCCGTCGGTAACTCCATCTACTACCAGAAGAGGGCAGACCGGGGGAGGCAGTCGTCCTTGCAGACATACGACCTGGTCGAGAAGAAAGAGACGGATCTGGGGACGATCGACGGTTATGAAATCTCGGCCGACCAGAAAAAAATGCTGGTGGCCAAGGATAAAGCCTATGCCATCATCGACCTTCCCAAATCGCCTATCAAGATCGAGGAGAAGCTCGACCTCTCCCAGATGGAGGTGACCCTCGACCTCAGGGCCGAGTGGAACCAGATCTTCGAGGAATCCTGGCGCCAGATGAAATATTTCTTCTATGCGCCCAACATGCACGGCGTCGATTGGGGAACCATGAGGGATCGCTACCGGCCTCTGGCCGAATCGGTCTACCACCGGGCCGACCTGACCTACGTCATCGGCGAAATGATCGGTGAATTGAGCGCCGGACATACCTATGTCGGAGGCGGCGAGATGCCGATGCCGCCTAAAGTCAAGGTCGGGATGCTGGGTGCCCAGCTCGAGAGGGACGCTCAGACCGGCGGCTACAAAATCGCCAAGATCCTGCGCGGCCAGAACTGGAGCCAAACGCTCCGCTCGCCCCTGACCGAGATCGGCGTCAATGTCAGGGAAGGCGAGTATCTCATTGCCATCAACGGCCTACCCACGAACACGCTTAACGATATCTTCGAAGCTCTTCTCAACCAGGCGGGAAAACAGGTCACGCTCAAGGTCAACGCCCGGCCGGAGGAGAAGGGGAGCCGGGATGTCGTCGTCGTCCCCATCGAGAACGAGCAGCCGCTCTATTATTACTCCATGGTCCAGGAGAACATCGAGAAGGTGGACAAGGCGACCGGGGGCCGAGTCGGCTATATCCACATCCCCGATATGGGCGTGGGGGGACTGAACGAGTTTGTCAAACACTTCTACCCTCAGCTCCGAAAGAAGGCTCTCATCATCGATGTCCGCGGCAACGGGGGAGGCAGCGTCTCCCCGATGATCATTGAACGGCTGCGAAGAGAAATCGCCATGTTCGAGATGTCCCGCAACACAATCACCCGGACTGATCCGGACGGCCTTCTCCTGGGACCCAAGGTTTGTCTCATGAACGAGTTTTCGGCCTCCGACGGCGACATTTTTCCCTACCGCTTCAAACGTTACGGGCTTGGGAAACTCATCGGCAAGAGAACCTGGGGAGGTGTCGTGGGCATACGCGGCTCGTTGCCGCTCCTCGACGGAGGTCAGCTGTTCAAGCCGGAGTTTGCGCCGTTCGGCCTGGACGGCAAAACCTGGATCATGGAGGGTGTCGGTGTTGAGCCCGACATTTATGTTGACAATGACCCGGCCAAGGAATTCTCCGGCATAGACGAGCAGCTCAACAAGGCTATCGAGGTAATTCTGGAAGAGCTTAAGACCAAGGAGATCGCGATCCCACCGATTCCGCCTTTTCCGGTCCGGGTGAAGTGAAAGAAAGCGCGATGACCGAGAAATTGAAAGTCAGCTGCGTTCACTGCGGTGCAATCAACAATTTCCCGCTGGACGCAGCCGGCAAGAAAGTCGTCTGCGGCCGCTGCCGGAACCCCCTGCCGGTCCCGGGTACCATCCTCGAGCCCTCCGAACAGGCGGCGTTCACCTTTTTCCAGAACTCCGGGCTCCCGGTCCTGGTCGATTTTTATTCGCCGAGCTGTGCCCCCTGCCTGATGATGGACCCGGTCCTCGAACGTCTGGCCAAGAGGCGGGCGGGGGAAATCATGCTTGTCAAGGTGAACACGGACCAGAATCCGCGGCTGGCGGCCCAATTCGGGATCCAGGCGGTCCCCACTTTCGTCATTCTGTTCAAGGGGATGGAACGTGACCGGACGAGCGGCGCCATGCAGGAAGCGGATTTTTCCCTCTGGGTGGCCAGCCGGACCTAGACATTAGACACGCAGTCGACTAGCGCGTGTTGGATTGAGCCAGGGATTGTCCCTTTTCGGCGTATTCCATGGACCGGGCATTGTCGCCCAACCTGTTGTATAGATCGGCCAAAAGGAAATACGCGAGCGGAAGATTGCCCTTATCGGGCTTGAGTTCGAGACCCTTTTTGATGAGATCGACGGCTTCCTGGTAACGTTCTCCCCGGTTCAGATAGATCCGGCCCAGATAAAAATAGCTGAGCGGGAAATCGGGCTCGGTTTCCAGGCACTTCTGCAGGTATTCATATTCCCGATCGGTGTTGCCCATCATTCTGTAAAGTCGAGACAGGTTGTACATGGACTTGAAGTGCTTCGGCGAGAACTCCAGCTCCTTAAGGTAGGCGGCCTCGGCCTCCTGGAGTTTCCCATCTTTTTCATAGATCTGCGCCTGATTGTAATAGACAGTGGAAAGCCGGGGGTTGAGCTGGATGGCCTGCTGGATCTGCTCGGTCGCCCTCCCCAGCTCGTCCTGGATGATATAAATAGCCGCCAGCATGTTGTGGGATCCGGCGGAATCGGGGTTCAGGGAGATGCATTCCTCAAAATAAGGAATCGCCTTGTCATACTTTTTCTGAAGGAAATTCATATTCCCGAGCATGAAGTAGAATTGCGAGTCCGGGAAGCCTTTGGTGAGATAATCGAGCAGGAAATTTTCCGCCTCATCGAATTTCCCCATTCCCTCGTAGGAAAGGGCGACGTTGATCGCGGCAAAGGTGTCGTCCGGCTTGCGGCCCAAAACCTGCTTGAAGTAATCGATCGCCTCAGGGAACTTCTTCTGCTGAAAATAGATGTTGCCGATCGAGAAATAGGCGTCGGTGATGTCGGGATCGGTGGCGATGATCCCCTGGATGATCCCGATCGCTTCGTCCGGCTTGCCGCCCATGCCCATCTCCCGGGCCCGGCTCAGTTCGTTGAAGACGCCGATCTTTTCCTTGGGATTGGCCAGTTTCTTGCCCTGAAGTTTGGCCGGGTCCGAGAATGAGCCGATGTAACCCAGGGCGGCCAGCTTCTCCCGCGTCTCTTCGTCGATCTTCGAGTAGTCGGTTTCGTAGGCGTTCTGGCTGTATTCCTGGATGAAGGACTCGGCCTGAGCGGTCAAGTCTTCATAGACCTTGTTCTGGAGATAGACCAGGTTCTTTTGCTCCCCGGGGTCCTGGACGATATCATAAAGCTCGGGCAGGGGAGCCAGGATCAATTTGTGGCTCCTGTTCTGGACGCTTTTGAGTTCCGACCAGCCGTAATGAAAGCGGGGATAGAACGTCTCACTGTAGGCCAGCGAGCCGTTTTCTCGGCCCGGCCGGTAAAACGACGGCAGCAGACTTTTCCCCTGGACTTCTTCGGGGATGGGAAGTCCTGCCAGCTCACAAACGGTCGGCAGGATATCGGCCAGGGCGGCTACCCTGGCCGAGGATAGTCCGTGGAAGCGGTCGAACGGTACG
Organism: Candidatus Aminicenantales bacterium; assembly: GCA_049287565.1. Taxonomy (GTDB): domain Bacteria; phylum Acidobacteriota; class Aminicenantia; order Aminicenantales; family UBA8522; genus UBA8522. Next base: position 17,503 of record JBAQGA010000127.1, read on the forward strand.
GTGAAGATCAAGGGGACGTGGATGGCAGCCTGGTAGACAAAGAATCCATGGCTGCCTTCCTCATGTTCGCCCAGGCTTTCTCCGTGATCCCCGGCAACGATAAGGAAGGAATTCCGGAGGAGTCCGTTGGCTTCGAGGAACTGCCAAAGCCGGAGGAGCTGGGAATCGGTAAAAGCGATCTCCCCTAGATAGGGGTGATTTGCATACTGGCTGTCATACGGCGGGGGAGGCTCGTAGGGAGTGTGCGGGTCGTAGAGATGGATCCAGGCGAAGAATTTTCCGCCCTTCTTTTTCTCCAACCAGGGGAGGGCCTCATCCATGACTTCATTGGCCGGGCGCTGGACGGTTCCCAACGAGATCTTTTTGAATTTACTCAAGTCGAACTGGTCGAAATAATAATCGAATCCCTGGTCCAATCCCCATTTGGAATCCAGGACATAGGCGGCTACGAAGGCCCCGGTCTCGTATCCCTTTTGCTTGAAAAGTTCAGCCATGGTCTTGAGCTCCGAGGGAACGATGAACCCGCCGTTGTCCCTGACCCCATGGAAAAGCGGGAGTGTCCCTGTCAGGATCGAGGTATGCGAGGGGAGCGTCAGCGGCGTCTGGGCATAGCATTTATCGAAGCGGATTCCCCGGGAAGCCAGGAGGTCGATCGTCGGCGTTTCGATATTCCGGAATCCATAGCAGCCCAGGCGGTCGGCCCGGGTCGTGTCCAGGGTAATCAGGATGACGTTGTAATCCTCGCTACCTCTGAGCTTGGAGAAATTCGGCTTCCTGGACATAAACCGGGACACAATTCCGAAAATGATCAAGCCCATGACAAAAGCGGCAGCGATGATCAAAACTGGGCGTTTTTTCATTCTATAAACATTATAACACAGAAGAAAAAAAGAACGGGCAGAGGAGAAATCGCTAAGATGAAAGAACCATTAGCGTCGATTGCTTTATGATATTCAGGAAGCCTGAGAATTCCGGAGCGCAGATCGAAATCCAAGAACAGGGGATAGAGGGGGGCAGCGGGCTTCCCCGCCGCCCCCCGGTTCAAGAATCGATCGATGAGCCCCCGGACGTCCTAGAAGATCAGCCGGATCCCAACCCTGGCCCGCCGCGGCAGGACGAGGCCATAGAGGTCGTGCCCTTGGGTTGACGCGGTGTAATCGGAATCATCGGGAAGGAGCCAGTCATAGCCGATCCGGGTCCCCCAGCTGATGACAGTATCGTCGTTGAAGACGTTGAAGATATCCACCATCAGACCGAGTTTGTACTTCGAAGCGAGATTGAAAACCTTTTCAATCCTCAAGTCGAGTGACTTGGCGATCGGGTAGTGGTTGGAGCCGGCTGCCTCGGTGTTGAAAGTGATCCGTCCCTGATTGAATTCCCGGCTTCCGGTCCGGTATCTCTGCTGCCAGGCGTTCCCTGTAATGCCCCGGAAATAGAAGTTGAAGGAGATGTCAAAAGGCAGAATGTAACTCCCCTGGACCTTGAGCATGTGGGTCGGGTCATAAGCGACGTGACCATCAGCATTGACCCAGGCGTTCGGGTCGGAAATGTTGCGGCCCCAGCCGAGGTCCTCGTAGGTGGAGTTTTGGATCGTCCCCGTGGTCCGGGAATAAACATAGGAGGCCAACAATTGCCACTTGTTGGAGAAGCGCTTGTTGAACAGGAACTCGAGGCCCCAGTAATTCCGGTAGGGATTTAAGGTCAGGCCCAGGGAGTCCTGGTATAGATCCTTCATGGCCTCGAAGTTGGAGATGTGCCACTCGGCCGCATCGCCCGAGGTCAAGTCGTAAAGGGTGAAGGTCTTGCCGATCTCGTCGACCGTGTATTCGACCGGCTCGTACGTCGCCAGCGCGTTATAAGCGCCGATGAAATTGTGGAAGCTGCGGTTGATGTAGGTGACGGAGAAGGAAGTGTCCTTGAAAAGCTCCCTCTCCAGCCCGGCCGTGAACTGCCTCATGAAGGGATGCTTCATATCCTCATCGACCACCCAGGTCCCATGGACGGACCTGTAGGACTCGTACCATTCTTCCCCCTCCGGGTCCCAGTACCAGAGGACCCAATCCGAGACCTCCGGGCTCAGCCGGTCGAGGATGGCGGTGAACATCCCTTCGGTGAACTCGCCGTAATGGGCCTTGAGAACGGTCGTTTTGTCGCCGAGGATGTCGAAGGTGAAGCCGACCCGGGGCGCCAGGCGGAAGGCATTGTACTGAGTCTCGCTCGCCCCTCGGATCTTCCCCCACATCCTGCTGGCCCGGACTCCGAGGCTGACGTTCAGGCGGTCGCTAATCTCCCAGGAGTCCTGGATAAAGCCCTCCGCGCGCATGATATGGGTCGGGAGGTTGTAGCCCTCGTACTGATAGGCGCTGTAATTCCCATAATAGCCATACCCCCAGTAGTCCTGGTAGTAGAAGTGGTTTGCGCCGGTGTAGGATGAAGTGTCCCGGGCCCGGGAACGCTCGAACTCGACGCCGAACTTGAATTCATGGCTGCCCTGGAGGAAATTCTCGGCGTAATGAGTCATGCTGGCGTTGGCCTGGAATCGTGACCGGGGATGCTCATCCCAATAGTAGGCGTTGTAGTATCGCATATGGGACTGGTCCCCGGGGATGTCCGGGTTGTCATTGATGAAATAGTGGGCGTTGACATCCCGGCCCGACCGGGGTTCGAGGTTGTAGTAGCCGTCGAAATAGGCGCCCTTGAAATCAACGAACGTATTGGAGCTGATGACGTGGGTCAGGTTGAAGTTGAGAACGTACTCGGGATCGATCTGGTCGACGGTGGCGTCCGGATGGACATTAGCCGAGGCGCCTCGATAAGTCCCGGTGTAATTGTCATATTCCCCTGACAGGGTCAGGTTCGTCTTGGGAGTGAGCTGGGAAGTCAGCTTCAGGAAGAAGCGGGGCTGCTTATAATCCTGGGCATAGGGGAAGCCCGTGACCCAGTCCTGGGAACGGTACCACTGGGCCCCAGCAAAGAACCAGAGCCTGTCCCTGATAATCGGCCCGCCGAGGTGGGCATTGGCATCCATGAGCTTCTCCAGGGGAGACGTCAAATCCGGGAAATCGTCAACGTAGGCGGCATTGTTCTCCGTCCCCCAGAAGCCTCCCCCCGGCCAGCTGGCCTTGAGCTCTTCTCCGCGCGCCTTATTTCCCTGAAAATCGACCTCGAAGTGGCCGGAGAACTCGTTCCCGCCGGATTTCGTTATGAGGTTGAAGATGACGCCGGTAAAATTCCCGTATTCAGCGGGCAGGCCGATACCCATGACCTTGGCCTCCTCGACAATGTTGTAATCAAGGAAAACCCAGGCCGTGCCCCCAACAGGGTCGGCGACACCCACTCCGTCCATTTGATAAGATATGCCTCGACCATCCCCGGCGCCGTAGGCCACATCATTGTTAACCCCGGGCGCGAGGTTGACGATGTCGGCCGCAAACTGGCTGTTCGGAATATTGCGCAGGATGTCATTCGACAGCGTCACCGAAGCTGTTTCGGTGGACTTGACATCGACCGTCGGAGACTGGGCGATGACCGTAACCTCTTCCTCGACCGTCGCCGGCTTCATCTCGATATCCAGAGTCAACGTGACTGTCGTGTTCAGGCGGATTTTCTCCTGGACGACCGTCGCGAAACCCGGGAGCTCGGCCTTGAGCGTGTAAACTCCCGGCGGAAGAGCCGGAAACCGAAATACACCTTGCGTATCCGATACGACAGTGCGGGTGCCCATGAGGTTTGCGCCCGAAAGCGTCATGTTGACGCCAGGCAAGGGCGTGTTCTGATCATCCGCAACGATGCCGCGGATGGCGCCTGTTTCTCTCGATTGAGAGAAAACGTGGGGAGCGATGAGCAGAACAGCCAATAACACAATTGGCAATAACTTCCGCATTCTTACCTCCTTTCCTTTCGATACCTATAGACTCGGGACATCCAGTTGATTTTTTCGATTCTCGACTCCTTTCTTGTTCGATTTTCTCTTTACGAAAAAATCATATGATAATTCTACGAAAAAAGTAATGGGAATGTTTTTAAAAAGGAGGAAATGCCGAAGAGGGGACTCGAACCCCTACTCCCGTATACCAGGAACTAGCCCCTCAAGCTAGCGTGTCTGCCAATTCCACCACTTCGGCATTGACTCGGGAGGTTATCCCGGTATTCTAATTTTTAATATCCGGGGAGGTCTTTTTCTTCGAAGGTTCTTCTTTCTTCGCCTCGGGCTGCTGTTTTTGAGCCTCGGGCTGTGGCGTCTGGGTCGTCGGAGTGACCGCCTGTTGTTCGGTTCCGGGGGCGGTCGTATCCTTTTGCGTATCCGCTGCCGCTGGCGTCTCTTTCTCGCCGCTGACGACCGACCGGTCACCCTTGGCCGAGAGGATCCATAATCCCATCGACGTCAGCATGAAGATGATGGCGCCGAAGGTCGTGACCTTGGAGAGAATCGTCGCCGCTCCACGCGGCCCGAAAGCCGTCTGGCTGCCCGCTCCACCGAAGGCGCCGGCCAGGTCGGCCGCTTTGCCCGACTGGAGAAGGACGGCGATGACCAGGATGATACAGACCAAAACGTGAATCGAGATAAGTATCGTGGTCACTTCTTTTCCTTATAAGCCCTTATGGCCTCTCGCGCGATCTGGATGAACGACTCAGCCTCCAGGGATGCGCCGCCGACGAGAAAACCATCAATGTTTTTTTCGCTCAGCAGGGCAAACGCATTCGCCGGTTTGACCGAGCCGCCGTAAAGGATTATAGCACACTCGGCCGGCCCATTTCCATACCTCCGGGCCAACTCTTTCCGGATCTGGGTATGGACCTCCTCCGCCTGGGCCGGGGTGGCGGTTTTGCCCGTGCCGATGGCCCAGACGGGCTCGTAGGCCATGATAACGGGTTCGAAACCGGCGCCGGCGATGCCCTCCAGCCCGCTCTGGAGCTGCCGGGAAACGACGTCCATCGTCTCTCCGCGTTCCCTCTCCGCCGGCGACTCGCCGATACAGACGATAGGGAAGACCCCGGACTTAAAGGCGGCCTTGATCTTCCTGTTTACGCCCTCGTCAGTTTCTCCAAAATATTGCCGTCTTTCGGAATGGCCGACGATCACGTACTGGCAGCCGGCGTCCTTGAGCATTGGGGCCGAGACTTCCCCCGTGAAGGCCCCCTTATCCTCCCAGTGCAGGTTCTGGGCCGCCAGTTGGACGGCACTCCCGTCCAGAACCTTGGACACTTCGCTGAGCGCCGTGAAGGGCGGCGCCAGGACGATCTCCGCCTCGGGGAGTTCGGTCGAGGCCCTGACGATCGTGGTGGCCAGGTCTATGGCCTCGGAAATGGTCATGTGCATCTTCCAGTTCCCGGCGATAAAGGGGGGCTTATTGGCCATGGTGATTTCTCCCTATGGATTATTCCAATGCATCGATTCCGGGCAGGGTTCCGAACGCCAGATACTCCAGCGAGGCGCCGCCACCGGTGGAAATGTGGGTGATCTTGCTGCTGACACCCGCCTTCGTGACGGCCGCGATAGAATCGCCGCCGCCGATGATTGTAATGGCCTGGGCGGCTGCGACCGCTTGGGCAATCTTCATCGTCCCCGCGGCGAATTTGTCGATCTCGAAAACACCCAAAGGCCCGTTCCAGACGACCATCCTGGCCGTGGCGATGATATCGGAATATCTCCGGATGGTCTCCGGTCCGATGTCCACCGCCATCCGGTCGGCCGGAAAGGGAAAGGAAGACACGATTTCCGTCACCGCGTCCTTTTCCACGGCTGTTGCCAGCAGATGGTCGGAGGGAAAGACGAGATCCCCGGTTTTGGCTTTAGCTTTCTTCAATATCTCGAGGGCGAGATCTGTCTTGTCCTCTTCGACCAGCGACCTGCCGACCTCGAAGCCCTGGGCTTTGAAGAACGTATAGGCCATGGCCCCGCCGATCAGGATGTGGTCGGCCTTGTCCAGGAGGTTCTCGATAACGGGGATCTTATCAGAGACTTTGGCTCCGCCCAGGATGGCGATGTAAGGTTTTTCGGGCGAATGGACGGCCCGGCTGAGGTATTCCACCTCCTTCCGGAGGAGATAGCCGGCTACCTTGGCCTTGACGAATGGAGTGATCGCCACGACCGAGGCATGCGCACGGTGGCAGGCGCCGAACGCGTCGTTGACATAGACATCGATGCCCTGGGCCAGCATCCGCGCGAAACTGGCGTCATTGGTTGTCTCCCGGGCCTCGAAGCGGACGTTTTCGAGCATAAGAGCCTGGCCGTCCTGGAGTTCTTTTTTGAGCCTATCGACCTCGTCGCCGACTACGGCCGGCGCCAGGATGACCTCCCGGCCGATGAGTTCGCCGAGCCTCTTGGCCACGGGTCGCAGGCTCAGCTTGGGATCAACCTTGCCCTTCGGCCTTCCCAGGTGGGAAGCGATGACCAGCCTGGCCTTCTCTCTTAACAGGTAGCGGATGGTGGGTAGAGAAGCCCGGATCCGGGTTTCGTCCCGGATCTCGCCCTGTTCGTTCAGCGGGACATTGAAATCCACCCGGAGAAAAACCGTCTTCCCGGCAAAGGGAATGTCCTCGAGCCGCGTCATCGCGCTCGCCCGGAGATGTATTTGATCAAGTCGCGCAGCCGGCAGGAATAACCCCACTCGTTATCATACCAGGCCAGCACTTTGACCAGATTTTCATCGACCAGCTTGGTGTACTCCGCGTCAACGATGGCCGAATGGGGGTTGGACATGAAATCGACCGAGACGAGGGGCTCTTCGGAGTAGGCGAGGATGCCTTTGAGCTTACCTTCGGCGGCCTCTTTGAAAGCGGCATTGACCTCCTTGTCGGTCGTTTTCCGCTTGAGGAGGGCCACCAGATCGACGACCGATACATTCGCGGTGGGGACCCGGATGGAGATCCCGTCGATCTTACCCTTGAGTTCCGGCAGGACCAGCCCGACCGCTTTGGCCGCGCCGGTCGTTGTCGGGATCTGCGAAACGGCCGCAGCCCGGGCGCGGCGCAGGTCTTTGTGCGGCTGGTCGAGGATGCGCTGGTCGTTGGTGTAGGAGTGGATGGTGGTCATGAAGGCTTTTTCAATGCCGAAGGTTTCGTGGATAACCTTGGCCACCGGCGCCAGGCAGTTGGTCGTGCAGGAGGCGTTGGAAAGGACATGATGTTTGGCGGAATCATATGTATTTTCGTTGACTCCCAAGACGATGGTCGTATCAGGATCGGTGGCGGGAGCGGAGAAGATGACTTTCTTGACGCTTCCGCGCATGTGCTTGAGCGCCTCGTCCTTTTTCTTGAACATGCCCGTCGACTCGACGACGACCGTGACGCCCAGCTTGTCCCAGGGGATATTCGCGGGATCCTTTTCGGCGAAGACCTTGATTTCCTTCCCGTTGACGACGATTGCGTCAGCCGTGGATTTGACTTCGGTTTTGAACGGGCCGAGGATGGAGTCATATTTGAGAAGGTGGGCCAGGGTTTTAGCGTCGGTGATGTCGTTGACGGCGACGAATTCCAGCTCAGGGTCCTGGAGGGAAGCGCGGAAGAGGTTCCGGCCGATCCTTCCAAACCCGTTGATTCCGATCTTTGTGCTCATGAGGACCTCCATTCAGGGGTGTTTCTAAGCTCAAAAATTAGCATAAACCTGCCTTAAAAGCAACGAACCGGGGGGATATATAATCTCGTCTGATTATTTGATAGAATCTAGGGCAGATGGAGCGATCATGAAAATTTTAACCACCGCCCAAATGAAAGAGATCGACCGCCGGACTATCGAAGAGATCGGCATCCCCGGCCCGGTGCTGATGGAAAACGCCGGCCTGCAGATCTTCCGCTTTCTCCAGACGCTTATCCTTCCTTATGTTGACGAAGACAAGATCGTCATCGTCGCAGGAAAGGGAAACAACGGAGGCGACGGCCTGGTCATCGCCCGCCATCTCTGGAACTACGGAATGACCCCCCAAGTCCTCCTTCTTGCGGCCAGGGAGGAAATCCGGGGAGACGCCGCCTTGAACCTGGGAATCGTCGAGAAGATCGGCCTGCCGGTCAGAGAGATCAAGTCGGAAGCGGACTGGAAGGCCCAGCAGAGACGGCTGAAAGATGCCTCGGTCATCATCGACGCTATCTTCGGGACCGGACTGTTTAAGCCGGCCGGGGGACTTTATGCACGGGCGATCGAAGATATCAACAAGTCGGCGGCCTTCAAGGTGTCCGTGGACATCCCCTCGGGGTTGTCTTCCGACAGCTTCGAGATCATCGGCCCGGCCGTAAGGGCCGACGTCACGGTGACCCTGGCGGCGCCTAAGATCGCCCATGTGTTGCCGCCGGCGGAGGAGTGGGTCGGGGAGCTCATAATCGCGGATATCAGTATCCCGCGGCCGCTTTTCGATTCCCCTCAGTTGAAGCTGGAAATGGTGGAAAAGCAGGATTTGTTGGGGTCCTTCCAAAAGCGAAAGAAAGATTCTCATAAGGGGACCTACGGCCATCTTTTCATCATCGCCGGGTCCTACGGAAAAACGGGCGCCGCCGTAATGGCGGCCAAAGCGGCCCTGAAAGCGGGTGCGGGACTGGTTACGGTCGGAACGCCGCGGAGCGGCCTGCCCATAGTCGCCAAGGGGATGGCGGAGCTCATGACGGAAGCGCTCACGGAAACCGACGAAGGGACGATCGCCGCCGAAGCCCTACCGCAGGCAAGACGGCTGGTCAAAGGGAAAGATGCACTCCTCGTCGGGCCCGGGATTTCGACTCAGAGCTCGACAGCCGAGTTCCTGGAGAAGCTTATGCCGGAGATCAGGCTGCCCGTAGTCATCGACGCCGACGGACTGAACATCCTGTCTAAGAGGCCGGAGCTGTTAAAAAGGCTTCCCCGGCCAGCCATTCTGACGCCGCACCCGGGAGAATTCGCCCGCCTCGTCGATCTTCCGCTCCGCGATGTCATCAAGCGGAAGCTCGAGTTGGCCCCGGCGTTCGCCCAGAAGCATGGAGTGCACCTTGTCCTCAAAGGATACAGGACGCTGACCTGCCCCCCCGACGGCCGGATCTTCATCAACCCGACCGGAAACCCGGGGATGGCCACCGGGGGGTCGGGCGATGTCCTGAGCGGCATGATCGCCGGCTTCCTGATGCAGGAAAAGGACCCGTTGCACGCGGCCTTGGCCGCAGTCTACCTCCACGGGCTTAGCGGAGACTTGGCCGCCGAGAAGATCGGGGAGCGGGCGCTCGTCGCGGGCGACATCATCCGCTTTTTACCCCGGGCGGCCAGGACGCTGGAAAGCGAAGTCGAGGTCTAGCCTGATGAATGGCCGGGAGGTGATCACATGCTCCGAAGAGGAGACATTCCGCCTGGCCAAGGCGATGGCCCACCGGTTCAAAGGCCGGGAGGTCGTCCTGCTCAGCGGCGAGCTCGGCGCCGGTAAGACGATCTTCGCCAAGGGGATCGCCTCAGGCCTGGGGATGAATAACTGCGCACAGGTCTGCAGCCCGTCGTTCACCATCATGAATGTTTATGAAGGCCGATTCCCAATATTTCACTTCGATCTCTACCGGCTGGAGAAAAGCGCGGACATCCTGGATTTGGGATGGGAGGACTACCTCGACAGGGGAGTGGTGATCGTGGAGTGGGGGGAACGCATCCCCTTCGACCTTGACGCAATGCGTGTCCTCATCAAGAAAGGCTGGGGCGACAAACGCACCATCGAAATCTCAATGCCGCAGCCATAGGCCATCATTAGTCCCTCATGGCCTTTCTCGGACCACCCGCAAAATATGAAAATCCCGCTCCTCCCGACCTTCCCCCACCTATCCCTCCCCCTCGATGGGAGAGGGTCAGGGAGAGGGTGACATTGAAATCAGCGCCTCGAATTCTTGATTTTTCCGATGGATTCGAAAATTTCATTAGCCGCCTTTTTGGGATTCGCGGCGGCGGCAATGGCTGAGATGACGGCCACGCCGTCGGCGCCGGCAGAGATGACATCGGCAACGTTCGCGGCAGCTATGCCGCCGATGGCAAGTATGGGAATTTTGACTTTCTCTCGAATCGTGCGCAGGCCCTCTAAACCCAGGAACGGCCCAAGATTTTCCTTCGATAGCGTGCCAAAGACAGGGCCCGCACCTATATAATCAGCCCCGCCCCGTTCAGCGGCCGCCGCCTCTTCCTTTGTGTTCACCGATATCCCGATGATCCTATTTTTCCCCAAGATTTCTCGAGCATAGGGGAGGAGCATGTCGTCTTGTCCCAGATGAACTCCATGCGCCTCACAGGCCAACGCGATATCCACCCGGTCGTTGATGATCAGGGGGATTTTTTTCGTACTTAAGAACCGGACTGTCTTCATCCCCACTTCCATGAATTTCCGGCTCGTCCATTTCTTGCCGCGGAGCTGGATGATCGTTGCCCCTCCATCAACGGCTTCTCCGACCAGTTGAAGGATATCCCTTCCCGCCGCCGCTTCGGAATCGACGATGAAACACAGCCTCCAATCGATGCGATCCATGACCACCTCCAGTACGGTGATGATTATCGATTAAAGGAAATCTCGGGGACACGATACCGAATTCCAGAGAATTCGGTTCATGTCCCCGGATTTCCCCCCGGATTTTCTAGAGATTGCTTCGTCACTTCGTTTCTCGCAATGGCTTACTATCTAGAGTGTTGCCGTTAATGGGGGAGGCCGAAGACGTAATAGATCAAGCAAAGAAGCCCCAATACAATTGACCCGCCGTTCAACTCCTTCCAGCGCCCCGCCAGGACCTTGAACACCGGGTAGAGGACCAGCCCGGCCGTCAGCCCGTTGGCGATGTTGTAGGTGAAGACCATCATGACGATGGTGACGAACGAGGGGACTACTTCCGTCAGGTCGTCGAAATCGATCCTTTTGATAGATCCCACCATCAGCACCCCGACGGCGATAAGCGCCGGCCCGTAAGCATAACGGAGATGCTGCAATGGCTGGATGAGAGGTATAAAAAAGAGAGACGCCAAAAAGAGAACGGCCGTCGTCACCGCCGCCAGCCCGGTCCTGGCTCCTTCCCGGATGCCCGTGGCCGATTCGATGTAAGCGCCGCTAGTCGAAGTGCCCACCAGCGCGCTGAACATGCAGGACGCCGCATCCACCATCATCGGCCGCTCGATCTCGGGGAAGTTCCCCTTTTCATCGAGCATGTTGCCCGCCGCGCCCACTCCGACCAGCGTTCCCAGTGTGTCCAGGAACCCCATCAGAAACAGCGTCAGGAGAATGGGCAGCATACTCAATTTCAGCATTCCCAGAATATCCAGTTTGAAAGCGATCGCGCTCAAGCTGAATTCGCCGCTGAAGGGAAGCGCCAGGACGGCCCGCGGGGCCTCTCCCAGCCCGGCCATATATCCCAGAACGGCCGTGACCGCGACTCCCAGCAGGATGCCACCACGAACCCGGTGGTAGAGGAGAACACTGATAACAAAGAAGCCAAAGAGCGCCAGGAGGACCTCCGGCGAGCGAAGGTTTCCGATCTTCACGGGCACATCGGGTGCAGAGAGCACAGTGGCACCACCGCGAATTAACGCCTGCGGCTCCATCCCGGCCACAGAACTCGTCACGATACCGGTCTCGTAGAGCCCGATAAAAGCCAGGAACAGCCCGATCCCAACCGCAAAGCTGTGTTTCAAACTGAGAGAAATGGAATTGGCCAGCCAGGAGCGGACTCGCAACAATGTGATCAAGGCGAAGACCAATCCGCTGATGAAGACCGCCCCCAACCGGAGCTGCCAGCCGATCCCCATCGTCGCCAGTCCAAAAGCAATGAAGGCGTTCTCTCCCATGTAGGGCGCGACGGCGATTGGGCGGTTCGCCAGGAAGCCCATCAGGAGAGAGCCGAAGGCCGCCGCCAGGATCGTGGCGACCGTGCTCGGGCCCTGCGGAATCCCGGCGAAGCTCAGGATGGCGGGATTGACCACGATGATGTATGCCATGGTTATGAAGGTCGTGGCCCCTCCCAGGACCTCGGTCCGCACCGTGGTCTTATGCTTCTCCAGCCTAAAAAGCTGTTCCGCGAGCATGTTTCCGCTCCATCAATCGGGGGGGTGAAGCTGTGACTTCTTATGCAAAGATATATCCGGGAAATGCCGAAAGTCAAGCCTATGTCGGAGAAGGCGCCCGTTGTTGACAAGTGATTTTTTTTATTCTTAAATGAAGGCGTTTTCTGATGGAGAGGCCAGATTATGATCGACCGGATCAAGAACCGAATATGTGAAGTCAAGGATTTCCCCAAGCCGGGAATCGGCTTCAAGGACATCACTCCGGTTGTCGAGGACGCCGCCTGCTACAAGCAGGTCATCGACCTGATGACGGACTGGGCGAAAACCAAGAATCCCCAGCTCATCGCCGGGATCGAGTCGAGAGGATTCCTCTTCGCCGCCCCGATCGCCTACCGGCTCGGCCTGGGGATGACCGTCATCCGCAAAAAAGGCAAACTTCCCCGAAAGATCATCTCGGTCCGGGCTCCCAATGAGTACGCCGTTGAGTACTTCGAGTTGCACGCCGACAGCGTTGGCCACGGCGAGCGCGTCCTCATCGTCGACGACCTGATCGCCACCGGATCATCATCGACGAGCGCCATCGAGCTCGTTCAGAAACTCGGCGGAAAGGTGGTCGGGTTCGCCGCGCTCGTCGACCTGGCCTTCCTCAAGGGAATAGAGAATATCAAGAAAGCGCACCCCGACGTGGAGATATTTTCGCTTGTCACTTTCAACGAGTAAAGGCGCAGGAGATAGCGCGAGGCCTGATCAATCGCGGTTTCCGGGGATCCCGATTCTCCTTGGCCTTATCCTCATTCTCAGCTTGAGTTGCGCACGAGTAACCCCCGATCTCCGGCTCAACCCGGCGGGCTTGTCTGAAGACAAGTGGGTGAATAAAACTCTGTCCGGAATGACCCCGGAAGAAAAGGCCGGGCAGATGATCGCCTGGCGGTACAACGCCCATTTCGAGAACCTCGACAGCGAGTATGTCCGGAACCTTGTCGACCTGGTCAGCCGGAAAAGGATAGGCGGGTTGATCATCTTCACCGGGGAGGTCTACGAGACCGCCCACCTGACCAATTATCTGCAGCAACAAGCCCAAATCCCTCTTCTCGTCGCCGCCGATTTCGAATGGGGAGCGGCCATGCGCATCGATGGGACCACTCTGTTCCCGCCGCTCATGGCTCTGGGCGCGGCCGGCTCCGAGGAACTGGCCTACGAGATGGGAAAGATCACCGCGGTCGAGGGCCGGGCGATGGGGATCCACATGACCTATGCTCCCGTCGTCGATGTCAACATCAACCCGGACAATCCCATCATCAACGCCCGCTCGCTGGGGGAGAGCCCGCAAAGAGTCGGCCGCCTGGCCGCGGCTTTCATCAAAGGCTGTCAGGAGAACGGAATGATCGCCACGGCCAAGCATTTCCCCGGGCACGGCGATACCGCCATGGACTCCCATAACCTCATGCCCACGATTGAGGCTGATCTCAACCGTCTGGAGAAAGTCGAGCTTTATCCCTTCGCCCGGGCGATCGAGGCCGGCGTCGAGGCCGTCATGACCGCCCACCTCTACGTCCCGGCCCTGGATCCGACGCCCGGTCTTCCGGCAACACTCTCCCCGCTTATCCTGACCGATCTGTTGAGGAAGAAGCTGGGCTTCAACGGTCTTATCGTCACGGATGCGATGGGTATGGGAGGGATCACGAGAAGCTTTTCGGCCCGGGACGCGGCGCTCCGGGCCGTCAAAGCGGGTGTGGACATGGTTCTTCTCCCGCCCGATCCGGAGGGCGTCATCGAGTCCCTTGTCGCCGCCGTTGAGTCGGGGGAAATCGCGCCTTCCCGCATCGATGAATCGGTGAAACGCATCCTGGCGCTCAAGGCCAGGCTCGGTCTCCCCAGACAAAGGTTGATCGATATCTCCGCGCTCGCCCGGAAGATCGCTTCCCGTGAGAACCTCCGTCAGGCCGCTCTCACCTTCGAAAAGAGCGTCACCCTGGTCAAGAACGAGGGAGACGTCCTTCCGCTTTCCAGTGATACGTCCGGGAAGAGGATCGCCGTCCTCTCCTTGAGCAGCGACGCCGATGATTACTACGCCGGCCGCCCCTTCATCAGGGAGGTCCAGAAGAGACGCCCGGATGCCGCCGCTTTCTTCGCCGACGCCTTCACCGGCCGGGAATTTCTGCGTGAGGCCAAGGCCATGGCCATGGACGCCGATATCGTCATTCTGACGTTGTTCTCCAGCCTGAGGACGTCCAAGGGAAGCGTCGATCTCCTGCCCAAACACATCGACCTGGTCAGGGAGCTCGCCTGGGCCGGCAAAAAGACGGTCGCCATCTCCTTCGGCAGCCCTTATTTTCTCCGCCATTTCCCCGAAGTCAGCGCTTATGTTTGTCTTTACAGGAACACGCTGCCCGCTCAGGAGACCGCGGCTAGGGCGGTCTTCGGTGAAATCGACACCCCGGGCCGGTTGCCCGTATCCATCCCAGGATTATTTCCAGTCGGCCACGGCCTGCCCCTCAAGAAGAGATAGCCTTCCAGACCATCTACCAAACCTTATTAACCTACGAACAATTCGTGAATGAAGAAGCCACCTCGAAGGTTAAGCCTTCCCGAAGCGTTTTTCGAGGGAAGCCGCTCTGGCGGCCGGGAGGACTGTTTGAGCACGTGGAAATCACATAGAAAGGGGCGAGAATTGAACCAAAAAAGGGGGAAGCTTCAGATCTATCACGCGGAGTTCCGCACCGCCGAGAAAAACGATGAGGGAACGGCGTTAAGAACCTGAGCGGGGGCGCTGACATTCACGAATTGTTCGATGCAACTTGACATGCCCGAGCGTCATTAATAAGATGAACCCCGAGGCGCGAGCGGGAAAAGCCGAAGGAGTGAGTATACGATGATATTCCCCAAGAAAGTCCTGGCTTTCGTACTGGCTCTGATCATCATCGGGGCCGCATCGTACTTCGTATTCTTCAAGAACAAAAAAGGGACGGAGGGTGCTGAGGGCGGCGGAGAAGCGGCCCAGGCGGCCAAAGCCGAGGAGGCGGCGATCTACGAGCTTGTCAAAGTCAGCCCGGTCAAGCGCGGGGACTTGGTGATCCGCCTGAAATCTCCGGGCGAAGCCGTTACCGAAAAAATGATCGTTATGAAGACCGAGGTCTCGGGAACGATCAAGAATTTCAGCGTCAAGGAGGGCAAGCATGTCCGCGCCGGAGAGGTCCTGATCGAGATCGACGACCAGGAATACAGGTTGAAGTGGGAACGCGCAGAGGCCCTGCGCTTGAAATACCTGTCGGACCTATTGCTGGACAAGCAGTTTGCCGAACCCGATAAGGCGCTCGATGCTCGAGCGATCGAGAGGATCAGACAAGCCGAACAGGAATTCTCCAAGGCCGGTTCTCTTTTCGGCCAGGGAATGGTTTCCCGGGAAGAGTTCGAAAAGGCCAAAAGAACCTATGAAACGGTCCTCATCGAGTCGGGCATAAAGAAGGAAGAGGTCATGGCCGCCAGCAAGGGCTTGACCCAGGCCGAGATCGATACCAAGATCGCCCAGATGGAGATCGAAAAGACGAAGATCAGGGCGCCCTTCGAGGGCATCATCACCGACATCAAGGTTTCTCCTCAAGAGAACATCTCCGCCGGCCGGGAGCTCTTCACCCTGGTCAACATCAGCCAGATCAAGGTGCAGGCCAAGGTTCTGGAGAGCGAGGTCGGTAAGATGAAGGTCGGTCACGAAGCCGCCCTCCGCTTCAGCGCCTATCCCGGGAAGGTCTTCAAGGGGCACGTGGAAGCGATCAGCCCGGTCATCAACCCCGAAGACAGGACCTGCACGGTCCATATCCTCGTCGATAACCCGGAGGAGGAAGTCAAACCGGGGATGCATGCCGAGGTCGAGATCGCCGCCGATATCTATAAGGACAGGCTGCTCGTCCCTCAGGAAGCCGTTTTGGTGCGCGGCGGAAGGAAGCTGGTCTTCGTGGTCGAAGAAGGCCTGGCCAAGTGGCGGTATATCGAGATCGGGCAGGAGAACGAGGACTATGCCGAAGTCCTCGACGGCGTCAAAGAAGGGGAGCCGGTCATCGTCGAGGGCCACTTCACCCTCGCCCATGACGCCAAGGTCCAGGTTGCCCAATAATTGGGCCCGGGTCAGCGGCCCCGAAACCACGCTCGCTTCTTGTATTCATCTTTAGCAAAAGGGGAATATTTCTGCACTTGATGAGTATGATAAGGGGGAGGAGCTAGGCATGCTGGAACTCAGGGGGATCACCAAAAGGTTTTCGATTTTCCCGGTCGTAAAAGATGTGAGTTTCACGGTTAAGCCCGGCGAGATCCTCGGCTATCTCGGCCCCAACGGCGCCGGAAAAACGACCACGATCAAGATGTTAGCCGGCCTTCTCGAGCCGACGGAAGGAGAGATCCTGCTCGACGGCAAGAACATCAAGAAAGACATGACCGCCTACAAGGCGAGTGTCGGATACGTTCCCGAGCAATCCGAGATCTACCCCCACCTGAGCGCCCAGGAGTACCTGCTCATGGTCGGAAGGCTCCGCCATCTTCCCAAGAGGCCGCTCCGGGAGAAGATCGAAACCCTGATGGCTCTCTTTGACCTGGACAAGGATATGATGTCGTCGATCTCGTCGTATTCGAAAGGAATGAGACAGAAGGTCCTGATCTCGGCTGCCCTCCTTCATAATCCCGATATTCTCTTGCTCGACGAGCCGCTCTCCGGCCTCGACGTCACGACCGGAATGGTGGTCAAGGACGTCGTCCAACATCTTGCCCTGGGTCAAAAAATGATCCTTTACTCCTCACATGTCCTCGAAGTGACGGAGAAAATCTGCACCCGGGTTATCATCATCCATCGGGGCAGGATCGTGGCTAACGATTCGGTCGAGAACCTGAGGAACCTGATGAAGGTCCCATCGCTCGAGAAGATCTTCGGCGAGCTTGTCGTCGAAGAGGATACCGAGGCCGTGGCCAGGCGGATTATCGAAACGATCAGGTCTCATTGAGAACGACGGATGAATAACGCTCGAACCTCAAGAGGGTTCCTGGAAACCCGGTTCGGACAGTTCTCCGTCCTCAGCCGCCATTTCTTCCACCGATTCTTCCAGAACGACATCGTCGATTTCGAGGACCAGATGAAAGAGAAGGTCATCGGGGGGATGGCCTTCCTGGCGATCCTCGGCGTGCAGATCGCCAACGCAATCTTGCTAAAGTACCCGTTCCTGGATGAAGAGGGCCCCTCCTGGGTTGACAAATGCTACTTCTTCTGGATCTTCATGCTCCTCCTGGGCCTGATCACCGTCGTCGAATGGGACGTCATCTTCCCCGACCGGCGGGATTACCTCAACCTCATGCCCCTGCCCGTCAGGTTGCGAACGCTCTTCCTGGCGAAATCCGCCTCGTTCTTTCTGTTCATCGGGCTTTTTTCGGCGGCCGCCCACGCGCCGGCTTCCTTCTCCTTCGCCTACTTCCTGACGCGCTTCCGGTCGAACTCGTTCCTGTTCCTGCTGCGGTATATAGCCGCTCATGTTATTGCCGGATCGGCCGCCAACATTTTTCTTTTCTTCCTCTGCGTCTTCCTCCAGGGACTGCTGATGTGTCTTCTGAGCTACGGGATGTACAGAAGGGCTTCCCTCATCCTCCGGTTTGTCCTCATGACCTCGATCGTTTT
Source organism: Candidatus Aminicenantales bacterium (assembly GCA_049287565.1). Taxonomy (GTDB): domain Bacteria; phylum Acidobacteriota; class Aminicenantia; order Aminicenantales; family UBA8522; genus UBA8522. The sequence goes on from JBAQGA010000127.1 coordinate 35,130, forward strand.
CCTGCTGATCGTCTCCTTGACGGCATCCGTGTCCATCCCCCAATCTTTTTCCAACTTCCCGGCGATGAAAGAATCCCAGGCCCGCTTTCTCTATGCATTTCCGCCGATGTGGTTCGTCGGGCTGTATGAGTATCTGCTGGGAAACCGGGACGCCTTCTTTGCTGCCCTGAGCCGGTTTGCAGTATGGTCCGTGTTGGCGAGCATTCTGACCTTTTTCGGAACCGCCGCGATCTCCTATTCGCACCATCTCAAGAAGTCCCAAGAGGTCAGGCGGGGACGTGTCTTTCTAAAGAGAACAAGAGACCTTCTTTCCCGGGCTTTTGATGCTGTGCTATTGAGAAACCCAACCCAGCGGGCCGTCTTTCATTTCTTCGGCCAAACGCTATCCCGGAGTCCAGTCCACAAGATGAGGCTTTTCAATTATTTGGCGGTCTCGTCCGGAATCTCCCTGATCATGCTGGGCACGACACAGTTTATGCGCGGCCAGACGGCTCCTTCCAACCGGACCGTCCTGGCAATCCCGCTGGTCCTGTCCTTTTCCCTGCTGCTCGGAATTCGGGCCCTGGCCAACGTGCCCGCCTCTCTCGAAGCCAACTGGATCTTCCAGATCACTGAGCGGGCGCCGAGGAGGCATTATTTTGCGGGGCTCAAGAAAGCGGTCATCATCGAGGCGCTCCTCCCGCTCTTTATTCTGGTGTTCATCTTCTATCGGTTTTTCTGGGAATGGAGGCCGGCTCTCCTGCATGGCTTCTTCGGGCTGGCGGCCTCGATCCTTCTCCTGGAGGGCCTTTTTTGGCAATATCCCAAAGTCCCCTTCACCTGCACTTATGTCCCGGGAAAAGCCAAGGTTCATGTTTACTGGCTTCCCTATGTATGCGGCTTTTTGATCTACGTTTACTTTCTAAGCTCGCTGGAGCGCTTTTTGTTCGTCTACCCGAAGTATTTCCTTAATTGCTTCGTCACCTTTGGAGTTCTTATCGTTGCCTCCCAGTTTTATCAAAACTTCTATTTCTATCGCCGCCGGCCGATCATCTATCACGAAGAGCCCGAGCCTGTCATGATCAGTCTGGAATCCCCGACCTAACCGCTCGCCTTATTTTAGACAGGTCGACGTGCAGGTTTTCCTGCACTATCCATATTATTGGACATAAATCCAATCCCTCTCCCTGGAGAGGCTGTATCGTAATTGCGATTTGTCATTTGACAATATGACGCAGTCTCGGATGGGAGAGGGTGAAAAGGTCAATTACCCCCTCCCCTTCATCCCCTCCCACCAGGGGAGGGGATGTGTTTGGATATAGTCTTTGAAAACACAGGGTTAACAAACGCGCCGTATTTTGCGTATTATCCTGTAGAATTATAGAATAAAAAAATTTAGAGGTGAAATATGAATAAGATTATTCTGACGACAATTTTTTGCCTTTTGTGCGGTGCACTAGCGCATGCC
>JBAQGA010000128.1:0-13719 GCA_049287565.1 Candidatus Aminicenantales bacterium
AGCCGCGACGCATCGACCGAATGGCCTTGAGACTGTCGAGGATGGCCAGACGCTGGGCTTCGATTTGTTGAAGGAGATCCATTGTCCCTCCTGATAATGTAGCACTATTGCTACACTAACAGAGATCCGCCCTCCTGTCAAGCCCCTTAACCCATTTCTATGACGTAGGCCCGCGGCAAGGTGTCCCCTTTTTTCCGAGGGGAAAATCTGGTATAATGACGCCGCCATCGAGGAGATTGTGACGATGAAAAAAGGTATCCATCCCGAATATGGGGAATGCCGGGTGACCTGCGCCTGCGGCAACACCTTTCTCACCCGCTCCACCAAGCAAGAGATCCGGGTTGAAATCTGCTCCCAGTGCCACCCCTTCTTCACGGGCAAGCAGAGGCTCATGGACAGCGCCGGCCGCATCGAGAAGTTCAGGAAGAAATATGGCGACCGCAAAAAGTAACCATGTTTTCCCAGGAACTGGAGTCGATTGAGGAAAAATACCGCCGTCTGACCCTCGCCCTCTCCGATCCCGCCCTTCTCTCCAACCCCCAGAAATTCAAGGACGTCTCCAAGGAACGGGCGGAGCTCGAGCCTCTGGTCAGAAAATACGAGGACTACAAGAAGGTCAAAAAGCACCTCCGTGATTCCGAGCTGCTCCTGGCCGATAAGGAAGCCGACGCCGAACTCCATAGCCTCGCCGAAAGCGACCTCAGGGAGCTCTCGGAGAAAGCCGGGAAGCTCGAGGAGGAGCTCAAGATCCTTTTGCTTCCCAAGGACCCGCACGACGAGAAGAACGTCATCCTGGAAATCCGGGCCGGCGCCGGAGGCGACGAGTCCTCGCTCTTCGCCCAGGACCTCTTCCGGATGTACTCCCGGTTCGCCGAGAACCGGGGCTGGCAGTTCGAGGTCATGCAGACGAGCCTCTCGCCGATCGGCGGTTTCAAGGAGATTATCGTCAACATCCGGGGCAAGAAAGTCTACAGCTCCCTCAAATACGAAAGCGGCGTCCACCGTGTCCAGCGGGTCCCCAAGACGGAAGCCTCCGGCCGCATCCACACTTCGACCGTGACCGTGGCCGTCCTCCCCGAAGCGGACGAAGTGGACGTGAAGATTGACGCCAAGGACCTGAAGGTCGAGGCATTCGGGGCATCAGGCCCGGGAGGCCAGAACGTCAACCGCAACTACACCGCTATCCGCCTCACCCACAGGCCCTCCGGCCTCGTGGTTTCCTGCCAGGACGAGAAGTCCCAGCACCGCAACAAGGAGAAGGCCCTGCGCATCCTGCGGTCGCGCCTGTTGGACATCGCCCAGAGCAAGCAGGCCGCAGCCATCGCCCAGAGCCGCCGTTCCCAGGTCGGGACGGGGGAGAGGAGCGAGAAGATCCGGACCTACAATTTTCCCCAGTCCCGCGTCACCGACCACCGGATCAACCTCACGGTCCACAACCTCCAGGGCGTTCTCGACGGCGACCTGGGGGAGATCATCGATCAAATCATCCACCAGACCCAGGCCCGGTTGCTCGAAAGCCAGGCGGCCACCCCCTGAGTGGAAGGCTGGTCGTTGAGCACTTTCCAGCAACTTTTCCGGAAGGGGCGGAGTCTTCTCAGTGCTGTCCCGGCGCCTTCCGTCGAAGCCAAAGTTCTCCTTCTCGAGGCCGCTCGCATAGGCGAGGTCGAGTGGTTGGCTTCCCCGAATCGGCGAGTCTCCAAGCGCGAAGAGATCAGGTATCTGCGGCTTATAGAGCGGCGGCTTTCGGGCATTCCCCTGGCCTACATCACCGGGAAGAAGGAGTTCTGGTCCCTGTCTCTCCGCATCATGCCCGGCGTTCTTATTCCCCGGCCGGAGACCGAGCTCACCGTTGAAAAAACGCTCGAACTTGCCGGCAGGCGGAACCCGACAATTGTCGACATCGGAACGGGCTGCGGGAACATCGCCCTCGCCTTGGCCAAAGAATTGCCGCGGGCCCGGATATTCGCCACCGATGTCTCGGCGAGAGCGCTCCGGAATGCGGAGCTCAACGCCCGCGATCATGGGCTGGGGAATGTGAATTTCGTTAGGGGGAGCCTTTTTTCCGCCCTGCGTGGCCTTGGACTCGAAGCAAAGTGTGATTTCGTTGTCTCAAACCCGCCCTATGTCTCAGCCGCCGACTGGGAGACACTTCCCGCCGAGGTCAAGAACCATGAGCCCCGCCGCGCCCTGGTCGGCGGAGAAACGGGCCTGGAATTCATCCGGCGCCTGGTCAAGGGCTCGCCGGCCTTTCTCAGACCCGGCGGCTGTCTTCTTTTCGAGGTCGGGGAGGGCCAGGCAGGGCAGGCGATCGCGTTGCTCACGCAAACGCGATCAGTATCCGCGCGTTGTAATTGCGAGCAACACAGTGACGAAGCAATCCCCCTTTCTTGCCGTGAGATTGCTTCGGTCGCTCCGCTCCCTCGCAATGACAGTTTATCTAAATCATCCGTGTCGATCCGATACTTCAGGGACGTGGAGTCCTTTAAGGATCTGCGGGGAATTACAAGAGTCATCCAAGCCCGCCGCGTTTAAGCCTGGTGGCGGTTCAGAAGCGCTGAGAAGCTCTCCAGGTTGAGGATGTGCCTCGTCGTCTCGTAGCGGATTTTTTCCCATCCCTCCAGCGCGAGCGAGCAGAAGGCGTCCACGACCGTGGGGTCGAACTGGCCCCTCCGGTTATCCTCGATCTCCCTTCTGGCCGTCGCGAAGTCCCGCTCCTTCCGGTAGGGGCGGTGGGAAGTGATGGCGTCCAGGGCATCGGCCAGGGCGAACATCCGGGCTTCGAGCGGAATGGCCTCTCCCTTCAGCCCCTTGGGGTACCCCGACCCGTCGTATTTCTCGTGGTGGTAGAGGATGACATGGCCCACTTCCTCGACCAGCTTGATTTCTTTGATCAGCCCGTAGCCCAGGACGGGGTGGAGCTTGATCTTTTCCCATTCGGAGGCCGACAACCGGCCGGGTTTCTTCAGGATCGCGTCCGGGATGGCGATCTTCCCGATGTCGTGGAGCAGCGCCCCTTTCCGGATGTTATCCAGCGTGTCTTCATCGGTGATCCCGACAAGCTTGGCGAGGGTCTGACAGTACTTGGCGACGGTGATGGAGTGTCCGAACGTCTCGACGTCCCTCAGGTCCAGAGCCGTCATCAGGTTCTCCAGGGTGGCCGTGTAGATTTCTTCGAGCTCCAGGGCCTTATTGCTGTTCCGGGACTTTTCCTGCTTCAGGAGCTTCAGACGCCGGTCGTAGGTCGTATTCTCGCGGACGAGCTTTTTTCTGGCCAACTCGTTCTTGACCGCCGAGAAGAGGCTCCCCCAGTTGTCCGAACCGACGATCTGGTCGACAAGGTCCTGCCGGAGCAACGTGATGCCCGCATCCGAGTCCTCCGGCCGAAGAAGGGCGATGAGGGATACCTCGGGAAAGGTCTTTCTCACCCGGTGGAGAAGGTCCGTCCGGGCGGCGCTGAGCCGGACCAGGCTGACCACCGCGATGCCGGGCGTTTCGGGATGATTCTTCTCGCCCAGGAAGGCGGAGAGAGAAGCGAACGTTCTGACATCCAGGGCCATCCGGGCCAGGAACTGGGCCGTCCGGTCTTTCCTGCCCGGGTCTTCATCTATGATGGCGATCGCCGATCGTTCCATGCCCGCACTCCTTTCCCCGCCAGATGTCGCTTCCATTGGCCTGACGTCTGTTTATAATACATTTATTATTTCCAGTGCAAGTTAAAAAAAAGATGGACAAATGGGGACGGCCTCATCCCTAATTCAGTAATTCAGGTCATGTCCCCATAATTTCCGGTGTCGTCCGTCGCGGGGATTCCGTCTCATCGTTCAGGGTGAGCACAGAAGGGCAAAATTACCCCCGAGAATCGTCCGGAGAGGTGATTGTCAGCCCGGCCGGGCTCTGACACACTATGGCCGTGAAAGCGATGAAAGCCCTGTTGTCCAGGCCGTTCCTTACGGGATTGGGCCTGGGCTTCTTGACACTTTGCGCAGCCGGGATTAAGATGAAAAAAAAGAATAAGTTACCCAACCTGGGTGTTGTCCCGATCGCCGGCAAGAGGAAGGCTTGGATAGGGGACGGGTATCGAAGAAAAGGAGATTGAAGATGGCTGAGAAAGACGCAAACATGAAGAACTCCGTCGTCGTCATCGAAGAGATCGAAGCCAAGATCGAGAGCCTCTGGCTCAAGCGCAAAGAGGAAGTGGAGAACGAGCTCGAAGAAAAAATCCGAGCGGAGAGAGAAGAAGCCGGCAAGAAGATCGAAGCCATCGAGAAAGAACTGGAGAACGGGAGGGCCATCCTCAGTGATTACCGGAGCGTGGTCACCGAGTTCGAAAGCGAGCGCTCTTCCCTGCAGAGACAGATCAAGGAACATTTCGAAAAAGCCGTCGAGTACCAGACCGAGATCGAAAAGATGGCCGGCCAGACCATGGAGGAACTGCGCCTGGTCAACGACCTTAACAAAAAGCTGGAGGCCATCCAGCATTCCGCCGAGGATAAGGTCAACGGTTTCCGCAAGGACCTCGAAGAGAGGTTCGGCATCGTGGCCCAGCTGCCCGAATCCCAGGAAGAGGACGAGCTGAAGGTCGACCTCGAGCAGGAGCTGGTGAAACTCAGAAAGATCAAAGAGATTCTGGAAGCAGAGACCGTTCAGGGAGGGGATATCGAGGTGGAAGACGCGACGGAAGCCGAGGGAAAAAAATCCGGCCTCTCAACCCTACTCGAGGTCAACAACGACATCCCTCCCGCCAGCGAGGTCGTCGAACAGTCACTGGCCGAGGAGGCCGAGGAAACGGCGGCCGGAGAGGATCAGGCCGTAGAGAAGGCCCAGGATGAAGAGAAAGAGCATTTCCAGAATCTCTTCGAGGTCCTGGAGAAATACCGCAAGGTCGAAGCCCGCAACGGAAACGGTGAGATCAGCTTCTTCCAAAAGGAGGACAAGATCATCCTGGACGGAGAATACATGGTCGCTTCGATCGATGAATCCCTGGAAGAGGCCAAAAGGCTCTACCTGAAGCTCGACCAGACCGAATCTCCGAAGGAGCAGTTCTTCATTAAGCAGGAGATCATCAACCACCAGGAGATCCTGAGAAAATATATCCTCCGCAACCTCAAGATGTGCGAGAGGGAAAACGCGGCCCTGCCCCAGTTCACCACCGAGATCCTCAATATGGACATCGTCAAGGACATTCTCGAGAAGCTGAGCATGGAGAACTGGAGCAACCCGGTCGACTTCGATGCCTTCCGCACCCAGATCGAAGCCCTCAAGGACACCTATTACGCCAGGATTACTCCTCCTGTCCACTATCTTCGGTCGTTGATCGAGGAGTTGGAAGCCTAGGCCGAGGCTTCCCTCTTCGAGATCGTCAAGAGAAAGCTTTCCAGAATCTTCCTGTCGGCCGCCGCCATCTCCCGGAACCGGATCCCGGTGTGGAATTGGGGCGGGTCTTCGTCGGTCTTCTGGCAGTAAACAACGTCCCCCCTGAGGGAAGTCGCCTTGTCTTCCAGGACGAGGAACAGGTCAACGGGCTTGGCCAGGGGAAGCCTGGCTTCGGACATCATCCTGAGCCCCCCCAGGCTCAAGTTGATCGTCCGGGTCACTCTGAAGTCGCTGTTCTCCTGATAGAGAAGGATAGTGGATATGTAGTGCCGTGGGGCCTTCCTTTTTTCCTCGAAGAATTCCTGCCGGAAGGACTTGATGACCGCGTCCTTCCTTCCCTGGTTCGCATTCTCTCTCTGGTAGGCGCAGACCTTGTTCTTGATCAGTTCGCTCTCGCCTTCACTCTTGGCTCTCAGGCCGGTGTAGCGCTTTCCCTTGGCTTCCGCCAGGGCCATGTCGGCTTCGTTGGCGATCTTCTTGAGCTCATAGCGGTTGATCGAGGCGTAGAAATCCTCTTTCTTGGGCAGAAGAGTCACCCCGAAGCTCATGGTCAGGTTGTTGCGCGGCTGGGACTCCTGGTTTTCGAAATACATCTCCTCGACATTCTTGCGGATCCTTTCGGTGAGGATGCAGGCCTCTTCCAGGCTGTTGACCCCGGCCAGGAAGAAGAGGAACTCTTCGCCGCCGTAGCGGCAGATCAGATCGTCCTCGCGGATCGATGCCTTGAGCACCGCGGCCAGGTTTCGCAGCAGCTTGTTCCCGGCCTCGTGGCCGTTGAGGTCGTTGTAGTGCTTGAACCAGTCCACGTCCCCCATGACCATGGCGTGGGAGCCGATTTCCTGGCGGCGCTTGCTCTGGAGGCGGATCTTCTGGATGACCTTCTCGAAGAAGGGGTCGGGCCGGAGGGTGCCGGTGAGGGCGTCGTACTGGATCAGGTTGAGCTTGGTCATGGCTAGAGAGATGTGCTCGGAGAGGCCGCGCAGGGCCTGGCGGTCCTCGGGCGTAAACCCGAGCTTGCTCGGCTCGCCCTTGTGGAGCTTATTGGTGACTTCCAGAACACCGATGACCTTCTTTTCATGCCTGATCGGGACGCCGAGCAGACTGCGGAGAGGGGTTCTCAGATGTTCGGCGTAGCGCTTGGCCAGCTTCCGGTCGGGGGACAGGCTGGTGATGTTGACCTCCTCTCCCCGGCGAACAACCTGAGAGGCAAAGTCCTCGGAATCGAGAAGGGCGATATACCTGGAGAACTCGGTGTGGGACAGGAAAGCATCGTCCCAGACCAGGGGTTTGAGGTACTTGCCGAGCGTCTCGTTCTCGTCGAGCACATAAAAGGTGATGCCGGAAGCTTGGACAAGATCCTTGATGTCGGAGACCGTGTCGAGCAGGCTGCTGACGTCGTTGGCCACGTAGATCTTGCGCAGGATGTCCTCGATCTTCTGTTTTCTTCTCTGGAACCAGAGGTAGCGGACCTGGAGGGCGACCCTCTTCTCCAGCTCCCGAATGATGTTGTTGTTGATAAAACCTTTGATCTCCCGGATCTCCGAATAGATATTCCTGATCCTGGCCTCCTCTTGCTTGAGGCGGGCGTGTTCGGCGGCCCGCTTCAGGGTGCGCAGGAAGCGGGCCCGGTCGGCCTCGGTCTGCGGCCGGGGGACATAATCGATGAAGAACTCGGCCGGCCAGGAAAGGATGGTCTCCCGGGCGGTTTTTTCATCCGGGCCGGTCAGCAGGACGCTGGTCCCGGGGGAAAGATGGGCCTTGTAGAGCCCAGAATTTCCAAGGAATTGGTCGACGATAAGGATATGGGGAGGATCGCTCTGGATCTGGAGGACGGCGTCTTCTACGGACCCGGCCTGGCGGACGGGACCGAGGTCGCGGCAGAGATCGGGAAACGCGATCCGGTCCTCGGGGTGCGGGGAAAAAACCAGGGTCTTGATTTCGGCCATCGTCCGGAGATCGGCTCGGTTCAGAAGAGTGACGCTCCTTTTCCTTGGCTTACAAACCTCGGCTCTAAACCGTACTCAATGTATAACATTTTTTTCGTCCCAGTCAACACTTTTTTTTGACATCTTTTTTTGACATCAATTGTGGGCCCGTCCGGGTTGTGGTATAAACAAAAACGGTAGGTTCTTTCTCTCCCTCCCCCTTCGACGGGGGAGGGTTGGGGAGAGGGTGCACCCTCCCCAACATCCCCTCCCATCGAGGGAGGGGAAAATTGGGAAAAGGGCGACGCGATAATGAATGGCCAATTGTAGGATCAGATAGGCCATAAATAAGGAGAATACTATGGCTGGAGCTAAAGATATCGTCCCCCAGGAAGTCCGTGCTCCCCGCGGCTTAACTCTCCAGACAAAGGGCTGGGCCCAGGAAGCGGCCCTGCGCATGCTGATGAACAACCTCGACCCCGACGTGGCTGAAAAGCCGCAGGAACTCATCGTCTACGGCGGAACGGGCAAGGCCGCCAGGAACTGGGAATGCTACCGAGCGCTCGTCGAGAGTCTCAAGGCCCTCGAGAACGACGAGACCCTGGTCGTCCAATCGGGAAAACCGGTGGCCGTATTCAGGACCCATGAGGAGGCGCCCCGCGTCCTGATCGCCAACGCGCTGGTCGTCCCGAAATGGGCGACCTGGGATGAGTTCCGCCGTCTCGAAGCCAAGGGATTGACTATGTACGGCCAGATGACGGCCGGAAGCTGGATCTACATCGGCACCCAGGGCATCCTTCAAGGCACCTACGAGACGCTGGCGGCCGTCGCCAAGAAGTATTTCGGAGGATCGCTCAAGGGGCAGCTTGTTCTCTCCGCCGGCCTCGGAGGGATGGGCGGCGCCCAGCCCCTCGCGGTCACCATGAATGACGGGGTCGCCATCATCGTCGAGGTGGACCGGGACAGGATCGAGAGGCGGCTCCGGACGAAATACGTCGACACCATGGTCGAAAGCCTGGACGAGGCGCTCGAGCTGGCCTCCAGGGCGAAGGAAAAGGGAGAGCCTCTCTCGATCGCCCTCCTGGGGAATGCGGCCGATGTTCTGCCAGAGTTCGTCAAACGTGGGATTGTGCCCGATGTCCTGACCGATCAGACCTCCGCCCATGACGAGCTCAACGGTTACGTCCCCCACGGCATCCCTTATGAGGAGGCGCTCCGGCTGCGCCGCGAGAATCCCGAGGATTACATGAAGCGGGCCTACCAGTCGATGGCCGTTCAGGTCGAGGCCATGCTCGCTCTCCAGAAGGCGGGCGCGAAGGCTTTCGACTACGGCAACAACATCCGCGGCCAGGCCGAGAAGGCCGGGGTCGCCCGGGCGTTCGACATCCCCGGTTTCGTTCCCGAATACATCCGGCCTCTTTTTTGTCTCGGCAAGGGACCGTTTCGCTGGGCCGCGCTCTCGGGGAAACCCGAGGATATTTATGTTACCGACGAGGCCGTGCTCAGAGAATTCCCCGAGGATCAGGCTTTAGAGCGGTGGATCCGGAAAGCCCGGCAGCGGGTGAAATTCCAGGGGCTGCCGGCCCGCATCTGCTGGCTGGGCTACGGCGAGCGGGCGCGCTTCGGGGCCGTCATCAACGACCTGGTGAAAAAGGGAAAGATCAGCGCGCCGATCGTCATCGGCCGCGACCATCTGGATACCGGTTCCGTCGCTTCTCCCAACCGCGAAACGGAGGGCATGAAAGACGGCTCGGACGCCATCGCCGATTGGCCCATCCTCAACGCCCTGCTCAACGCCGTCTGCGGCGCTTCCTGGGTGTCCGTGCACCACGGCGGGGGAGTCGGTATCGGGCTCTCCATCCATGCCGGAATGGTCATCGTGGCCGAGGGGACGGACGCGGCCGCGAAGCGGCTGGAAAGGGTGCTTACGGTCGACCCCGGGCTGGGGGTCGTCCGCCACGCCGATGCCGGTTACGAGGATGCCGCCGTTTTCGCCAAAGCCAAGGGGATCAAGATCCCGATGGCCTGAGAAACCGGCCACCTCCGTTAGCAGCCGCGGACTTCGAAAGCCCACCGTCGTTGTCGCTCGGGCTTATGGTTTTTAGGCCCCGAGCCGCATGTTGAATTTTTTATCAGGGGGGATTTCAAATTCTTTTTTGCGGCGGAGCTCCTGGCATGGGAATTGCTTTAATAAGGGGCGAAAGGAGGTTCCCATGAAAAGAGCCATCGCCGGGACGTTGGCTGTCATGTTTTTCCTGTCCGTTTTCCTGTGCTTCCCGCAGTCGTCTGCGGCACGCCAGCGCGCCGATATCTGCGCCGACGACTGGGAGGCTTGCCGCACCCGGGCCCTGGAGAGCGACGTGGGTTTCATCAGGACGACCCTCTGGCTCACCGTCTGTGACTTGGCCATGGGCAAGTGCCTTCTCGGCTTCACACAGGTCTGACGGCGCCGGTGAGCCCTCTGGGCCGAGAGCACAGAGGGCTCACCTCTTTTCTCCGGGTTTTTTCCAGGACTTTCCGGTGCGAGGTGACAATGAAAAAGATAAGGATGCTGATCCTGATATGGCTGGCCTTTGCATATTGCGGGCAAACCTTCTTGACCGGGCAGTCCACGCCCCCACGATGGACGGCCCGTGAAATTGAACGCGCGGCCGAGACTGCTTCGGCGGTCGAGCTCTACCGCCCCGTTGATTTGGTTTTGGACGAAGCCGGCCTTTTCGTCCTCGACATGGACGACAACAATATCAAGGTATTCTCCAGGGAGGGCGCTTTTCTCTACATGTTCGGCCGGAAGGGGCAGGGGCCGGGCGAGTTCCACCGGCCGAGCGGCCTGGATATCCAGGGCGAACATGTTTACGTGGCCGACGCCGGCAACAGGAGGATTCAGATCCTTGACAAGAGGGGAGGCTATCTGGCCGGCTTCAAAGTCCCCTTGTCCCCTTATCGTGTCCTGGGGCTTAAGGAGGATCGAATTGTCGTCCTGGCGCTGCCGTCCGTCCGGTCCGGTCCGGAGAAATTGCTGCATTGTTATGACAGCCGAGGTGAGCTTTTGTGGGAAGCCGTGGATTCCTTCCATTCCGGGGACTCCGTCTATGATCTGATGCGAAACCGGATGTTTATTCGCAAAACGCCGGGAGGCGAACTCTGGCTTGTTCCCGGCGCGGACAGCCGGATCGTCCGCCGGATGAGCGTAGCCGGCTTCCTGCTCGGTGAAATCAAGGTCGACGAAGGCTATCCGGTCAAGGAGGTCGCCATCGCGGTCCGGGGAGGCCGGAAGAGGACGTTGCACCCGTTCTGCTGGAACTGCGCCCTGGACCGGGAGATCCTTTATCTCCTGATACCCGAGCGGACAGAAGACGGGGACCTGGGCCCGGGACGGACGATAGCCGCGGTCGGCCGGGGTGGCGAGATCAGCGCGCTGATCGACCTTCCGGTCAGGCTGAGCCGGATGGCCGTCGAGGGCCGGACGGTTTTCGGCATCGATCTCGATTCGCGTCTGCGGCTTTTTGCGGTGGTGTCGAAATGATGAAAAAAGCCGCCTTGATCGTCCTCACGGCCGGATGCCTGTTGAGTTTATCTTCGGGGCAGGTCATCCCGGGGAGCGATGGCGTCAAGATCTTCGGCGCGTTGAGCGAAGCGGCCCCGCGGCCGGAGCGTCCGCTTCTCCTTCTGTTTTTTTCGCTCAATTGTCATGTCTGCTGGGAGGAGCTCTTCGAGATGAGGCATTTCATCGAAAATAACGATATTCCGGTCGACTTAATAGGAATTAGTTCCGAGCCGGAGGACGAATTGAGGCCGTTCTTGAATAAATTCGCGTTCTTCTACCCGGTTGTGTCCGACCGGGCCAAAGCGCTCTACCGGAGGTTCCGGGTGCGGCTCGAGCCTTTCCTGGTCGTCCTGGACGGGGACCGGGTCCTCTACAAGGACGACACGGCCGAGGATTTCTTCGTCCGCCGAGACCAGGCCAAACGATGGCTTCTCGAGATAGCCTCCCGGTAGCCTTGTTTGTCACGCGGAAGAAGCTTGTCTCCGCCAAGGCCAATCTCTTCATCTTAACCGGATTCCTCATCCTTCCGGCCTTTATCTGGATCAAGGGCGCTTTCGTCTTTTCTGTCCGTCTCTTTCTTTTTATTTTCCCTCATCTTTTCTTATTCCTGGCCCGGGACATGATCAAGGATGAGGTCGATTCCGGCGCTCTCGAAAACCTTCTTTTTCTCGATGGAGGATACAGGAGTTACCTCCGGTGGAAGAACGCGGTCGTCGGCGCGGCCGCCCTGGGAGCGGGGCTCATCCTTTTTGCGGCCTTCGCTCTTTACGGCCTGGCGACGCGTCAATTCGCCGCCCTGTTCCTCCTCCAGTTCGGGACCGGGATTGTGGCCGGCTTATATTACCTGGCGTTGGCCGGGTTCTTGAGTTTTTTCCTGAGGGCCGGGACGAATGCCTTGCTCGTCATCCTCGGACAGGCTCTCGGTTTCTTCGGCCTTCTTCTTGCGGCGACCCAGAGGCCGGAATGGATCGAGCGGGTGACACCGTCGTCTCTTCCGGGATTGGCCGCTCAACTCGAATTCCTGGCCCTGGCGGTCGTTTTCCCCAACGTCCTGGTCGCCGCGAGATCCTGGATGACCATTCTCGGGGTGGGCGTTCTGGCCGGGCTCTTTTTTGGACTCCAGCTTTTAAAGGTCCGGTCGCTGGAGCTTCGGAAATGAGCGGGAGCGCTTATCCCATCCAGGCCGAGCGGCTGGTCAAGCGTTTCGGCTGCGTCGAAGCGGTCCGGGGGGTTTCATTTTGTGTCCGGTCCCAGACGGTCTCCGCTTTCCTCGGGGAGAACGGCGCCGGGAAGACGACGACCATCAAGCTCCTGCTCGGATTCTTACGCCCGGATTCAGGACGCGTGTCTCTCAACGCTTCGAGCGTTGGATATGTGCCGGAACGGCCGGTCTTTTTTCCCTGGCTCAAGGGCGGAGAGATCGTCATGGCCACGGCCGGAAAATATGGGATTCCGTCTTCCGTTGTGGGGGTGAGGCTCGAAGAGCTGAGCGGCCGCCTCGGCTTCGATAAAGGACTCCTCGGCCGGAGAGTCAACACCTATTCCGCCGGCAATCAGAAGAAATTTTCCTATCTTCAAAGCTTGCTCGTCTCCCCCGACCTTTTGGTCATCGATGAGCCGTTCTCCGCCCTCGACCCTCAGTCGATCATGGCCGTGCGCGAGCTGCTCCTGGAGATGCGAGCGGCCGGTCAAACGATTTTCTTGAGTTCTCATCTTCTCTCCGAGCTCGAAAGGGTGTGCGATGATTTCATCGTTATCCGCAAGGGGCGGGTCGTCGCCCAGGACAACCTGCCGAAGCTCAGGGACGGCCACGTCTTTCTTCGCTTTGAAAGGTCGCTCCAGGAGAAGTGGGGCTCCCTGCCTTTGCCCTATCCACGGCAGGTCCGGGGCCGATTCGTCGACTGGCTGGTTCCGCGGCGTCGCCTCGAATCGATCGATCGCGCTCTCTTGGACAAAGCCGAGGTCCGGCCGCCCGACTTGGAGAGGCTGTATCTTTTCCTGGCCGATTGACGGCCGGTTCCCCCCTCTAATAACCCGAAGGGCAGAGTTCCACGGGCTTGCCCGTGGGTGAATGAGTAGGCGGCGATATGATAAGATGGGCGAGTGGAAATACGGTATTCAGGACACAGTGCCTATCGGACGGAGTATCATATCGTTTGGATACCGAAATATCGCCGCCGTATCCTAAATCCTGGAATGCGGGGATATTTACGAAAGCTTTTTCCGAAAGTCATGATGAGTTTGCCAGGCTGTGAGATAGTCGAATATCACATGAAAGATGATCATATTCACATGCTGATGATCATTCCTCCACGATATGCCGTGGCAGATGTAATCGGCAAGATGAAAGGGATGACGGCGAGTGAGTTGAGGAAAAAGTTTTCGTGGTTAGCCAAGGTCTATTGGAAAAAGAATGTCGTATGGTCACCCGGATATTTTATCACGACGGTAGGGATAGACGAGGGGCGGGTCCTCAAGTATTTAAAATGGCAAGAAACCCAGGATTTAGGTCAAGCGAAGCTTGAATTTTGATAAGTGCCACGGCTTTAGCCGTGGGTATCTACTGCTTGAATTGGGCTGCGAGCCTTATGAGCATCTTAGGCATTTTGTGTTGCGGGGAAATCTTTTCGAAAGATAGGATTAAGACACGCGGTAATTTTAGTGTGCCGTTTGTCTCCTAGCCTACGACAAGTTGTCCTTCGATTGGGAATACAAAGGTATCCAGTTAAGGCAATTGGCGATGTTTAAATGATGACAGCAGGTCTTTTTGAGACAAAGAAAGCCAAGAAATCGGGAGCCTCCTATTTTGGAAAACCCTGAAATCACCAGATCGACGTCGGGGGGGATTACGAAATTAAAGAATTATATATAGCG
>JBAQGA010000129.1:0-8683 GCA_049287565.1 Candidatus Aminicenantales bacterium
TCGCACTTCAGAACATCCCCCGGGTGAAGGACGTCTTCACCACCCTGACCTTGATGGAAGAACTGGGAGCGGATTATGAGCTCAAGGGGAGCTCCCTGTCCATCCGCTCCAAGAAGATCATCTCCCCCGAGGCTTCCTACGAGTTGGTCCGTTCGATGCGGGCCTCCATTCTGGTCCTCGGCCCGCTTCTGGCGCGCTACGGCCGGGCGAGCGTCGCTCTGCCCGGGGGCTGCGCCATCGGGTCGCGGCCGATCGACCTCCACATTGCCGGGATGCAGCGGCTCGGCGCTTCCATCACCCTCGAGCACGGCTACATCACGGCCGAAGCGTCCCGTCTCCGCGGCGCCGAGATCGAGTTCGAGAAGAAGACCGTGGGCGGGACCGAGAACCTCCTCATGGCCGCTACCCTGGCCCAGGGCGAGACCGTCCTCCGCAACTGCGCCCAGGAACCGGAAGTAGTCGCCCTGGCGGAGCTTCTCGCCAAGATGGGAGCGCGGATCGACGGCATCGGTGAAGAAGTCGTCCGCATCCGCGGAGTCAAGGAGCTCGGCGGGGCCAGGCACGAGATCATCCCCGACCGGATTGAAGCCGGGACGTTCCTCGTCGCCGGGGCCTTGGCCCAGGGCGATATCACTCTTGTCAATGTCGATCCCGGACACCTAACGACGGTCATCGACAAGCTCCGCGTCTCGGGTGCCCGAATCGAGGCGCTCGACCCGCGCATACTCCAGGTCATCGGCAGCGCCGAGATCAAATCCCAGGACATCACCACCTCTCCCTATCCCGGTTTTCCGACCGACATGCAGGCCCAGTTCATGGTCCTCATGACCCAGGCTTCCGGTACTTCCATCATCACCGAGACCATCTTCGACCGGCGTTTCTCCCACGTCAACGAGCTCGTCCGCCTCGGCGCCAACATCGAGGTCCTGGGCGACAAAGCCATCGTCAGAGGAAAAACACCCCTCTCCGGTGCCGAAGTGATCGCCACCGACCTGAGGGCTTCGGCCTCGCTCATCCTAGCCGGGATGATCGCCGGCGGCGAGACCATCATCAACGACGTGGAGCATCTCGACCGGGGCTACGAAAAGATCGAAGACAAGCTCAAGCGCCTCGGCGCCAACATCAAGAGATTTAAAAAATAAGCCGAGATCATCGGCAAAGGAGCGCAACATGGAGATCACCTGGCTCGGTCATTCGGCCGTCAAGATCAAGGGTTCGAAGACGCTCTTCATCGACCCCTTTTTCACCGGCAATCCCTGCTGTCCGACCTCACCCCGGGAGGTCAAGGATGCCGATCTCGTGATCGTCACCCATCACCACAGCGACCACCTGGGAGACGCCTTCGTCCTGGCCAAAAAGACCGGTGCGACCCTGGTCGGCATCCACGAGATCGCCGTCGACGCCCAGGCTGAAGGGATCACCGCCGAGGGCATGAACGTCGGTGGGACGATCGAGGTCAAGGGCGTCAAAATCCACATGGTCGTCGCCCATCACTCGGCCGAGAAGGGCTGCGCGACGGGAGTGGTCGTGGAGATGGACGGCAAGCGCCTCTACCACGCCGGCGACACCGGTCTCACTTATGATCTGAAACTGATCGCCGAGTTCTTCCGGCCCGACCTGAGCTTCATCCCGATCGGCGACCGCTACACCATGGGCATCCCTTCGGCGGTCAAGGCCGTCGAATTCACCCAGACAAAGCGCGTCATCCCCATTCACTACGACACCTTTCCGATCATCCAGGCCGACCCCCAGGAGTTCAAGCGCCGGGTCGGTGCGTCGGCCGAGGTCATCGTCCTGAAGCCCGGCGACACCTATACCCTCTGAACGCAATAGCCTTTTCTGCGCCGGGCGTTCCAATGGCCTATCTCATCGACGGCAACAACCTGCAGGCACCGTTTCTTCTTCGTCACCTCGCTCGAACTCGGGCTCTGGCTCGATCGTTTCGGAGAAAAAATGATTAAAATCGCCATCATCGGAGCGGGACGTCTGGGCACCAGCCTCGGCCGCGCCCTGGCAAAAAAAGGCCACAAAATCACAGCCCTGACCTGCCGGCGGAAAGCGTCTGCCGCGGAAAGCCGGGCGATCGTCGGCCAGGGCCGCGCGCTGACCGATAACGCGGCGGCCGCCCGGATGGCCCGGGTGATCTTCCTCTGCCTTCCGGACGAAGTCATTCCCGGCGTCGCTTCGCGATTGGCCCGGAGCCGCGTCGACTGGTCGGGGAAGACCGTTTTTCATACCAGCGGCCTTCTGCCGGCGCGGGTGCTCGATCCGCTCCAGGAGAGGGGCGCGGCCATCGCCTCTTTTCACCCGGTCCAGTCATTTCCGAGTAAGACCATGCGGCCGGCTCATTTCCGGGGCATCTCGTTCGGCCTGGAGGGAGACCGGAATGCCGTGGCCCTGGCGAGCGCTTTCGTCCGCCGGCTCGGCGGTCGCGCCGTGATCATCCCGGAAGAGGCGAAGTCCTTCTACCACGCCGCCTTCAGTTTCGCCGGCAACTTCTTCGTCGTCCTTCTGAACGTTGCCAGCTGCCTCCTCAAAGAGGCCAAAATTCCCGGAGACAAAGCCGCCGGGATGCTCCTCCCGCTGCTCCAAGGAACTTTACGCAATGTCAAGGAATTTAACATAGCGGCATCTCTAACCGGTCCCCTGGTCAGGGGAGATGCGGCCTCGGTCAAGGCGCATCTCGAAGCCCTCGAGCGCTGGCCTCGGTACGCGGAGGTTTACAGAAAATTGAGCCTGCTGGGACTGGAGATGGCCGAGAAAAGAGGTCTCAAACAGCGGAAGTTCGGGGCATTGAAAAACCTGCTGGCAGGTAAATAATTTCTTCTTCGAGCGTGATCCCGAACTCTTTTTTGACCCGCGTCTTCATCGTCCGGGCAAGGCCCCGGATGTCGGCGGCGGTGGCGCCGCCGCAGTTGAGGATGAAATTGGCGTGGCCGGGATAGACCACTGCCTTCCCCTTCCGGAGTTCTTTGGCTCCCACTTTCTCGAGGAGGAAACCGGCTGCCATCTTCGTTCCATCGGGCAGGATCGGATTCTTGAAAAAGCTCCCGGCATAGGCCATTTTCGGGGACGGACAGGGGGCCTTCCGCTTGGCCAGGCTCTCTTCCATCTTCGCCTTGATCCGGCCCCTGTCGCCTTTGCAGAGCCCCAGAACCACCTGGAGGATGGTCAGATGACTCTTTTTGAGGATGGAATGCCGGTAGCCGAACTCGAAGTGTTCGTTCCCGACTCTGACTTCCTTCCCTTGCCCGTCGAGGAGCACCGCTTCCAGGAGCAGCTGCCCGATCGCACAGCCCCAGGCGCCGGCGTTGCCGAAGACCGCTCCGCCGACCGTCCCGGGGATCCCGGCGGCGAACTCCAGCCCCGCCCAGCCCTCCTCCAGGGCGAAGGAGACGAGGTCGGCCAGCGGAGTGCCGGCCAGGACATCGATCCGTCCCGATCCCTTTTTCCGATGGATGCCCCGGACTTCGTTCTTGAGGATGAGCCCGCGATAGCCTTCGTCGGCAAAAAGCATGTTTGTTCCCGAACCGATGACATAATAGGGAAGGGAACGTTCATTGGCGAATTCCAGGCCCGACTTCAGCTCCTCTGAGGACCGGGCCGCAAAAAAATAGTCGGCCTTTCCGCCGATCCGGAAGCTCGAATGGCGGCGCAGGCTGACCCGGCGTTGAAGGGGACGATCCAGCACCTCCTGGAAAAGGCGGGGCAGAGAGGCGGCCGAGCGTTTCATGGGGGATATTTTAGCAGAGAGGGCTGCCGGATGAAATGGGATCTTCCCCATCGGCATATGGGACTAAGGTTTAATAACCGGGTTGGCATGGTTTTTGCTACAATAAGGGAGGCGCTATATTGACAGGGCCGGTTTATTCCTGTTATGATGCTTAAAATTTTCCGGTGAGGTTAGCAATGAGAACGAAAACTTTGATCTTGTTCGCAATAGTCCCCCTGCTCTTCGCCCCTCTTCTCGCCCAGACCGAATGCGATGATGCCTACGTCAAAGCGATGACCGCGCAGACAGCGGGCCAACGGGCCCAGATGCTCAAGGACTTTATCGCCAAGTGCGGCGGCAAAGGGAGCCAGTATGAGAATTTCGCCTACGCCAACCTGTCTCTGCTCGACTATCCCGGGAAAAGCGCTGCTGACGCCATCAACCATGGCGAAAAGGCGCTCGCCTTGGGCGGTCTCGACGACCTGACCAAGTGCCAGCTCCTGGTCCAGCTCTCCGCCCTCTACAGCCACAACGGCCAGAACCTGGACAAGGCCAAGAGCTACGCCCAGCAGGTGATCGAAGTCGCCAAGGCCGCCAAGGCCAAGGCGGCCGAAGACTCCGGCGCGAGCCCCGCCCAGTGGAATCAGTTCATCGGGGCCGGCCACTTCGCCCTCGGACAGGCTCAAGAAAAGGCTAAGGATTACAAGGGCGCCGTCGACTCCTATGCCAATTCTTACACCCTGCTGAAGAACCCCCAGATCTTGGCCAGCATCAAGAAGCTGGGGAAGACGCTCTATGACGCCAAAGCCTATGCCGATGCGGAAAAGGCTTTCAAGGCCGCTTACACGGCCACCAAGGATGACGCCATCGCCGTGATCTACGCCCAGTCCCTTTACCGCAACAATAAAGATGCCGAAGCCCTGGCGCTTTTCAAAGAGATCCACGCCAAGAAAAAGACCGGGGAGATCGCTTACAACATCGGCATTATCATGGCCAAAGGGGCCAAGACCAATCCGGCCGTGACCAACGAGGCCATCCGCTATCTCCTCGAGGCCGCCTTCACCTATCCCTCTCAGTCCAAGCAGGCCATGCAACTGGCCGAAACGCTCTTCTTCCTCAATAACAAAGAGCTGAAGTACAACGAGACCGTGGCCAATATCCAGGCCAAAGCCAAGAAGATCGAGGAGCTGACCAAAACCTACAACTCCAAGTTCGGCGACAAGGAAGAAGACGAGCTCAATAACACCGAGAAGGCCGAGATGCAGTCCCTTCTGGCCGAGATCGAGATCGAGAATAAGGAGCTCGAGAAGCTCCAGTCCGAGCAGAACATGGCCATCGCCAAGTTCAACAAGCTGATGGAAGACACGAAGCAGAGATTGGGGATCAAGTAAGATTCAAAAATAAAGGTCCTCGGCCCGGAGGATCCAAGCGTGTCTCAGTCTCTTTCTCGCGAGCAAGCCGCCAGGCGGATCCAAAAGCTCAGAGAAAAGATCACCTCCCATGAGAAAAAATATTACGTCGACAACGACCCCCAGATTTCGGATGCCGAATTCGATAGACTGGTCAGAGAGCTTCAGGACATCGAACGGCGTTTTCCCGACTTGGTCACGCCCGAATCCCCCACTCAGCGGGTCGGGGAGAAGCCGGCTGAAGGTTTCCCGACCGTCACCCACAGGCTCCCCATGCTCAGCCTGGACAACTGCTTCAGCGTCGGAGAGCTGCGGGATTTCGAGGAGCGCATCCGGAAGCTCCTCCCCGGAGAAAGGATCGAGTTTGTCGCTGAGCTCAAGATCGACGGTCTGAGCATTTCCGTTCTCTACCTGGACGGAAAATTCGCCCGGGCGGTGACCCGCGGCGACGGGCTCCGCGGGGACGACGTCACCTCCAACGTCAAGACCATCCGCAGCCTGCCCCTGGCCATCGGCGACCGGCGAGATATCGAAGTGCGGGGAGAGGCTTATCTTCCCTTCGAGTCCTTCCGCAAGATCAACCGCGAGCAGGAGGACCAGGGCCGGCCGGCCTTTGCCAACCCCCGCAACGCCGCCGCCGGGTCCATCCGCCTCCTCGACCCCAAGGAGGTCGGCCGCCGCCGGCTCGACGCCTTCATCTATTACATCTACGTCAACGGACGCGAGTGGCCGACTCAATGGGAAGGTCTCGGCAAGCTGCGGGAGATGGGTTTCAAGACCAACCCTCACTCCCGGTACTGCCGGACGCTCCAAGAGGTCATCGATTTCTGGGAGGAATGGCGCGAGAAGCGGGACGACCTCGACTATGACGTCGACGGGATCGTCATCAAGGTCAACTCGGCGGAACAGAGAGCGGCCTTGGGGACAACGGCCAAATCACCCCGCTGGGCCATTTCCTTCAAGTTCCCGGCCCGCCAGGCTACGACCCGGATAAAGGAGATCCGCGTTCAGGTCGGCCGGACCGGCGCGCTGACGCCCGTGGCCGTGCTCGAGCCGGTCAAGCTCTCGGGGACAACCATCACCCGTTCCACCCTCCACAATGAGGACGAGATCAAACGCAAGGACATTCGGGTCGGCGATTGGGTCCTGATCGAGCGGAGCGGCGACGTCATCCCCCGGGTCGTGGCGGCGATGAAGGAGAGGCGCACGAGGAAAGAGAAGAAATTCGTTTTTCCCAAGCGCTGCCCTGTCTGTGGGTCGGCCGCCTTCCGGCCCGAGGGAGAGGTCATTTCCCGCTGCACGAACCCTTCCTGTCCGGCCAAGCTGAGGGAATCGCTGCTCCATTTTTCCCGGCGCCGGGCCATGAACATCGAGGGCCTGGGTGAAGCGCTGGTCGACCAACTCATCGAGAAAAAGCTCGTCCGGGTAATTCCCGACATCTACTCGCTCCGCTATGACGACCTGGTAAGCTTGGAGAGGATGGGACCGAAAAGCTCCCGGAACCTGCTCGCCGAGATCGAGAATTCGAAGAAGCGGGACCTGGCCGCTTTCATCTTCGCCCTCGGTATCCGGCATGTGGGCGAACGATTGGCCCGGACTCTGGCCGAGCATTTTGGGACGCTCGACGCCCTGGCGGCCGCTTCGGCCGAGGACCTCATCCAGGTCGAGGACATCGGTCCCACGGTCACCGAGAGCATCGTTTTTTTCTTTGGCCAGCCGGAGAACATCGCCCTCCTCCGGAGGCTCAAGGAGGCCGGCCTCGACTTCAAGTCGGAGGCCAAGAAGGGCGGCCCGAAACCTCTGGTAGATAAGACGTTCGTCCTCACCGGGACGCTGGCGAAACTCGAGCGCGATGAGGCGAAAGAACGGATCGAGCAGAGGGGCGGAAAAGTGACCTCATCCGTCTCGAGCAAGACGGATTACCTGGTCGTCGGAGAATCACCGGGTTCCAAGCTCTCCAAGGCCCGGGAGCTGGGGATCGCCATTTTAAACGAAGAGGAATTCCTGAAGCTGATCGGGGAATAGGAAGGCAGCTTATTTCTTTTTCGTCCCGAAGAGAATATTCGAGAAGAGACCTTTGAGCCCCGTCTTCTTCTCTGTGCCCCTGAGGGCGTCCAATTCCTTCCGGGCGATCTCGTGGTCATCATCGTATTCCAAAGCCTTCTGGAACAGTTTGGTCGCTTTCAAGGTCATCCCTTCCTGTCTGTATAACACTCCCAGGCCGACATAGCACTCGGGATTCCAGGGTTCGAGCTCGATAGCCTTCAGGAAATCCGCTTCCGCCTTCCTGCGCATTGAAGGTATCTTTGTCTCCGAGAGAGCCAGCAACAGGAAATAGGCCCCTTTTATCTTGTTCAGTCTGGTCACTTCTTCCAACAGGCAGATGGAGTCCTCGTACCGTCCTAAGCTGTAGAGTGTCTTGGCCTGACGAAACTTATGGTCGGCCTTTTTTAAAACGTCCCGTCCGCTTTCCCCGGCGCCGGCGACAGGCGCCTTGAGGTCGTAAGCCTTCCTCAGCTCCTGGCTGCTCAAGGTGCGGTAGGCCTTGGTGATCCTGTCGAAGACGTCCTCGACGAGAACCCGGTGCTGCGGGGAAAGGGAGCGGTCGAAGCGGTCGGGATGGAACTTCCGGGCAAGGAGAAAATAGGCCTTCTTGATGTTCTCTTCGGAGGCCTCCTTGGCCAACCCCAGGATCTGGTAATAGTTAGAGGTCTGGAGCTTTTCTTTGAAGGCCAGGACCTCCTCCAATTGCTCCTGGGAGTGGGCCTGAGCTGCCTCGTCATCCTTGTCTCCGGCCTCCTCCGTGTGGAGCTGATCTTGGTCCCTGAAGTCGATGAGGTTCAGGCAATAGAAGAGGTAGAGGCTTTTCCAGAAGAACTCCGGGTTATACTTGAGCGACCGCAAGATGAGATCACTTGCATTGCCCCCTTTGATCTTGTCCAGCATCTCCTTTTCTTCTTCGGTCAGAAGCTGTAGGAAGATCTTGTTCTTGGGGTATGGGGCCTTCTTTTCCAGGTGCCTCTGCAGCGCGGGGTGGAAGCCCATCCGCCGGACGCCGTCCTCGATGAGGTAGGGAACGTTGATCCGGCTGACCACGTCCTGTCCCTCGACTGCGGGCTTTTCCTGGAAGACGATCTCGGCATCGAAGTGCGGGAAGAGGCTCAGCGCAATCTCTTTTATCTGGTAGGCCAGTCCTTCATCGACGTTGCGCTTGGAGGTCAGACCTTTCTGGGAGAGAATCTTGCCGATAGCCTGGCCCGGCTTGATGTACCGTTCCAACTGGGAGTGGGCCTTAGCGGAGATCTTGCCCAGCTTGAACATGATCTCTCCCAGCCTTTCTTCGGTAACGTTGGTCTTGGCCTGCACCAGATCACCCTCCCGGAAATGAAGTTGCTTCTGGACGGAGTCACGCTTGAAAAGGAGCACCCCGCTGAGCTTGTGGAAGTAGATCTTCCGGAGAAAAAGGCCGATGTGATTCATACCGAACCTTTCATCATTCTACTCCAAGGCCGCGCATTTTTCAAAGCCTCTTCCCGGGCTCTTTTCATTCCCCTCCATTTGT
>JBAQGA010000130.1:0-1778 GCA_049287565.1 Candidatus Aminicenantales bacterium
CCCGTTTTCTCCCAGCGCGGAAAACGGGCTCGATTCGTCGTTCGCTCTTCTCTCCCTCCGGTCGAGAAACCATGCCCGCTCACTCCTCATACGGGTTTCTCATGCCACTGCCCCTCACCTCACAAAAAAAGAAAAGCAAGCATATTCTCTTTAGACAAGGCGAGGGGTATAGGCGAGAAGGTCATCCGGAGGCGAGCGGGCAGGGATCCGCAAAGCGGAGAGCGAGCCGAGGAAATAAGCGAATTTCCCTCGCTGGGGGAAATTCGCGGGCCTTCGAGCCTATACTCCGAGCCTCAACGGCGTTAAAAACCTGAGCGGGAGCAATGACGTTCCCAGGTGGCTGGCCGTATTATACAAGGAAGTAAAAAATTCACCCTTGCATTCTCTTCCTCCATTCATTACACTCAGCCCTTCTTCATCATGCGATTCATCGCCGACCTTCACATACATTCCAAGTTCAGCCGGGCCACGTCGCGCGATAT
The DNA here is from genome assembly GCA_049287565.1 of Candidatus Aminicenantales bacterium. GTDB lineage: Bacteria > Acidobacteriota > Aminicenantia > Aminicenantales > UBA8522 > UBA8522. The sequence continues at coordinate 483 of JBAQGA010000130.1, forward strand.
GACCTTGGATAACATCGCCCACTGGGCCAAGATCAAAGGTGTCTCACTCGTCGCCAGCAGCGATTTCACCCATCCGGAGTGGTTCTTCCTGATCAAAGAGAAATTGGAGCCGGAGGGAAACGGATTCTTCCGCTTGAAAAGCATCCTTCCCCCCTCCAACGGCTATCTCAAGGGGATGTCTTGCCGGCCGGATGAGGTCCATTTCGTGCTCTCCACCGAGATCAGTTTCATCTATTCAAAGAAGGGCCGTGTCCGGAAGGTTCATCTGCTGCTTCTGGCTCCGGATTTCGAATCCGTCGAGAAGATCAACAGCCGGCTCTCCGGCCTGGGGAACCTGCGGTCGGACGGCCGTCCCATCCTCGGCCTGGACGCCAAACATTTCGTCCGTATCGTCGCCGAGTTTTGCCCCCGCTGTGTCGTCATTCCTTCCCACATCTGGACGCCCTGGTTCTCGCTCTTCGGCTCCAACTCGGGATTCGACACGATCGAGGAATGCTTCGAGGAGATGACGCCGTTCATCTTCGCTTTGGAAACAGGGCTGTCTTCCGACCCGGCGATGAACTGGCGGCTCTCCGCTCTCGACAAATATGCCCTCGTCTCCAACTCGGATGCTCACTCTCCCTCCCGGCTGGGTCGCGAGGCCAACGTCTTCGACACTGACTTCAGCTTCAGGGGGTTGGTCGGCGCCCTGCGGAGCCGCGATCCCGACAAGTTCCTTTGCACCAACGAGTTCTTCCCGGAGGAGGGAAAATATCATTACGACGGCCATCGCAAATGCGGCGTTCTTTTCTCTCCCAAGGAGTCCCTCCTCCACAAGAACCTCTGCCCCAAGTGCGGGAAGAAGCTGACCATCGGAGTCATGCACCGCATCGAGGAACTGGCAGACCGGGAGGAAGGGACGCGCCCGCCGTTCAAAATTCCTTACCAAAGCCTCATTCCGCTGAATGAAATCATCGCCGAAGCCATCGATAAAACCTCCGAGTGCCAGAGCGTTTGGGACATCTACTTCCGGTTGGTCCGAGAGTTCGGCAACGAGCACAGGGTCTTGACGGAGGTTTCTATCCCGGAACTTGTCCGATTTCAGTCGGAACGCATCGGCCAGGGGATCGACCGGATGAGAAGGGGCGCGGTCAAGATCCAGCCCGGTCACGATGGTGACTACGGCAAGATCAGCCTGTTCGAAGAGGAACTGCCCGAGCAGAAGTCCGGCGGTCAGCTCACGCTGTTTTGATTGCGGGCTGACGAACGCAAACCCGCCTCTTCTTCAAAAATCCTCCATAAATCCTAACTATACCC
>JBAQGA010000131.1:0-5228 GCA_049287565.1 Candidatus Aminicenantales bacterium
TAGCTTAGTCCAGGCAGCCAAAGCTCGGGCGAGAGGGTATCGCACAACAAAGAATCTGATCACTATGATCTACCTCATCGCCGGGAAACTGAAATTCAATCTACCCACATGAAACAGCGAGGAGCCATTATTAATATAGTCATCCACCAAAATATCTGCATCGATTTGGCTCTTTTTCTTTTCCTTTACCGAGTTGATGCTATCGAATTGAATTCCGCGTCTTGACAACCAAAACTTCGTCCATTCTTCTGCAGTCGAAGGTCGTGCTGTCGTAATTAGGATGAAATGATTTTTATAGAGGTCATTAATCACCTCACTGACATGCGGATGCGATGGCATAGAAAGAACATATTCTCGATCCTCCATTGCAAAAGAGATCTCCTGGTCTATACTGGATCGAGATAAAGCTAGATTCCATTCGGTTACATCTTCATAAATAAGAGAAATGCCTAAGCGCCTTTTAATTCTTGGAAGGATTCCGACTATTTGATTCGCCAAAACGCCGTCCACATCAATGCCAATTCTCAACCCGGCTTTTTTATTTTTTTGGATTTTATTTCTATATCTTCTTCTTGTTAGCCTATAAGCAATCATCATTGTGAAAACTATAAGGATTAATGCGTAATTAATTCTATCCAGATATTCCGGATCAAACAAGCCGAACTTTATTTGAATCCAATAGACCAGGGCAAGAAAAAAGTACGGTATACCAAAGCAAACAATCAGGGTAATTTTTGAGGCTGGTGCACCATACGATTTTCTTCTTAATATTCCTGAAAAAAAATATCCAAGAAAGATGAAGAAAAATCCCCATAAATATTGTGAAATATTCTTCTGGGGATACGAATAAAAGCTTTTAATAGAGAACAAAGTATATGCGTAGAAAACTACTATCAAAATATCGCAAAGAAGCCGCATCTGATCAAATATCCTATAATCATTTCTTGGACTGAGATTATATGGACTAAGTTCCATAGTAATATGCCAATCTATCCAGCTTAGTATGGCTGTTACGAAAACAGTCATTAATGCTATGGCGGCTAAAAAATGGTTGGCACTTAATGGATGTAGGACGACCTCATCGTATCGGCCCAGACTTTGTCCTAGAACGAAGCCGAAGAAGATTTGAATCAATCGGACAAGTTGATCTGAAAGCTTCTTGTCTTGATTTTCCATTGTTTAGGCCATAATAACGAAGCTACCTAGGCGTTTTCTTAATAGCTTTTCACCTAGACCGACAGATCTGGACGCGAATCCAACTGCATACTCCACTTCGATTTCAAAACTAATCCCTCTCCTTTCATCCGGTTTCTCTAGTATTCAAATTGATTATGCCTACAGCTTTTGTCATCGTCAATCAAGGATGGCCCGGTTGTGCTTCACTCGTCCTCGTGTCTCCCGAGGATGTCTCACCCCCGGGGGTTTGATCATCGGTACCGTGCATCTCGACGGCCAAAGACAAGCGCAACAGTTTATCCTTTAAAACCTTAATTGTATCAGGATCGAGAGTCGAGGCTTTATGTTTCGCTTGCCATTCTGCAAAGCTATCGTATGTACAATGCTTAAGATAATTAAGGACACCGTCACTTCCGACCAATTATAGCCAATGGATTATAGGATTTTCCTTTTTCTGCGGCGCGATGAATATCCCCTCCTGATCATGATGGAATACTACCGCCAGCCGGGCGACGCTGTCAAGAAATCCTCGGGGCGGCCTAAAAGAGGTTCTTTGGGCTAATAAACCCACCGCACCGGCCGATAGGCCATAGACTCCCGCTCCCCGTAAAAATGAGATGATCAAAAATAGTTCGCGTTCGGCCGCCATCAGGGCGACCTCGGCAAGAGCATGAAACGGCGGGAGCTTCGCCGCCACGAACGTCGACTTCAGGTGATCGATGATCCGGTCCACGGCCCTGAACTGCGTAATGAAAACGATGATCTTTATCGTCCCCTCACACTTGGGGCAGACCATCGGATCGACTTCATAAACCTTGCGGATCATCTCGGTCCAACCCTTCGAGGGAATGGGCTTCGGCTCCTCCACAACCATCCGCAGCGTCGAGGGAACAATCGCATGCCCAAGTTATCTTGGCTTGTCGGCCAAAATCGGTATTAAAAATCAATAACTTGGCCCCAAAACCATAAAGCTCTTCATGATGGGAGTCATAAGTTCCGAGAGGTTCCCTTGAACCGGCCCTCGGTCCGGGAGCGGACTCCCTGCCGTTTCTATTTCCCTCCCTCGGGCGGTAACTCCGGTTGACGTTTTCCCGCCCGATCCCGCTCTCCGAGCCGGAGCTCCTCCCCTTCGTTCAGGGAGATGTGGTCAATTCCGTGGCCTTGGCCCGTTTCTTGAGGCCATTCTCCCGCTGTGGCGGGAGTGTATCGTCCCCGGCATCCGGAGCGGACCGTCCTCTACCGGGTGTTTTTTCATCACTACGAGCATTTTCTAGGCGAATACGAGAGCCGCTTCGAAAAAGAGTATGGGTTCTTCCGGCCAGTAATCACCGAGGTGGTCGAGCGCAGGGACTACCTGGAGTTCATCGCCCGGGTCACTTCCCACATTCCCGACAAGGGACAAGTCACTGTCCGTTACTTCGGCCTGTACGCCAATGCTCATCGAGGGAAGGTCCGGAAGGCAAGCCTTGGGCCTTTTCCTCTCCGGATTGTGGAGGAGGAGATCCGGCCCATCCCTGCCAAGGGCTGGGCCGAGATGATCCGCAAAGTCTATGAGGTTAACCCGACCCAATCTGATGATCTGATCCGTCATTGAGGAATGAAGCGCTGACGGTTCTCGCTAAAGTTTGAAATGTTCAGACTCATTGTGATAATTTGAAGGCCCCGCCATGGCTGTTTCGAAGAGTAAATGCCGGCAACTCGCGCCGTTTTTCGGACTCTGCGTTATGTGGTTTTTGATTCACGCTGTCTGCCGGCCGGAAAAGGGAGGCGTCGAGAAGACAAAAGGGCTGCGGTTGGCTGTTATCCCCATGGGAACGACCCATGAATTCTGGAAGGCCATTCATGCCGGCGCCAAGACGGCGGCGGAGGAGCTCGGCGTCGAGATCATCTGGAAGGGTCCGCTCAAGGAAGACGACCGGAACGACCAGATCCAGATCGTCGAGACGATGATCAACGCGGGGGTCGACGCCATCATACTGACGCCGCTCGACGACAGGGCGCTCATGCCTCCGGTCGCCGAGGCCAAGGCCCTCGGCATTCCAACCGTTATCTTTAACACGGCCCTTGGGGGCGATGATTATGTCGCTTATGTCTCCACCGACAACTGGAAGGGCGGCGTCCTGGCCGCCGAGCGCATCGGCGCTCTTTCCAACGGCACGGGAAAGCTGATCCTCATCCGCATCATCGAGGGCATCGAGGGCAACCGCCAGCGGGAAGAGGGATTCCTCGAGACCATCCGCTCGAAATTTCCGGAGATGACTATTCTTTCCGACAACCAGTATGCCGGCATCACGACGGAAACCGCTTACCAGACGACGGAAAACCTGCTGGCGCGATTCCCCGACGTCGATGCTATCTTTACACCCAACGAGTCGACCACCTTCGGCTGCCTGCGGGCACTCCAGGACCACGACCTCGCCGGGAAGGTCATCCATGTGGGGTTCGACTCGTCCAAGAAGCTCATCGAGGCGCTGGAAAAGAGGGAACTCATGGGGCTCGTCCTTCAGGACCCTGTCCGCATGGGTTACGACAGCGTCAAGACGGCGGTCGCCTGCCTGCGGGGCGAACCTTACCAGACCGCTATCGACACGGGCGTCTATCTGGCCACCCCCGAGAATATGAACGAACCCGAGGTCCGGCGCCTTTTCGCCCCGGACCTCTCGATTCTGGACAGATGACCAGTCGGCCGCCGCCGGCCGGCCCGAGGAGGAAGCGCCATGGGGAAAGCACTGCTGGGAATCGCGCTGAGCTTGACCGTCCTGAGCCTGTCCATTTCTTTATACGGGGAGAGACAGAAGACCAGGCCGCCCGGCCTGAAGCAGGGACAAGGGAAGAAATGGAATATCCGGATCATCTCCTCGAGCCACCAGGATATCGCCTGGATGAACAGCCCGGAGGCCTGTATGGAGTACCGCGACACCCATTGCATCACACCGGCCCTGGAGATGATGGCCAAGAATCCCGACTACTGCTTCGTCATGGAAAACATGCTCAACTTGATGGAATATATCGAACGTCACCCCGAGCGCCGCGAGGACATCCTCCGGTTCACTCGGGAGGGACGGCTGGAATGGGGAGCGACGTTCAACCAGCCCTATGAGTCCCTGCTCAGCGGTGAACAACTCGTCCGCGGAACCTATTTTGGCCGCAAGTGGCTGAAGAAGAACTTCCCCGGTTGCGACGCCCGTGTTTACTTCAATCCTGATGTCCCCGGCCGGGCCCTACAGATGCAGCAGATCCTGAGCAAATCCGGCATTCCTTACATGATCATCAGCCGCTACCACAAAGGATTCTATCGCTGGTTGAGCCCCGACGGCTCCTCCGTTCTCGCCTACAGTCCAGGCCATTACACCAACGCCTCGGCCATCCTGCGTGCGGCCCCCGAGGAAGGCGCCGAGCTTCTAAAAAAAGAGCTGGCCGGATGGGCGACATATTACCTCAAGCATAGGATTCCGCCCGAATTCCCCCTGCTCCATTCCGTCGATTTCTCCAAGCCCACGGACTTCGGCCCCTTGATCGAACTCTGGAACAGCGGCCACTTATCTGAGGATACAGACCGGGTTTCCAGGATGGGATACTCGTCAGCGGCTTATTTCTTCGACGTCCTGGCCAAGAGCAACCCGGGTCTGGACTCCATCATCGGAGAGCGGCCGAACCTCTGGCTCTACATCCACGGCCCGACCCACCATGAGGCCATTTCGGCCCAGAGAGAGGCCGGAACATTGCTGCCGGCGGCCGAGATATTCAACACGGTCGCCTCTCTCCTGGAGGGCGATATGGCGAGCTATCCCGCCGGGGAGATGGGAGAAGCCTGGATGGCGGCCATCTATCCCGACCACGGCTGGGGCGGCAAAGAGGGCCAGATCACAGACCGGCTGTTCAGGAAAAAGTATGAGTTCGCCAGGGACCGGGGAAGAGGTCTGCTCGATAAGGCGTTTCAGAGGATTGCCGCCGCTGTCAGGACGGTGTCCTCGAAAGGACGACCGGTTGTCGTTTTCAACAGCCTTTCCTGGCGGCGCTCCGACCCGGTGGTCGTCGCGATCCCCTCGTCT
>JBAQGA010000132.1:0-6579 GCA_049287565.1 Candidatus Aminicenantales bacterium
TAGCTTAGTCCAGGCAGCCAAAGCTCGGGCGAGAGGGTATCGCACAACAAAGAATCTGATCACTATGATCTACCTCATCGCCGGGAAACTGAAATTCAATCTACCCACATGAAACAGCGAGGAGCCAGATAAATATTATATATATAATATCTGTGTCAGTCCTGACACACCACCATATTTCTCCCCATATGGCCTAAAGTGGTATATCAGATCTGATACACCACCTCCTGTTTCTTGGGGAAAAACCTTGAAAGGTCATAATCAGGAGGCAGAGTTTCAACATTCTCAACCTGAGACCGTGAATACTCCCCTTTGCTCAGAATTCTAGGGGGAATATTTAGGCTGTCCCTGAGCATTTTGACCAGTTCATGATCCCGGGAGAGCTTAAGGAAGATTCTGGCCATTATGAGGCGGGCTTCAAAGGTGGAACGCTTCTCTGGCCAAAGGATATATAAGTTCCCCCTGGTCTTCCCTTGCTGAAATGATGAAATCCACCCTGCATCAACAAGCCTTTTTAGAGTCCGGGCTACTGTGCTTGTTGATATTCCAAGGCTCTTGGCAATTGTCGCCCTTGCAATCTCAATCCTAGGGTATTTGGCCAGCTTCTTCTTATAGCTCCGAGAATGTAGGTAGGCATAAAGACCTTTTTCATCCAGGCCAACCTTAGAGTCATTCAAAAGTAAGGCCGGGATTTGCCCAAAATGAATCGGCCGGTGAAGCAGATGGGTCCTGGCCCGCTTGATGGCATCAATCTCTAACCGCTCCTCATCATAATAGCGATGCTTGCCATAGGGTTTCTTTCCCTTGGTTATCCTTATAAGCGTCCGTAGCCGCACTTCCACCTTGGCCGCTGTCCTTTTAAGGGTCTGGTTTTCAATGCCATTAATCCTCATGGCATCCTTGCACCATCTAGTTACCCCCGAAAGCTTATCGAATTGATTATTAGAAATAGCCTGATATAGCCACAGTCGGTCTTTTTGTGCTTGATCCTTTAGGTAATCAATATGGCCGAGGATACTCATTAAGGATAGCATCAAAATCTCTTGCTTCTCGGCGTTTGAGGTAGCCCATTTCACATCTAATGATTCCATTGGTATGACCTCCTATAAACAAATATAAACAAAAATATATTCACTCCCGTTAACTGTTGATAAAGAAAGTACACCCCCCAGGATTGACTATGTTATTGAAACTAAATGGATTTAATTGGTGGAGCTGACCGGGATCGAACCGGCGACCTCTTGACTGCCAGTCAAGCACTCTCCCAACTGAGCTACAGCCCCACGAGAGTGGGGATATTATTGCAGGAAGAGGCTTTTACGTCAAGACGGCTCCCTATGGAACTCCCACGCCGCGGTACTTGAGGAAAATATAACATCCGGCGCCAAAGACAATCCAGCAAATAAAGGAGATAAAGTTGGAGGCTCCAGATCGCCAGACCACGGGGAGCAAAAATATCACTATCATCGTCGAAGCGATGAAGACACGCCCGGCAATCATATCCGCCTCGATAAACGCCCAAACTCCCAGTAAGAAACCAAGTCCGATGCCAATAGCCTGGTATGGGATACCCAACTAGATCAAAGTCTCCTTTTCTTTGGATTTGAGATTCTACTCCACGACATAAGCAGGCCCGGTGAGCTCGACCCGTCCCACCAGCACTTGGGCCACCTCAGCACCCGGGACCTCCACACCTGGCTGCCCTCCGCCGACAGCGATCTCGAAGATGCCGGGCTCGACCACCCGCCTCCCCTGCTCATCGATAATCGACATTTGCCGCGCGTTCAACCGGAAACAGACTGCCTTTTTCTCTCCGGGCTTGAGGAAGATCCGCTCAAAGCCCTGGAGAGAGCAGATGGGCACGGGGACCGATGCTTCGAGGTCACGGACATAGAGCTGGACCACTTCCTCGCCCGCCATCTCCCCCATATTTTCCACCTCTACGGAGACTTCGACTTCCTCTCCGGCGGCGACGGATCTCGGAACTTGGAGCCGCTTGTAGGCGAACCGGGTGTAGCTCAGACCGAACCCGAATGGATACAGCGCCTCCTTGCGGAAATACCTGTAGGTTTTTCCCTCCATGGCATAATCGTTAAACGGGGGCAGGTCGTCGGCCGTCCGGTAGAAGGTGACGGGCAGCCGGCCGGCCGGGTTGTAATCGCCGAACAGGACATCGGCGATGGCTGTCCCGGCCGCTTGTCCGGGATACCAGGCTTCGAGGATGGCGGGGACGTTTTGGCTGGCCCAGTTGATCGAGAGCGCGCTTCCATTCAGCAGAATAAGAACAACGGGCTTGCCAAAGGCCTGGACCTTTTTTAGCAGGTCTTCTTGCATCCTGGGAAGGTCGAGCGTCAGCCTGTCGCCGCCGCTGAAGCCTTCGACCGGGACATCCATCTCTTCGCCCTCCAGGCGCGGCGATAACCCCATGACCATCACCACTGCATCGACCTGCCCGGCAGCCTCCAGCGCTTCCTTCTCCAGGTCTCTCCCGGGAATGCGCCAGAGGAGTTTCATCGAGGCGTCGTTCGACCGCTCGAAGAATTCGACCTTCAGGGGGTAGCGCTTCCCCGCTTCCAGGCTGACCTCCTTGTATGTCTTGGCGCTGTGGTGGGTGCCGTCGAACTGGACGAGAAGTTCACCGTTCAAATAAATCCTGAACCCGTTGAACCCTTCCCCGCCGACAAGATGGGACCCCGAGACGGTCGGCGCCAGATAGCCGGTCCAGCGTACTCCGAAATCATCGTCGGGCAGCCTCGCGTCGGGAGAACCGTCGAACCAGTTGATCTCGACGAGCCGGTCGATTCGAGTGAAGACCGGCTCCCCTCGGAATTCCCGGTTGTCGAAATATTCGCCGGTCAGACCGCGTTCACTTCCGGATTCGCTGGAAATAAACACGGCCGTTGAGGGAATGACCTCGAGGACGGGAAGGCCTTCCGCCCACTCGCAGCCCAGGGCATGGACCACCCGGGTGTTTCGCGAAACTTTTTCCCGGATCCCGCGAAGCGGAGTGACCGGGTCGGACGGAATGCCGTTATAATTACCCAAAAGCACCTCAACATCGTCCGCGTTCGGCCCAATGACGGCGATGGTCTTGAGGTCTTTGGCCAGAGGCAAAAGGCTGCCTTCGTTCTTCAAGAGGACGATCGACTTCCGGGCGGCCTCCAAGGCAAGTCGGCGGTGGGCCTCACAATTGATGACCTCGAATGGGATACCGGCGTAGGGAACCATCTTTGACGGATCGAACATCCCTAGCTTCATCCGGGCGGTGAAAAGCCGCTTGACCGAGGCGTCGATATCGGCCTCGCTCAGAAGCCCGGCTTCCACCGCCTTCCTCAGCTCCCGGAAGACCACACCGCAGTTGAGATCTGTGCCGGCCTTGACGGCCATGGCCCCGGCCTCGGGTGCGGTGCCCACCACCTTATGATACTGGTAGAAGTCCATGAGGGCCCAGCAGTCGGAGACGACGTAGCCGCGGAATCCCCAGCGGCGCCGGAGGATGTCGGTGAGGAGAAACCCGCTCCCGCAACAGGGATCGCCCCGGAACCGGTTGTAAGCGCACATGACCGATTGGACGTCGCCCTCGACGACGGTCTTGCGGAAGTGCGGCAGGTACGTCTCCTGAAGGTCGCGGTCGCTCACCCGGGCGTCGAAGACGTGGCGGTCGGGCTCCGGCCCGCTGTGGACGGCATAATGTTTCGAGGTGGCGACCGTCTTGAGGTAGCGGGGATCATCGCCCTGGAGCCCCTTGATGAACCGGACGGCCATCTCGCCCGTGAGATAAGGGTCTTCGCCGTAGGTTTCCTGCCCCCGGCCCCAGCGGGGGTCGCGGAAGATGTTGATGTTGGGCGACCAGAAGGTCAGCCCCTGGTAGATCAGGCGCTTCCCCCGCCGGACGAATTCATGGTGTTTGGCCCGAGCCTCATCGGAAACGGCACTGGCCAGGCGGAACATCATGTCCCTGTCCCAGGTGGCGGCCAGGCCAATAGCCTGCGGAAAGACGGTGGCCAAGCCGGCCCGGGCGACTCCATGGAGGCATTCGTTCCACCAGTTGTATTCGGGAATTCCGAGCCTTTCTATCGCCGGTGCGTCATAACGCATCTGATGGATCTTTTCTTCCAGGGTCATCCTGGAGACGAGGTCGGAAACGCGCTCTTCGATGGGAAGGCTGGGATTCATATACGGCAACCGGCCGGCCTGCTGGGCTTCCCTATTTACTGTGGCCTCAGGGACGATGGCCATCACTCCGGCAGCAATGAATAAAAGAATCGGGGCGGCGAGAACCGCTTTCTTCATCGTTATTCTCCCTACAAGGCCTTTTCGTCGTAATCATCATGCGGCACCCAGGAAATGTCAATGATCCTATAAACCGATCGGCGCTTGCCATTCCGCCGGATCGAGAATATAATCTGGCCAAGGGCAAGAATAACAGGTCATACAGGGAGAATATTCATGGCCAAGACTCTTGGCGTTTCCAAAAAGATCGTCGTGGTCGGGAGCTCCAACACCGACATGGTCATCAAAACGCCCCGGCTTCCGAAACCCGGGGAAACCATAATCGGAGGCGAATTCATCATGGCCGCCGGCGGGAAGGGAGCCAACCAGGCCGTGGCCGCCGCCCGGGCCGGCGGCGACGTCTATTTCGTCGCCCGCGTCGGGGAGGACGTTTTCGGGCGGCAGTCGCTGGATGGTTTCGTCCGCGACGGCATCCATGTCGAGCACATTATCCAGGACAAAAGCGCACCCTCCGGGGTCGCCCTTATCATCGTGGCCCCTGACGGAGAGAACAGTATCGCCGTGGCCTCGGGCGCCAACGCCCGGCTGGGAATCGAGGACGTCCGCGGGGCCAAACAGGTCATCGCCTCGGCGAGCATCGTCCTGATGCAGCTCGAGTCGCCCCTGGAGACCGTCAGAGAGGCGGCCGAAGTCGCCTTTGCCGCCGCAGTCCCGGTCATCCTCAATCCCGCCCCGGCCCAGGTGCTGAGCGACGAGATCCTCAGGCGGGTGAGTTATCTCACGCCCAACAAGACCGAGGCCGAGATCATGACCGGGATAACACTCATCACCAAGGCGGACCTCGCCAAAGCCGCCGACATCCTTCTCGATATAGGGATGAAGGGAATCTTGATCACCCTCGGCCCAAAGGGGGTCTATGTCGCCACCCGGGAGAAAAAGGATGTCGTTCCTGCGTTCGATGTCACTCCGGTGGACACGACCGCAGCGGGAGACGCATTCAACGGGGCTTTGGCCGTAGCGCTGGCCGAAGGCAGGTCTCTGTTCGAAGCCGCCCGGTTCGGCAACGCGGCCGCCGCCATCGCGACGACAAAGCTGGGCGCCCAGCCTTCTCTTCCCCTCAGAAAAGATATCGAGCGCCTGACGGCGTCCTGAGGAACCCGCCCGTGAAACTCGCCGATATCAACCAAGCCAGAAAACGGGCGGCCAAGCTCCTCGAAAAAGCCCATATAGCGATCACCCGCCGGGAAGCGGAGAATATCGAAGTCTCCGATTTCGGCCTGGGTGATATAGATAATGTCGGGCTCCTGGTCGTTGTTTACGAAAACAACGACCGTTACTGCGCCAAGGAAATCGTCCTCCTGCCCCGGCAGATCTGCCCGGAACCCCGGCATCCCCCGGTCGGCGGGAATGAGCCCGGCAAGCAGGAAACCTTCCGCTGCCGCTGGGGAGAAGTCTATCTCTATGTTCCGGGCGAGCCGACGCCAAACCCGCGGGCCAGAATCCCGGAAAGATACAGGGAGTATTTCACCATCTGGAAGGAAGTCGTACTCCGGCCGGGCGACCAGTTCACGCTGCCGCCCGATACGCTCCATTGGTTCCAGGCCGGGGACAAGGGCGCGGTCCTTTCGGAATTCTCCTCGATCAGCCGGGACGAGAGCGATATCTGGACCGACCCGCGCCTTGAACGCCTGCCTCAGGTCGATTGACGCTGCAATTCAAGAGACGCTATATTAAGTTTGTGCGGGTGAAGAATATTCAATTCCCCCCTCCCCTTACTCCCCTCCCACCAGGAGAGGGGAGTAGGACTATTCATAATCCTTGAATGGACCGGATGAGTTATTCAATGCCAAAAGTCATAGAAACGGAAGGGGACCTCCGCCGGCTCGCCCCTCGCCAATATTAACGCTATGATGGAGGCGGCTGAACTCTATGGCCGATATCGATAAAAACCGCGAGTTCCTGACCCGGCTCTGGTGCCTGGAGAACGACGACCGGCCCAGTTTCCTGATCGGTTACCTCGGGCCGCTGGCTCCACCAGGTCCCGAGCCTGGCCAAGGTCCGCGGCCTGCGCGGCCTGGAGTTCGGGGCGAGCGAAACGCCGTTCCCGCCGCTGACCGAATGTTTCCAGGGGCGGACCGTCCTGGCCTGCCGGGTGGGGCTTCACCGCGCTGTCCAGTTCAAGGGCATGGCGGACTATGTCGCTTCGATATTGAAGGCCGCTAAGACCAATCGTGGCCTGTTCATCCACGTCGACATCACCAACGGACTGATCGATGAAACCTGGCCGGAGACCGACCTCGACGAGATATACGGACTCCTGAACGCCTAGCGAAAAGAGTGATCCAT
>JBAQGA010000133.1:0-20366 GCA_049287565.1 Candidatus Aminicenantales bacterium
CTCCTCCTTCGCTCTTCTCTCCCTACGGTCGAGAAACCCTGCCCGCTCAGTCGTCGACGGACTTCCTCATCCAAGCCCTTCGCCTCGGTCAATAAAATGGGAGCGGCTTCCCTCGAAAAGCACCTCAGGAAGGAAAAACCTTCGAGGTCGCTTCTCCATTCCCAAACGGCCCATCAAGATTATCGTTGAAAGAATATTCCTGAATAGGATCGTTTTTTATTGACGGCGGTGGCCGTGTCTGTTATAAGGTGAAACTTATTTTCTCATGGGCCCATTCTTCGAGTCGCTTCAGGGTTTGCCCTTCCGGGGAGAGATCCTCTCGGTGGGCTCGGCCCTTATCTGGGCCATTGCCGTCCTGCTCTTCCGCGTCAGCGGCCGGACCGTGTCCCCCTTCGCCCTGAACATCTTCAAGAACTTCTTTGGAGTGGTTCTACTTCTCCTCACCATGCTCCTTCTCGGCCAGCCGCTCCTGCCCAAAATCCCCCTGCAGAGCTACGGACTCCTCGGCCTGAGCGGGCTCATCGGAGTGGCCCTCTCCGACACTCTTTTCTTTCGCTGTCTGAACCTGCTGGGAGCCAGCTTGACCGCGGTCATCGACTGCCTGTACAGCCCCTTCGTCATCCTTTTTTCTTTCCTGTTCATCGGCGAGCGACTGGGGGCGCAACAGCTTCTCGGTGTCCTCCTCATCCTCTCCGCTCTGGTGCTGATATCCCGTTCCAAGGAAAAAGGCCTTCCTCCGCGAAAAGACCTCATCCTGGGAATCGGAGTGGGGGCACTGGCCATGGTCACGCTGGCTGGGAGCATCGTCATGATCAAGCCGCTTCTGGCCGGCGCACCCGTGCTCTGGGCGACGCTCTGGCGGATGGCTGCCGGTGCCGTTGTCCTAGGAGTCTTGCTGCCGTTTCATCCGCGGCGCCGGCAGATCTGCCGGCCGCTCGCCTCACCCGCCAACTGGCGGTCGATAGTGCCGGGGACCTTCTTCGGAGCCTATGTCGCTCTGATCGCCTGGATGGCCGGTATGAAGTACACGCTGGCCTCGATCGCCGCGCCGCTCAACCAGCTCAGCTCGATCTTCATCTTCGTCCTGGCGGCGGTCTTCCTCAAGGAAAAAGTTACCAGAGCGAAAATGGCGGCTGTGGCGCTGGCGACCGTCGGCGCCTACCTGGTCAGCTGGCCATGAAGGTTTTCTCGAAAAAGCGGCAGGAATCCCGGATGGTCTCCTCGACGGGGATGTATTCGTGGGCGAAATCTCGGCGGCTTTTTTCGCCGGAGTAGAACGTCGTCCAGCCGCTGAGCCGTCCGTATGCATAGGTGAGAAGAGGCCTCTTCCTGGTCAGAAAGCTCACCAGCTCCAAGGACAAACCGGCGGCCGACAGGAGAGCCCCGGGAACGGGAAAAGGATAGACCCGGCGGCGGGCGTATTTTCCGATCAATCGCAAGACGTCCGGATAGCGGAGGTTGGCTCCGACGAGGAGGTATCTCTCCCCGGCCGCCCCCCGATCGAGACCCTTGCTGATCAGGGCCGCGACATCGCGGACATCCACGACCCCCAGCCCGCCGCTGAAAGAGCCGATCATCCGGCCCCTGTAGACCCGGTCGTAGAGCTGGTTGTGAGGAGTCTGCAGAATAAAGTCCCCGGGTCCCATGACCGAAGCGAGGTTGAAGATAACGGCGTTGAGCCCCTTCGTCCGCACGGCCTTTTCCACGATCTGCTGGCCCAGGTATTTGGACATCATGTAGTGAAATATGGGCGGCCAGTTGAAGGCGGTCGATTCATTGATCGGTTCTCCCCTTTTCTTGAGCCCGATCGCCCCCACCGAAGAGATGTGGACAAGCCGGGTGACCTTCGCCTGCAGACAGGCGTTTACGACCGCCCGCGTTCCCTCGTAGTTCACCTGCATCAGGCGACCGAAGTCGCGCCGCCAGTAAGAGATGATGCCGGCCAGATGGATGACATGGCTCCGCCCCTGCATGGCCTGAAGGAGTCGGTCACGCTCGGTGATATCCCCGCGAATGACAGGGATTTTTTCGTGATTCCAGCTCGCCGGGATGCGCTCTCCGGGCAGCACGTAGGCGGCGATGGAATCCGGCCCGTATCTTTGGATCAACCTAGGGACCAGGACGGAGCCGACAAAACCGGTGGCTCCGGTGACGAGGATCCTCATGCCCGGGACTTCCTCCGATAGTCCCGCTGATAGATGAACGTATCGGTGGAGATCCCGGCCAGAGCATGGAGAAGGATCGTGTAGAGAAAAGAGCCCGTGAAGTAGGCGATGAGACCGAAGACGATACCGGCGGCCAGAGAAGCAAAGAGCTCTGACGGCGGATGGCCGAGGTGGTGGAGCATCGAGACAGTCGTCTGGAGCGCCAGCGCCGGGACCAGCCCGACAGCCGGAATCAAAGGGAAAAAGAGAATTCCCCGATAAAAAAATTCCCAGGCTGTGTAATACAGAAGCAAATAGGCTGTTTCGAAAGCGATGAACGTTCTCGGGCTCCGGCAGGCCGCCTTGGAGAAAGGGTAAAACCGACGAAGCTGGGCATCACGGGAACCGATGAACCCGGCGAGAACGGCGAGGGGAGCGCCGGCGGCGGCGATCATCAATCCCCTGCCTGTATTCCCCAGAGAAAGCCCGGCCTCCTTTAGGAAAAGGAGAGGCTCCGGGGAAAAGAGGACGACGATCAGGCAAGGGATGACCAGGAAAAGACAGAAGAACGCGGCGAAATAACCCAGGAACCCCCGGAAGTCATCCCCCTTTTTTAAGAAGCGCCGGTAATGAAAAAACGTCATCCCCAGGATGAAAGCCAGGGCCAGATAAATCCACAGGATCGGCTGGACTATTTGATATATCCTTTCTTCCGCTCCTCGCGGTACCAGTCCACGATCGCCCTGATCTGCTTCTCGGTGTCGTTGTCGGGACGGTACCCGAGCTCGGCGACGGTCCGGGAGATATCATAGGTCGTCTCGGTGGTGATCCTCCGGATCCTGTACTGAGTCAGGTCCGGCTGAGATCCAGGGGAAACTATCTTCCGGAGCTCCTGAGTGCCGGCAATGACCTTGGCCAGCCAAACAGGGACGTAGATGTGCTGCCGTCTCCCCAGTCCTTTTTGAAAACCGGCGAAGAACTCCCTCCAGGTGGGCAGGACGCCGTTGGTGACTGTGTAGGCTTTGCCGACCGCTCTATCGTTATGAAAAGCCAGTTGGACGGCCTGGCAGAGATTATCGATGTAACAGAAGGCGAACTGGTGTTTCCCGGTCCCGACGATGATGGGGACCCCCCGCTCCGCGCCCCTCAGGATTTTGTCACAGGCCGTGCGGTCGTTGGGGCCATAGGTGTCGCCGGGCCGAAGGATGACAACGGGCAGACGGTCTCTCTGCATTCTTTCCAGAAGGTAAGCTTCGGTTCTTTTCTTGGCCCGGACGTAGGGCATGAAATCCGCCGTCCGGCCGGGCCTTTCTTCGGACAGGTTCGTCCCAAGATACCCGAGGGTCAGAGTCGTCGAGATGTAGACAAACCGCTTGGGCTTGATCCCCAGGTCTTGGATCCTTTGAACCAGGTTCACCGTCAGTTTGTAAATCCCGGCATCGCATTCCGTGTCCGAGGCCTGGTCCGAGACGATCGAAGCGGCATGGACGATATAAGCGGTGTCCTGCGGAATACGGAGGCCTGAGGGGTCGCCGAGATCGCCGAAGATGAGCTTGACCGAGAGTCCCTCCAGAAAATGGAGGTCGGAAGTCCTTCTCACCAGTCCATGAACATCATATCCCTTGGCCAACAGACAGCGACACAGGTTGGATCCGATAAAACCGTTGGCCCCGGTGATGAATGCTTTTTCCTTCAAGAGAAGACTCGTGGTCACAAAATCAATGTTTTAATGTATCCCGATTCCAGCCTTTTATCAAGATTCCTCCCAGGGCCATCACCACAAGGGCGGCGGCGATGCCGACGAAGACGTCGAAAAGATAGTGGAAACGGCCGTAGACGGTTGACACATAGAGGGACAGGATCACGGGCGCAAGAATATAGAAAGCCGGCCGGGCGTAGCGGTAGGCCATCCACCACATGATCGTCGCCGCCGCGCAGTGGATGCTGGGGATCGTCCCTCCCGGACTATGCACCCGGTTGCGGATGAGCTCGCTCGCGGCGGTAAAGAAATGACCGCGCAGCGGCACAGTATGAAGGTCCCCGATATGGCGCATCGGGCCGGCCACCGGGAACATCATGAAGCCGATCGTGCAGAGGACGATGACGAAAGCAATATGGAACAGGTAATCCTCGTTTTGTTCCTCCCCATGCCGCCGATAGATCAACAGGCTGAGAAGCGGATAGACCGGGACATAGAAAACATAACAGAACATCATCCACTCGGTGAGCCAGGGCGTGACGAACCGCTGCAGCCAGACGGTCGGAGCCACTCCCAGAAGGCGGGCCTCCAGGTCGATGACCATCTGGTCATGCCACCGAGGGAATAAAATGAGCTGGTGTTTCAGGGACATGCTGTAGATATAAAGCAGGATGAGCTGAATGGAGAACGTCCGCAGGAGAAAGCGGAGATGCCGGCTGGTGGTTTTCTGGGCGATGAGGTTCGCGGACAGGAAGAGGACGAAGGCCAACGCATTGGCGAGGACGATCCCCGTCCACCCACCCTTGACCCGGGAAGGAAAGAGAACGGCCAAGAAAGAATAAAAAGCGAGTGCGGATAGGACGAGGATATCGGTGACCTTGACTCTCAGGCCGAAGAAAATCCGGGAAGCGATGGGATTCAAGCCAATCGTCTTTGTCATTTCATAGAGCCTGATTAATAGTCGAACTGAAGGAAAATGTCAAAGAGAAGAGCGTCTATGCCCAGCCGTGTTTATCATTCCAGGCGATCGTCCTCCGGATGGCTTCCTGCAGGCCAGTCCGCGGCTCGAATCCCAGCTCTCTCTTGATCCGCGAGCCGTCATAGATCCAGTGATATTTCCGGGCCGCGGCCACGCTGTTTCGGGTCAGTCTCGGCCTTTTCCGAGTCAACCGGGCTGCGACCTCGGCGGCGGCTGCGGCCAACCATTGAACGGGATAGGGAATCTTTAGGAGAAGGAAGCGAATTCCGAGGGTTTTCTGAATGGCCTCAGTGACTTCGGACCAGGCATACGGCCTGGGATAGGCCAGGAAATAAGTCCGGCCGTCGGCTTCCGGCTTTTCGGCCGCGAGGATCAGCGCTTTGACAACGTCCCCGACATAACAGAGGCTGGTCTGGGGCTCGCCCGTCCCGACCGACGGCCTGATCCTCCGTCTGATCAGGCGGACCGCCTCCCGGAGCTCCCGCTGCCGGGGACCGATGACGTTGGGCGGCCGGATGATGACGCCGGGGAATTTGTCGGCGGACGCATGAACAGCCTCTTCAGCCGCCAGCTTGCTTCGGCCGTAATCGGTGATCGGGAGACAGGGATCGTCTTCGGTCAGGACCTGACCCTTCTCCGAAGGTCCGGCGGCACTGATGGAGGACACATAGACGAATTTTTTTAGCCCGGGACTGCGCTCGGCAACGGCCTCAAGGAGGTTCTTGGTGCCGACCACGTTGGCCTGGAAATATTCCTCCCAACCTAAGGCATTGATGACGCCGGCGAGGTGGAAGACACAATCCATACCTTCGACCGACGGCCCGAGGGAGGGCTTGTCCCGGCAGTCCCCCTTCACCAGATGCACACTCAGGTTTTCGATCCAGCCCAGGCCGCTCGGCCTCCGGACCAGACATCTGACCTCCCATCCTTGCTCGACCAGTTCCTCGGCCAGGTGGCTGCCGATGAACCCGGTCGCCCCGGTGACAAGTGCCTTCATCGTTCTTGGATCAACTTTCGATCCACCCGGAACAGAAAACAAACGGGATCATATTGCTTTTAATGGCGCTTTCTTTTCCAAGGCATCCGGAAACGAAATCTAGCGGGCGAGAAGCCTCCCCACCTCCTCCACGGCGCTGGCGGCATCAGGAGCGTAGCCCTCGGCCTTGATCTCGGTGGCATAGTCTCGCGTCACGGGAGCGCCACCGATGATCACGGGGATGTCGAGGCCGGAGGCCTTAACCGCCTCGACGATGGTTTTCATCCCGATCATCGTGGTGGTGAGGAGGGCGGAGAGGGCCACGATATTCGCCTTGTTCTCCTTGGCCGCGGCGACGAATTTTTCAGCCGAGGCGTCGATTCCCAGGTCGATGATCCTGTAGCCCGCTCCTTTGAGCAACATGGCCACGAGGTTTTTCCCGATGTCGTGGAGGTCTCCCTTGACCGTGCCGATGACGACCGCGCCCTTGGGCTGGATGCCTTCCTTGACCAACAGCGGCTCGAGCTTGGCCATGCCGGCATTCATGGCCCGGGCGGCGACAAGCACTTCCGGAATGAAGACCTCGTTGTTCTTGAACATGACGCCCAGCCGGTCCATCCCGACGATCAGGCCCTCGTTCAGGATCGCGGCCGCGGGCCGGCCGGAGGCCAAGGCTTGATCCACCAGCTTCTCCACCTCATCTTTCTTCCCTTTGAGCAGCGCTTCTTGGATATCGTTCAGCATGATCTCCTCCTCTTCACTTCGGGAATTGACCGCCAAGGCCTCCAATATATCTGAAATATCAACATGAATGTCAAGGATAATGCCGGCACCGATATCCTCTCTCGCTGATACCGAGCTATGGGCTGAGACCTTGACGGGGACTACTGATCCGGGATATTCTGAACGGCACAATCCTTTGATGCTAAGCGATATCAAACAGCTCGGCAAAGAGACGGCCGTCTACGGGGTCAGCACGATCATCGGCCGCTTCCTGAACTTTCTCCTCGTCCCCCTCTACACCAATGTTTTTTCCCGGATGGAATACGGCCTGGTGACCAACGTCTACGCCTATATCGCCCTGCTCAACATCATCTATCTTTACGGGATGGATTCCGCCTACCTGAAGTACGCCAGCACGGAGGAGCTGGGGAACGAGAGAAAGACATTCAGCACGGCCTACAACGCCGTCCTCCTCAGCTCTCTTCTGTATTCTGTACTTTTGCTGATTTTCCGGAGTGTCCTCTTCCGGCAGCTCGCTCTGGCCGAAGGGCAGACGCGGATCCTTTTATTCATCATGGGCATTCTGTTCTTCGACGCCGTCTCGATCGTCCCCTTTGCCCGGCTGCGTTTCCACAACCGGCCCTGGAAATTCGCCGTCATCAAATCCATCAATATCGTCATCAACCTGGCGCTCAATATCGTTTTCATCCTGCGGTGCCATATGGGTATCGAGGCTGTTTTCCTGGCCGGACTGGCAGCCTCGGTCCTGACCTGGTTCATCCTTCTGCCCGATATCCTCAGGAACCTGGAGTTCCGGGTCAGCAGAGGCCTGCTCAAGGCTCTTTTGAAGTTCGGAATCCCCTTTGTCCCCACCGGGCTCGCTTCGATGATCACCCAGGTCATCGACCGGCCCATCCTGCTGGCTCTGACGAACGCGGCGACCGTCGGCGTTTACCAGGCCAACTACAAGCTGGGGATCTTCATGATGCTTTTCGTCTCGATGTTTCAATATGCCTGGCAACCGTTCTTCCTGAAAAATGCGGCCAGACAGGACGCTAAAATCCTCTTCGGCAAAGTCCTGACGGCGTTCCTTTTGGCGGCCTCGGCCATTTTCATTGTCTTGAGCCTGTTCATCGAGAACATCGTCAAGCTGAGCATTTTCGGAACGCACCTGATCGGCCGTGACTTCTGGGGAGGGCTGCCCATCGTGCCGATCATCCTTCTGGCGTATTTGTTCAACGGTCTGTACATCAACTTCATGGCCGGCCTGCAGATCGAGAAAAAGACCCAATTCATGCCGATCGTCACCGGAGCCGGCGCCCTGGCCAACGTCGCGGCCAACTTCCTTCTCATTCCGAAGTACGGCTATGTCGGCGCCGCCTACGCGACCCTGGTGAGCTATCTCATCATGGCGGCCGGAAATTTCCTTTTCTCGCAGCGCTTCTACCGGGTCCGATACGAGTACGGCAAGCTGGCCTTAATCGGGACCGCTCTGCTCGTCTCCTTCGGGGGATATCTGATGGCGGAGCGGCTTTGGCCGGACGGAGGGATCCTCCTCAAGATAATCGCTGTCATCATCTACCTGGTGCTTATTTTTTCTTTCCGGCTTATCGATCTCCGGACGATCCGAAGGGTCTTTGTCTGAGGCGGCTTTCGCCGCTCATTTTGACAACGGCCTGATCTGTGTTATAAGCTTCTTCTGGAATTTTCGGTCTTCAAGATTGAGATGACGCCCGCGCCTTTCAAAGTCGGAGTGGACAGCTATTCGCTCCAACCTCTGAAACTTACTCCCTTCGAACTTATGGACTGGGTCAAGGCCAACGGCGGCGACGGCGTGCAGTTCTCCGAGGTCAACCTGCCTCCCCGCCGCCGGCTCGACGGGCCATTTCTCCACGACCTTTCTCAGTACGCCCGGGAGAAACATCTCTACCTTGAATGGGGAGGCGGGCAGCATATCCCCTTCGACCTCCGGACGGGATGCCCCGTCAATATCTCCAAGGTAAACCGCCGGGCCGCCGAGCAGGCCCATCTCCTCGGCCTCCGGGCCATCCGTTCCTGCTCGGGCGGTCTGATGAGGTGGACGGATGATGCCCTTCCGACCGGTGTCCTTTTGCAGGCCATGGCTCAAAGCCTCCGCAAACAGAAAAGGATGCTCGGCGACCTCGGCGTGATCCTGGCCATCGAAACCCACTTCGAGTTCACCACCTTCGAGCTTCTCCGTCTCTTCACCTCCTGCGGGGTCCGGCCGGGCGAATATCTCGGCATCTGCCTGGACACCATGAACCTGCTGACCATGCTCGAGGATCCCGTCCTGGCGACAAGGAGAATCCTCCCCTGGGTCGTCATGACCCACGTCAAGGACGGCGGGATTCTTTTGAGCGAAAACGGCCTGCTCTCTTTTCCGGTGGAAGCGGGAAAGGGTATCGTCGACCTGGAAAAGATCCTGCGCTTGCTCAGCACCCTCGACCGCCGGGTCCACCTCTCGCTCGAGGACCACGGCGGGGAATTCCTGATCCCGATCTTTAGCCGGGCCTTCCTCCTCAAGTTCCCCGACCTCAGCGTGGTCGAGCTCGCCCGGCTTCTCGCCCTGGCGAAGGAGAGCCAGAAGCTTTTCGAGTGGGGAAAGCTCACCGCCGTCGAGAGAAGCGCCTGGCCGGAGGTCTGCGAGGAGCGGGTTAGGAACGGCCTTCGCAACATCAGGAAAATTGCGGGATGAACGGGTAGGATGCCGCACGAACGTTTCCATTTCCCGGACCGCGCCGCCCTGGAGCGCAAGATCGCCGAGCTCGGCCTGGACATTCCGTTCTCCGATGATGTTTCCGTCCTGTTCAGCCCCGTCTATATGCCCGGGAAAATGCTGCTCAACCGTTTTGTCGTGCTCCCGATGGAGGGCGCCGACGCCGATCCCTCCGGCGGCCCCTCGGACCTTACCCTCCGCCGTTACAAGCGGTTCGCCGAGGGAGGCAGCGGCATGATCTGGTTCGAGGCCACGGCGGTCGCGGCCGAAGCCCGTTCCAATCCGCATCAGCTCTGGATCCATCCGGAGACGAAGAACGGCTTCCGGAAACTCGTCAAGGAGACGCGGCTGGCCGCTCATAGAAAATTCGGGCATGAGCACAACCTGCTGCTCATCCTCCAGCTCACCCATTCCGGGCGTTTCGCCAGGCCAGACGGCCGGCCGGCGCCCATCCTCGCTCAGCCCAATCCTATTCTCGACGCGGAAACGGATCTTCCCGCCGATCATCATCTCATCTCCGACGCAGGTCTCGATGCCCTCCAGGACCGCTTTGCCGCCGCTGCCGGGCTGGCCTACGAAGTCGGGTTCGATGGAGTGGACATCAAGGCCTGCCACGGCTATCTGGTCTCGGAACTTCTGGCTGCCCGCGCCAGGCCGGACAGCCGCTACGGCGGCGGGTTCGAAAACAGAATCCGTTTTCTGGTGGAAACGTCACAAAAAATCCGTCGGCAATTCCCGGGATTGATGGTCACGAGCCGGCTCAATGTCTATGACGCCATGCCCCAGCCGTATGGATTCGGAGTCGACGCTGAGGATGCCGAACGGCCGGACCTCCGGGAGCCGGTCGTGCTCATCGGAAGGCTGGTCCGTCTGGGCTATCCGATCATCGGGATCTCGCTCGGGATCCCCGCCTACCGGCCCCACTTCGGACGACCTTACGACAAGCCGCTCATCGGGCAAGAGCTCCCCGCTGAACATCCGCTCGTGGGAATCGCGCGCTGGCTTCGCCTGACGGCGGAGATCCAGAAAGCCTTTCCTTCTCTTCCGGTCGTCGGCGCCGGCTATTCCTGGCTCCGCCGCTTCTTCCCCCAAGCCGCAGCGGCCATGGTGGAGAGGGGAAAGGCCTCGCTCATCGGGCTGGGAAGAGAGGCTCTCGCTTATCCCGATTTGGTCAACGACCTGGCGGCCGGAGGCCTCCTCGACGCCCGCCGCGTTTGCCTCTCCTGCTCGAAGTGCTCCCAGATGCTGCGGGCCGGAATCCGCGTCGGCTGTGCCGTCCGCGACGCCGCTATCTACCAGCCCGAATACCGCCGGGCCAGTAAACTCGCCAAAGAAGTCCGGCGGAACGAGAAGAGGACGGCCAGGGCCGCAAAAAGACAAAAAAAGCGGAAATCCTGAAATGAAAAAGAGCATCATGCCCGTCGGCGGTGCCCGCCTCCCCGTCATCTCTCTCAACACGCTCGTCATCGGGAGCGGAGCGGCGGCGCTCAACGCGGCCGTTTGCCTGCATGAAAGGGGAGTCGAGGATATCGCCATCGCCACCGACCGCTGGGGCGGAGGAACATCCCACAACGCCGGTTCTGACAAACAGACCTACTATAAACTCTCCCTGGCCGGCGAACTCCCGGATTCCGCCCTCCGCATGGCGGTCGACCTTTTTTCCGGCGGCTCGATGCACGGCGATATCGCCTTTGTCGAAGCCCAGAACTCGGCCCGGGCCTTTTTCCATCTCGTCGAACTCGGCGTGCCTTTTCCCCACGACCGCTACGGTGCCTATGTCGGCTACAAAACCGACCATGATCCCAGGCAAAGGGCTACCTCCGCCGGGCCGCTGACCTCGCGCCTGATGGTCGAGGCGCTGGGGCGGGAGGTTAAAAAGAAAGGCATCCCCATCCTCAACCAGCACGAGGTCATCGCTCTTCTGACTCACGGCCGGAGAAACACCAAGAAGGTCGTCGGCGCCATCGCTATCGACAAGAGGAACATCGGCCCATCCGACTTCGGCTTCGTCTTGTTCAACGCGGTGAACATCGTGCTCGGGACGGGTGGACCAGCAGGAATATACAAGACTTCGGTCTATCCTGAAAGCCAGGTCGGCTCGCACGGGCTGGCCTTCTGCGCCGGAGCCGCAGCCCAGAACCTGACGGAATCCCAGTACGGGCTGGCCTCCCTCAAGTTCCGCTGGAACTTGTCCGGGACGTACCAGCAAGTCATCCCCCGCTATTTCTCGACAACCGCGAAAGGTCAGGACGAGCGGGAGTTCCTGAACGATTATTTCCCGGACATGGGCCGTCTGTCCACAGCCATCTTTTTAAAAGGCTACGAGTGGCCTTTTGACCCGACGAAGATAAAGGGCTACGGCTCTTCCCTCATCGACATCCTCGTCTACCAGGAAACCGTCCTCAAGGGACGCAGGGTGTTCCTTGATTTCCGCCGGAATCCGGGCGGCGGAGGAAAGTTCGAGGAGTTCGCCTTCCACCTTCTCAGCCGGGAGGCTCTGACCTATCTCCAAAGGTCGGGCGCTCTTCTCCCGACACCCCTCCGCCGGCTCGCCAAGATGAACCCCCCGGCGATCGCCGTTTACAAGGACCACGGCATCGACCTGGCCCGCGAGCCGCTGGAGATCGGCCTCTGCGCCCAGCACAACAACGGCGGTTTCCGGGCCAACATCTGGTGGGAATCCAACATCCAGCATCTTTTTCCCGTCGGCGAGGTGAACGGCAGTCACGGGGTGCGTCGTCCCGGTGGGTCGGCCCTCAACTCCGGTCAGGTGGGGAGCATAAGGGCCGCCTACTTCATCGCCCGGAGATACAGCGCCGCTCCGCCCCCCCGGAGAGCCTTTCTCGCCCGGGTTGGTCCGCAGGTCCGTGCGGCCCTTGGCCTGGCCAGCACAATGATCGATGAACATTCGCGGGATTCGGATCTTATCGTCCGGACCCGGCAAGAAATCCAGGAGAGGATGTCGGCCTGTGGGGCGGCCATCCGCGACCCGGAAAAGGTCCGCCAAGCCGTCGGTGAGGCCTGGGCCCTTTATTCCGGATTGAAATCGCAAATCAGGGTCCGCTCGGTGAAGGACCTGCCCGCCGCCTTCAAGAATCTCGACCTATGTTTGACCCAGATCCTCTATCTCGAAGCGATCAACGAGTATCTGAGGAAGGGAGGGCGAAGCCGTGGCTCCTATTTGGTCCTGGACAAGGCCGGTGAAAAGCCCTGCCCGGAACTGGGTAATGAATGGCGCTACTCCTTGAATCCCCGACCCTCTTTCGTCGATCAAAAGATCCTGGAGGTCTTTCTAACCGAAAACGGACGGGTGGTCAAGGAGTGGGTGGACATCCGGCCTATTCCCCGGGAGGATCTCTGGTTCGAGACCGTCTGGGAAGCATTCCGGCAGGATCGGCTCACCCGGGAAAAGGAGAGCTAGATGAAGAACAGACCGGTCGCTCTGATCACGGGGGTGGGACGGGGAATCGGCCGCGGCATTGCTCTGGAGCTGGCCAACAGCGGCTTCGACATCGCCGGCCTCGATATCGTTTTTGAGCCCGAGAACAAGAAGGTCGGACTCTTCGAAGTCAAGGAGCTCGTCAGCGCTCTGGGCGCGGATTTTTTCCCCGTCCAGGGCGATATCTCCGACCTCGCCGCCCATGAAAGGATCCTCGCTGAGGTCAGCGGCCACTTCGGCCGGCTCGACCTTCTCATCAATAACGCCGGTATCGCTCCGCTCGTCCGTCTCGACATCCTGGAGACGGCCCCGGAGAGTTTCGATCGGGTGTTCGGCACAAACGCCCGGGGTGCTTTCTTCTTCACCCAAAAAGCGGCCAGGCAGATGATCCAGCAGGTCAAGAAATCACCCGACCCGAAGCCGGCGATCATTTTCATCACTTCGATCTCCGCTATTGTCTCCTCGCCTTTCCGGGCCGAATACTGCATCTCCAAGGCGGCCTTGAGCATGGCGGCAACCCTCTTCGCCGATCGCCTCGCCGAGTTCGGGATCAACGTCTACGAGATCCGCCCGGGAATCTTCGAGACCGTCATGACCGCGCCGGTCCGGGAGAAATATGACAAGCTGATCGCCGAGGGTCTGGTGCCGCAGAAAAGATGGGGATTCCCGGAGGATGTGGGGAAAGCGGTCGTCGCCCTGGCCAAGGGCTATTTCCCCTTCTCCACCGGGCTCGTCCTCGAAGTCAGCGGCGGGATGAACATCCGCCGGTTGTAAGCGGCTCTCTGCTGATAAGCATTATCAGTATATTGGCATTGTCCTGGTTGATTTCTAATCGCGGGATTGATCTCAGTCTAAGTCATGATACGCTCGCGTCCATCAAGCCGTTGTTTCTATGGGAAGTCGCAAAGAAAATGAGGCTGGCCGCGGTTATTGACAATAAGCGCTTAATCGCTTAAAATACTACCGAAGGAGATTCCTCATGGAAACCGCGACCATCCGAATTCCCGAAGATAAGAAAAATCTGCTCAAGGCCATCGCCAGCCTTGAGAACAGAAAAATGAACGACCTTCTCGTGGACCTGATCGACGATTACGTCGAGCGCCGAAAGGAAACGCTTGAACTCCTGGCGATCCCCGGCCTCTATGAACAGGTTTCCGCCTCATCGCGGGAATTCCAAGAACGAAAAACTATCTCTCTGAAAGATGCCCGAAAAACCCTGGAACGTTGAGCTCTCTAAATCAGCCCTGAAAGCCCTTGAGCGCTTGGGCAAAAGAACCTCTTCTCGAATCCTGGATCGGTTGGGAGAGCTTGAGGATGATGAGAATCCCCTCCGCCACAAAGATGTCCGGCCGCTGGAGGGAAAGCTCAAGGGATTTTACAGACTCCGCAGCGGAGAATATCGGATCATATTCGAATTGGATTCGAGTGACAGGCGGATCGGCATATTGGCCATCGTACCAAGAGGAAAGGGCTATTAGATCAATAGGCCTCCGACATTTTTTTAAAAGCGAAAGTATGGTATAAATAGAGCACTTCGCTCGGGAGAAACGATCATGAACTCACTCAGACACTCTTCGGGACGGATTTTCTGGGGCCTCATCCTCATCCTGCTTGGAGTGCTCTTCCTGTTCGACCGGATGGGACGCCTGGACTTTGGCGACCTCATCAGCCGCTGGTGGCCGCTCATCCTCATCGCCGCCGGTCTCTGGCATCTCATCGCCAACCAGTTCCGGGATATCATCGGCGGGCTCTTCCTGATCGTCATCGGCGCCATGTTCCAGCTGGCCAAACTCGAGATCCTCGGCCGGAGCGCCTGGCATTACATCTGGCCGGCGCTGATCATCATCCTCGGGCTCTGGGTCCTGGCCGGCGCTTTCCGGCGGCAGGCCGGGCCTAAAATCCCAACCAGCAAAGAGGATACCCTGGACGCTTTCGCCGTCTTCTCCGGCCTGGAGCGCCGCATCGAATCGCAGAATTTCCGCGGCGGCAAAGCCACCGCTCTCCTGGGCGGAATCGACCTCGACTTCACCCAGGTCCGGCTGGCCGAAGGCAAGGCCAGCATCGAACTGACGGCCATTCTGGGCGGGATCGATGTCCGGGTCCCTAGGCACATCCGGGTCGAGCTGGACGGGAGCCCGGTCCTGGGAGCCATCGAAGACAAGCATCTTTACACCCCAGGCTCGGGAGGCGACCAAATCCTCTATATCAGAGCGACCGCGATCCTGGGCGGGATCGAGATTAAATACTGAGATGAAAAAAATCCTTCTCTGGCTTTTGGCGTTCGTCATTACGGCATCGAGCGCCATCTACCAGCGAATGACCGGCCCGACCTACCCTCTGCGGGGAAAGGCCGCTCTTTCCAAAGGCGAGATCGGCTTCAGGCTTCCTCGCAGCGCCGAGATCACAGCCGACTGCGAGGTCGGGGTGGAGGCGGCCGATCCGGGGATCACCGGGCGACTGCTTTACAAACGGTTTAAGACCGCCGATCCCTGGACAGAAACCACCATGTCCCGGCAGGATGGGCGGCTGGTGGGCTATCTTCCCAAGCAGCCGATGGCCGGGAAGCTGGCCTATAAAGTTGTCTTAGCCGATCTGGAGAAGGAGGTTTCGCTCAACGGAGATAAGCCCATCGTCATCCGCTTCAAGGGGCACACTCCGATGCCCTTGCTGCTCGCCCATGTCCATATCATCTTCGCGGCCATGCTGTTCTCGACCCGGGCGGGACTGGCCGCCCTGGACCGGCGGAGCGATCCGAAAAGGCTGGCCGTCTGGACGGTCATCCTGTTCTTCGCCGGCGGATTCATCCTCGGCCCGCTCATGCAAAAATTCGCCTTCGACGCCTGGTGGACGGGATTTCCCCTCGGCACGGACCTGACGGACAGCAAGACGCTCTTCGCCATGCTGGCCTGGGTGGCGGTGCTCATCGCCGGCCGGGGCGGAAGACAGAACCGGCGCTGGGTGCTAGCCGCCTCCGTCGTGACGCTTATCGTTTTCTTGATCCCCCACAGCCTGCTGGGATCGGAATTGAAATACATCGATACGCCGCGCTAGGGAACCGGAGAGCCCGCGTTAGTCCTGCCTCATTGGAGCCTGAACTGGATCGTCACCGTGAAGACCACGCCCTTCGGCTTGCCCTCGATGATGAACGGTTCGTATTTCCACTTTTTCAAGGCGTCAATGGCCGCCTGGTCGAGCTCGGGGATTGACTTCAGGACCCTGATGGCGACGACATCTCCTTTTTCATCCGTCGTGGCTTCGAGGAGGACGAGCCCTTGGATTCCGGCCTGGCGGGCCGCTTCCGGATAGACGGGATCGATCCTCTTGATCAGCTTGGGGACTAAGACTTCTCCTGTCGCTGTCGCTTCCGCCTGACCCTTCTCCTCCTTGTCC
The DNA here is from genome assembly GCA_049287565.1 of Candidatus Aminicenantales bacterium. Classification (GTDB taxonomy): domain Bacteria; phylum Acidobacteriota; class Aminicenantia; order Aminicenantales; family UBA8522; genus UBA8522. The sequence goes on from JBAQGA010000133.1 coordinate 16,088, forward strand.
TTGAGGGCGAACCGGACCGTTGTCGTAAAGATCGCCTCTTTTGGATGGCCATCGATGATCAGCGGTTCATAAGCCCATTGCCGGACGGCCTCGATAGCCGCCTGGTCGAGAAGCGGGACAGACCTCAGGACTCTGACATTCTTTACCCGGCCATCGACATCCGTCCTCGCTTCTAGGATAACGACGCCCTCGACACCGGCCTGACGGGCGGCCGCCGGATAAACCGGCTCTATCTTCTTGATCAATTTGGGCGGTTTGATGGCGTCCGTGACCTTGACCGCGCCTTCGGCGAATCTCTCGATATCCTCTTCGCTCAACTTGAAGTTCACGGTCGTGGTGAAAAGCGCTTTCGTCGGCTTCCCATCGATGATCAGCGGTTCATAGACCCACTGTTTCACGGCATCGATGGCCGCCTGGTCGAGCGCGGGGACCGACCTGAGGATCATGACATCGATGACCCGGCCCTGCTCGTCGATCTTGGCCTCCAGGATGACAACACCCTGCACTCCGTTCTTCCGGGCTTCCTCCGGATAGACCGGCTTTGCCATTTTGATGAGCTTCGGCTGCTTGATATTACCCTTTATGGGCACGGCACCTTTCCGGAACTCCTCTCGCTTTTTCTCCATCTCTTCGCTCTGGGGGCCCCCGACGACTCCGCCGACTACGCTGCCTTTCACACCGCCTTCGATTTTGCCCTCGACGCCGCCGCTGACACCGCCTTTGACACCACCTTCCACCCCGCCGATCACGCCCCCGATTACGCCCGCTTCAGTGGCCATCCCGACGGATTCCTCCCGGAAAGAAATGAAATAGGGCTTCCCGCTGCTGTCTTCAAAACCAAATACCGCAATGTTCTTTTGGGGAATCGTGAACTCCGTGTCCAGTAAATTGCCGTTCTTTTTCTCTGAGACCTCATTGACCACGATATGGAACGTATGAGAGAGGACATTTTTAGGCTTAATAGAGACCTCATACAGCTTTCCATCGAGGCGAAACATCTGACGGGCCTCCTGCGGCTCTCCCTTTTGCCAGCTCACTTTGGATTCAGTCACCAGTTTTACATCCTTCAGATTGAAGGTTTTCCTGATCCGGCCCTGTTCGGCTTCGAGGGCGGCATCCGTGGGGATATTGGCCGACAGCGTGTATTTCAGGTAGGAAGACGTGATGTTCTGCGCGGGAGTACTGCCCTCTTTGAGGCCCTCAAAGACCCGCAGTTTCAAGACGCCCGCAAAAAAATACACAGAGCCTTCATTCTGGACGGTCTCCGCGGAAGAAACCGGCACGGCCGAAATCAGGAACAATATCGCCGCCATCGAACAGAGGGCGTTTTTTTTCATAGCTCACCTCCTATTTGCTTTTCCCGGCCCAGACGATGATCATATCCGACCCTTGAGGTTGGTAGATCACGACGTCGGCCGGCTGACCATCGACCCGGACGTACTCGAGCTCGAAGCGCGCCGACGCAGCGGCCGCAACCGAGATCGCCTCGGGCTGGAAATCCTTGAGAACCCAGTAGCCGGTCGCGAGGACAAGCAGAAGCGCAGCCGCGGCGGCCCAACGCCAGGCATGCAAAGCGGCCGGCGCTCGACGGCTCAATGCCTTTACCGAGTGACCGGCCTTGTCCGCCAACCTCGACTCGATCCCCGTCCAGAGGGTCCGTTCGATGCTCACCGTCCCTTCCTGGACAAGAAGCGAGCGCGACTCGGCGCGGCTCGCCAGGCCGGCCTGGCAGCGGGCACAACCCTCGATATGGCGGCGGATGAGGAGGTCCCGCCAGCGGCTCAAGGGAATCAGAGCATAAAAAAAGCTAACCGTTTTGCAGCGAGACATCGCCTTGCTCCAATAACTTCTTAATTTTCTTCCGCGCCTGGAAGAGGTAGACGCGGGCCGTGCTGGCCGAACAGCGCAGCACTTCGGAGATCTCCTGGGAGGAGTAGCCTTCATTGGCCCACAGGCAGAGCGCCGTCCGCTCCTTGGCCTTCAGACTCTCAAGAAGGTCAGAGGGCAGCCTCCTCGGCTTCTCCCCAGAGCCCGGGTTGGCCGGGGTCGCCAGCACCGTTTCATGGCCCATCTTTTTTACCAGCTCCGCCGACCGCCGCCGCCTTCTCAAATGATCGAGACAGCGCCGGTAGAGGATGGTATAAAGCCAGTTCTTGAAACTTCTGCTCATGTCATAGCTCTTCAGGTTCCGGTAGACCTGGATGAAAAGGTCCTGGCAGGCGTCTTCGGCGTCGCTATGGTTTCCCAGGATGTTCATGGCCAGGGCCATGGCCGGGACGCTGTATCTTTCTACGATCACCCTGAAATCCTCGGTCCTTCCCTGAAGGCAGCCGGCGATCAACGCTTGTTCATCCATCTGAGGCGTTCACCTTATATTACGCCGTGATCAAATGATCTGTTTATAATATGGGGACAGTATATGATTTTCCGATTTATTTGCGATTTATTTGATCCCGGCTATAAGTTCTTCGGCCTTCTCTTTCAATGCGGGATGCTCCACCGATCTGGTCGCCATCTCCAGGGCTTTATACTTCTGCCCGGTGTTGAAATAACCGGCGGCGGCGTTATAGAAAGCCGTGGCCCGGCTCAAGAGCAGCCTCTCCAGCCGGGCTCTTTTTTTGCGAACGAGCCTCTCTTTCCTCTCGGGAGCCAGCGGCGATCCCTCGACCTGGACAATTTTTTCCCGCAGAGTCCGCCCCTCATTCTCAAAGGCGAACCCGGCTTTTTCAAAATAGAGGCCCGAATTCGGCCAATCCTCCTTCCGAGCGGAAAGATCGCCCAGGTTGTACAGGACGTCCGAGCTGGCGGGATCATAACGGAGCGCTTCCTGGAAATCTTTCTCTGCCCCGGCCAGGTCCTCCCTCTCCACGGCAATGATCCCGGAAAGGGTGAAGACCTGGCTCGACGTCGGGAGCCGCCCTTTGGCCTGTTCGATATTCGCCTCCGCCGCCGCATTATCCTTCAGCTCATGCTGGTTCCAGGCCATCCAGTAGTAGCTTTCACCCAGGAGCCAGAAACCTAGGGCGATGATCTTCTCGCAGACGGCAATCGCTTCCTTGGGTTTTCCCAGGGAGCTCAGGCAAATGGCCTTCCCGAGCAGGGCGTCCCGGTAATCGGGCAAGATTTCCAGCGTCTTTTCGTAAAATTCCAAGCTCCGCTCCACCTCTTCCAAGGCAAAGGCAATACTCGCCAGCAGAATCGTCGCCTGGGCGGATTCGGGAATCCCCCGGTGCATCTGCAAGAAATGGCCTTCCGCCTGGAGGAGGTTTCCACGGCTAAGGGAGAGCTTCCCCAGATCATAAGCGGCCTCGTAGAACCGCGGCTCCTGAGCGAGAATCAGGGTCAGCAATTCCTCGTCCTCTCCCGGGCAGGTCGCTTCCTTGTAGGTAACTAGGAGCGAATCCGGGAAAAGGGCCGCCAGTTCCGCAGGCTCCTCCCTCGTGTCATAAGGCGAAGACAAGAAGCATTTCATAGTCGCGTACATGTAGGCGGAAAATTCATCAACCTTAGCTTTTTCCTTGAGCTCCGAGTCCAGGCTCTTCAGCTTTTCCTCCGTATCCTTCCAGGCGAACCGCTCGTCGATATCCCGCATCGCTCCCTCTCCCTGCACCCAGAACAAACCGGCGATCTCGGCATAGGGGATATAGGATTCGAGAGCGGCATTTTCCTTGATAACCGCCAAGGCCGTATCCATATATTTAAGGCTGGCTATTCCCAGCTCCTTTTCTCTAATCGCCAGAAGGAGCGAATTCTTGACAAGTCTTGCGGCAACAAGATCTCGGCATTCCGGACGAGCGTACAGCGCGCTGTAAATCCCAAAGGCTTCCTTGAGGGTAACGTAGCATCCTTTCCGGCTGAGGGCATCGGCTTCGGCGATCCTCCGGACGACCTCGGAATCCGGAGGCGCCAGCCTGGCTTTCTCGCTGCCCGCGCAAGAAGCCAGGACTATCAGCGCGAGAAAAGCCAATCTTCTGGACATCATCAGCCTATATTAAAAGAATCTGAGCGGAATAGGAATTCCCCATGGGGTTCTTTAGTTAATACGCCCATAAAGGGTGGAGCGTTTAGGGGTTCGTAGGCTGGGAAAAAAGGAAATGGATATAGTGTCCAAAATTCGGACGGTTTGCGCCCGAATACCTGGGGCGAAAACCTATGCTACCAGGCGTGCTCTCGATAAGGCGCTGGCTGGTGAGGCGCCAAGGTTTGAAAAAGGAAAAGGAAGCGGGGCTAAGGAGGATCCCTCTCCAGCCAGCAGCATTAGTTCATTATAGATATTTTA
>JBAQGA010000134.1:0-45811 GCA_049287565.1 Candidatus Aminicenantales bacterium
CCGGTGGAATCGGCCAGTGAGCGATACGGACGAAAGTCATCCAGATAAACGAGGAGAAAAGAATAATAACAACCCTTGACACTCGCAGCGCTTTCATACATGCGAGGAACGCAGTGACGAAGCAATCCCCTCCGACAGGCAGAGATTGCTTCACTCCAAAAGGTTGCTCGCAATGACGGCCAAGAGCACGTAGCCGTGGCCACAATAATACGGTAACAAGGAGAAAACATGGTAAAGAGATTTTCCGGACTTCTTGGTTTCATGATTTGCATTCTTGGGATGGTTGTCCTCGCTCAGGCGGCCGGGATCGACACGAAGGACACACGCCTTCTCTCCCAGCCGGCGATCAGCCAATCCCAGATCGCCTTCGTCTACGCCAATAACCTCTGGGTGGCCGACCTCGATGGCGCAAATCCGAGGCAGATTACCACCGATATCGGCATCGAGACGAGTCCTGTCTTCTCTCCCGATGGGAAATGGATCGCCTTCAGCGCTCAGTACGAAGGGAACTGGGACGTATATCTTGTTGCGGCCGGGGGCGGCGTCCCGAAACGCCTGACCTGGCATCCCGGCGTTGACCTCGTCCAGGGATTTTCGCCCGATGGGACATCGGTCTATTTTGTTTCGGACCGGACCTTGGCCACACCCGGAACGCTCAGGCTTTTCCGCGTTTCCGTCCAGGGCGGGTTTCCCGAGGAATTCAAGATCCCTTCGATCCGACGGGCGGCGTTTTCCCCCGACGGGCAATATATTGCCTATAATCCGCTCCCCGATGCGTTCACTCAGTGGAAGCACTACCGGGGCGGCCGGGTCTCGGAGATCTGGATTCTCAAGGTCACCGATTATTCGGTGGTGAAGATCCCGCAGCCCGAAGGCCGGTCGAATGACGTCCAGGCGATGTGGCTGGGCGACAAAGTCTATTTTCTCTCCGACCGCGCCGGCGAGTTCAACCTGTTCCTTTACGACACCGAGTCCAAGGCGATCAACCAGCTGACGAACTTCAGCGACTTCCCGATCCTCAACGCTTCCAGCGGCGCCGGCAAGATCATCTTTGAGCAGGCCGGCTATCTGCATCTCTTCGACCCGGCCTCGGCCAAAAGCTTGAAACTCACCCTCGGCCTCGCCGCCGACCTCCTCGAGCTGCGGCCGCGCTACGTCCGGGGCCCTCAGTGGGTTCGCGGCGGCGACGTCTCGCCCTCCGGCGCCCGCGCCGTCATCGAATTCCGAGGCGAGATCATAACAGTACCCGCCGAGAAGGGAGATCCCCGCAACATCACCGATACTCCGGGGACCAACGAGCGAACGCCCGTCTGGTCGCCCGATGGGAAATCCATCGCCTACATTTCGGATGAATCGGGGGAGTACGAGCTCTTTGTGCGGAGCCAGGAAGGCAAGGGCGAGCCCAAGCGGTACAAGCTCAACGGGGCCGGCTTCTACGAATCTCTCGTCTGGTCGCCCGACAGCCAGAAAATCTCCTTTGCCGACAACTCCCTGAGCCTCTTTTGGATCGACCTCAAAACCGGAGCCGTGAAGAAGATCGCCCAGGAATACTATTATGGTCCCTTCCGTTCCAGGACCACGGCTACGGTCTGGTCTCCCGACTCCCAGTGGATCGCCTACACCCTCAACACCACGGCCTCCATCCAGAGGATCCATGCCTATTCCCTGGAGCAGGACAAGTCGTTCCCCATCACCGACGGCCTGAGTGAAGCCGCCGAGCCGGTCTTCGACAAGAGCGGCAAATATCTCTACTTTTTCGGGAGCACCGACGCCGGGCCGGTCAAGAACTGGTTCGACCAGTCCAACGCCGACATGCGGATGACGACTTCGATCTACCTCGCGGTCCTGAGAAAAGACTTGCCTTCACCATTGGCCAAGGAGAGCGACGAAGAGAAACCGGCGGAGAAAGAGCAGAAGAAGGAAGACAAGGCGGCCGCGGAGGCGAAGTCCAAGGACCAGAAAAAGGAGGAGGTAAAAGACGCCGAGAAGAAGGCCGAGGAGAAGCCGGAGGAAAAATTCCGGATCGACTTCGACGGCCTCGACCATCGCATCCTGGCCCTGCCCGTTTCCAGCGGCTACTACTGGAACCTCCTGGCCGGTGAAGAAGGACAGGTCTATTATCTGGAGACGAAGTCCGTCGGGGGCGGGGCTCCGGTCGAAATGCAGGGATTGGCCGGGTCTCTCCACCATTACGACATGAAAGCCCGCAAGGATGACGTCGTCGTCCCGGAGGCCGAGTTCTTCATGCTGACAGCGGACAAGAAGAAGATCGGGTACATGCTCAAGGGCTCGTTCTGGATCGTCCCGGCGGCGGGGAAGCCCGAGCCGGGAAAAGGGAGGCTCAACCTGGAATCGATCGAAGTGCGCATCGACCCCCGCGCCGAGTGGAACCAGATCTTCAGCGAAGTCTGGAGGATCAACCGCGATTATTTCTATGACCCCAACATGCATGGAGCGGACTGGCCGGCCATGAGGAAAAAGTATGCAGTCTTCGTCCCCCATCTGAGCTGCCGAAACGACCTCAACCGGTTGATTCAGTGGCTGTGCAGCGAGCTCGTCGTCGGACACAGCTACAGCGGCGGTGGTGACCAGCTCTTCGAACCCAAGCGGGTGGCCGGCGGACTCTTGGGCGCGGACTACGCCGTCGAGAACGGCCGGTACAGGTTCAAAAAGGTCTTCGGCGGGCTGAACTGGAACCCCGAGCTCCGCTCGCCTCTCACCGAGCCCGGTGTGGATGTCAAGCAAGGAGAATACTTGCTGGCCGTCGCCGGCACGGACCTCCGGCCTCCCGTCAATCCCTACAGCCTCTTCGAGAACACGGCCGGCAAGATCGTCGAGATCACGGTTGGCCCTAACGCGGACGGGAGCGGCTCCCGCACGGTCCAGGTGGTTCCCATCTCCAACGAATCCTCACTCCGCAACCGGGACTGGGTGGAAGGGAACCTGAAGAAGGTCGAGCAGGCGACCGGCGGACGGGTCGCCTACGTCTATGTTCCCAATACGGCAGAACTAGGCCACATATTTTTCAAACGGTACTTTTTCCCCCAGGCCGACAAAGAAGCGATCATCGTCGACGAACGGTTCAACGGAGGCGGCTCGCTGGCCGATTACTACATCGATTTCCTGAAGAGACAGTTCTACGCCATGTGGGCGACCCGCTACGGGCATGACTACCGGACTCCAAACGCCATGATTCCCGGCCCCAAAGTCATGCTGGTCAACGAGACCGCGGGGAGCGGCGGCGATTTCCTGCCCTGGCTGTTCCGGAAGTCCGGGCTGGGCAAGATCATCGGGAAACGCACCTGGGGCGGCCTGGTCGGGATTCTCGGATTTCCGGAGCTCATGGATGGCGGTCGCGTCAGCGCCCCCAATCTGGGAATATGGACCGAGGACGGTTGGATCGTCGAGAATGAAGGTGTCCCGCCGGACATCGAGGTCGAACAGTGGCCGGCCGAGGCGGCCGCCGGTCATGACCCCCAGTTGGAGAAAGCCATTCAGGTGGTCATGGAAGAGCTCAAGGCGAATCCGCCCAAGAAGCTGGTCCGGCCACCGTTTCCGGTCAGGGTGAAGTAACAAACGCTTTCGCATCGATAGTGGTGTGGGGTTCATGAGTACTACCTCGCCTTTTCTCACTCGTGGATGGCTCGTCCTTGTGCTCGTGCTGCTGACGGGCTGTTCGGGAGTAGGGGATGGGGCAGGGCGAACGGTGAGCGTTCGGTCTCCCGATGGAAAGAACACGATCATCCTGGAGCTTCTCCAAGCCGGAAACGGGCTGACCTTTAGCATCAAACGCTCCGGCCTGACGCTTTTCAGGCCTTCGCCAATTAAGCTAGCCCTGGAGGGAAAAGGCCGCCTGGACGAGGGAGTGCGTCTCCGCCATCTCAAAGAAAACCATCTGGACGAATCCTTTACCCTGCCCTGGGGAAAATGTGGTCAAGTCACGAACGTCTGCTCGGAAGCGCAGCTCCGGCTGGAGAACGGCGCCGGGGTCCTCTGGGACCTCGAATTGAGGGCTTATGACGACGGTGTGGCCTTCCGGTATGGCATACCCGAACAAAAGGCCCTTGACGATTTTGTGCTTGAAGACGAATCAACGGAATTCCACCTGACAGGTGATCCGACGGTTCTTTTCACGACCGCGGCGAACTTCACGACGTCCCATGAGTACACATACCAGCGGAAATCCTATTCTGAGCTTCCCGAAAACACACTGATTGATCTGCCTCTCTTGGCCGTCTGGCCGGACGGTCCGTCGGCCGCCCTCACCGAAGCGGGCCTGCGAAATTTCGCCGGGATGTATCTTGAACGGCCTGCCGGTGCGGAGGTTCCCGTTTTGCGGGCCGTTCTCTCGCCCCATCCTTCCCGGCCCGGAGCCCTTGTCGTCGGCCGGGCCCCTCACTGGAGCCCCTGGCGGGTTGTGCTGCTGGCGGACGAAGCGGGTCGACACTTGGAAAGCAATATTCTCCTCCGCTTAAACGATCCTCCCGAAGGCGATTTTTCCTGGCTTCAACCGGGGAAGACGACCTGGCACTGGTGGAACGGAACAGCCGAGGAAGACCTGCTGTTTCCATCCGGGATGAACTTCGAAACTCACCGTTATTACATCGATTTCTGCGCCCGAAACGGCATCGCCTATCACGCTGTCGTGGCCGACGACCGGCCCTGGTACCAGCAGTCCCTGGTGGATTACTCCCCGGGGCCCGACACGGATATTCTTGTTTCCCGGCCTGAGCTCGAGCTTCCCCGGATATTTGAGTATGCCCGGCAGAAAGGCGTCGGGATCCGCCTCTGGGTTCATTGGAAGCCGCTCGACGAGAGGCTCGAGGAGGCCCTCACGCGGTACGAAGAGTGGGGAGTCCGGGGATTGATGGTCGATTTTCTTGACCGGGACGATCAAGAGATGGTCGAATATTATGAACGCGCCCTCAAGGCCGCGGCCAGTCACAAGATCCATATCCAATTCCACGGCTCCTACAAGCCGAGCGGGGAACAACGGACGTTCCCCAACCTCTTCAACCGGGAAGGGGTGCTGAACCTGGAATACCTGAAATGGACCGCCCGCTGCACCCCCCAGCACAACGTCGATGTCGCCTACACCCGGGCTTTGGCCGGACCGACGGACTACCATTTAGGGGGATTCCGGTCGGTCTCCCCGGCTCAGTTCGTGCCCCGGAGCACGAACCCTCAGGTCCTCGGCAGCCGCTGCCACCATCTGGCTTTGTACATCGTTTATGAAAACCCAATGCCCATGGTCTCTGACAGCCCGTCTTCCTATGAAGGGCAGACGGGTTTCGAATTCTTGAAAGAGGTCCCCACGACCTGGGATGAGACCCGGTTTCTCGATGGACAAGCTGGGGAATTTGTCGTCTTGGCCAGGAGAAAAGACAGGGTTTGGTATCTCGGCGGGATTACGAACGGAACTGCGCGGGACCTGTCCGTTCCGCTCGATGTTTTAGGTTCGGGAGAATTCGAGGCGGAGGTTTTCGTGGACGGATCCCTCAGTGAAGATGAGCCCAACGCCATCCGGAAGGAGAGCCGGACAATCGAGGGAGGCAGCAAGCTGGCGGTGAAGCTAGCCCCCGGAGGCGGATTTGTCGCCAAGATTCATCCAAAATCCACTACCGCTCCCTGATATCCGAATTCTTTCACTATTTTATTGTGCGGAAGGTGGAAAAACGGAAGAAAACCGGGCGAAATCAGTCTAAATGATATAATAACATGGTATTTGTATGTCTACGGAGTCTGCTGCATTGCCCGAAGAGAAAACGCGGAAGGCGAACTTGGACCCGCAAAGAATGGATTGAAAAAAAGCCATATCAGATGCCGACCATCCTGGAAGGCGAATGAAAACAGACGGAGAATGACCATGAAAAGGCTTAAGAAGTCCCGTTTCCTGAGATCCCCGGCATATTGGATTCTTGGGCTTTGCGTCTTGGCTCTCGTATTCAAGGCTGGCGGATTTGCCGCTCCTCAGGCCCAGGCCTTCCCCGGGCAAGCGTCCGTGAACGGAAAGACTCTCGATCTCTCACTCGACGATTGCATTGTCAAGACGCTGAAGAATAACCTCGGTCTGGCGGCCGAGATGCTGACCCCGAAGATGATGGACGAAGCAGTCGCCGTGGCGGGCGAGAAGTTCTACCCGATCGTTACCTTCAGCTACAACAAGCAGAGCACGAAGAGCGCCTCCTATTCCTTTCTTGACGCCTCGGACATCGTGGCGACTCGCCAGAACGACAACACCACCCAGCTTTCCCAGGTCCTCCCGACCGGCGGCTCGCTATCCGCGAGCCTGTACAATTACCTGACCGATACCAACCGCAGTTTCCAGACCATCAACCCGCGCTACGGGAGCACCCTGCGGCTCAACTTCAGCCAGCCGCTCCTGAAGGACTTCGGCTTCAAGATGAGTCGCCGGGAGATCATCGTCGCCGGTTTTAACCGGGAGATATCCGAGGAGAATCTCAACCAGCTGCTCGAAGATGCCATTTATCGTGTTAAAAGCGCCTACTGGGTACTCGTTTACAGCAGAGAAAACCTCAATGTTGTCCGGCAGTCCCTGAAGCTCGCCGAGGAGCTGCTGGATAAAAACAAGGCCGAGATCGAAGCGGGAACGCTCGCCCCCATAGAGCTGCTGACTGCCGAGGCCGAGGTCAAGCTCCGCCAGGCCGAAATCCTCGAGGCGGAAGCCCAGGTTAAGAATAACGAGGAACTGCTCAAGACGATCATCAATCTCTCGGCCGAAATGGACGACATCAAAAGTGTGAGAATCGTGCCGACAGACACTCCCACCGTGGACAGAGTGGATGTGAATTTCGACCTGGCGCTCGAGACGGCCGTCCGGAACAGGCCCGATCTCCAGGCCCTGCGGGTTGATTTCAAGAGTAGGGAGTTCGACCTGAGCTACGCGAAGAACCAACTCCTGCCCGACGTCCGCCTCCAGTTTTCCTACTGGAGCCCGGGGATTTCAGGCGACCAGATTCTCTACCAAGACGGCAACGCGCTTTCCGGGATCGTGGTCGGCACGGTTTCGGGGAACAAGGCCGCCGCCCTTAAGGATGCTTTCGATTTCGCATACAAGAACACGTCTATCGGAGTAACAGTGACGCTGCCGGTGAGCAACGTTTTGTCCCGGGCTTACCAGGCCCGGGCCAAGATCAACCTCGACCAGGCCAAGCTCCGCATCCAGGACCAAACGCAACAGCTGACGCTGGAGCTCGGCAACGCCGTCAGGGCGGTTGAGACGAACTCCCTGAGGACGCAGGCTTATAAGGCTGCCCGGGAGCTGGCCCTGCAAAAGCTCGAGGCCGAACTCGAAAAGCTCAAGGTCGGGATGAGCATCAACTACCTCGTCCTCCAATTCCAGAGGGATCTGGCCAACGCCCAGACCCTGGAACTCAAGGCCTTGATCGATTATAAGATATCCTTGGCCAACCTCGACAAAATAATGGGTGTTGGCCGCGAGCGACAGAACGTGAATATCATCCTGGAAAGCAGGTGAATGCCATGATCAAGAACCCCAAGAACCTCAGCTCCAAAAACAGGATTCTGCTCGGGGCCGGCCTGGTCATCCTCGCCGTCGCCGCCTGGCTAGTCGTGAAGAACCTGACCGGCAAGGCCCAGGGAGCCGGGCAGCGGACTGGGACCGTGGCCGTCGAAATCGCGCCTATCACTGAGGGCCCCATCAGGGACTTCGGGCTCTTCTCGGGAACACTTGTCCCCAAATCGCAGTTCGTCGTGGCCCCCAAGATCTCCGGCAAGCTTCAGAAGCTCTATGTTGACATCGGAGATCGCCTGACAAACGGTCAGCTCGTGGCCCAGATCGAGGACGAAGAATACCAGCAGCAGGTCATCCAGGCCGAGGCCGATCTGAACGTGGCCAGAGCCAACTTGGAGGAAGCCCGCAGCTCCGTCGAGCTGTCCCAGAGAGACCTCGAACGGGCCGAAAGCCTGCACAAGAAGAAAATCATGTCCGATTCCCAGATGGATGCTGCCTTGGCCCAGTTCAACGCCCAGGAATCGAAATTCAAGGTGACGGCCGCACAGGTGTCCAACCGGGAATCCGCGCTAGAGGCGGCCCGGGTCAGGCTCTCTTACACCCGGATTAAAGCCGCCTGGGAGAAAGGAAATAATTTCCGCTATGTCGGGGAAAGGTTTGTGTTCGAGGGGGCCATGCTTTCCCCGAACAGGGAGATCATTTCAGTGATCGAGCTTCAGCCGATTACGGCCGTAATCTACGCCACCGAAAAAGAGTATTTCCGCATCCAGCCCGGACAGGACGTCGCCATAACGAGCACCGCCTTTCCGGACCGGGCCTTTCAAGGGAAGGTCACCCGGGTGGCACCGCTCCTCCAGGAAGCATCGCGCCAGGCCAGGGTGGAGATCGACATCGACAACGAAGGCAGCTCTCTCAAACCCGGCATGTTCGTTAACGCCGGGATCGAATTCGCCCGCCGCGACAAGGCCACGCTGGTGCCGTTCAGCGCTCTGGTCCAGAGAGAAAACCAGTCGGGAGTCTTTATCGCCGACGTGGAAAACAAGAAGGCTTTTTTTAGGCCGGTCAAGGTGGGTATCGTCGAGGGGGAAACCGCCGAAGTGATCGACCCGGCCGACCTCTCCGGGTACGCCGTCGTTCTCGGCCAGCATCTTCTCCAGGACGGGATGAACATCATCCTTCCGGAGAGAATGTCGGGACAGACTTCCAGCCAGCCGCCGAAGAAATAAGATTAGGAAGAAAGCAGGAAGGAGGATGCCGTGAACCTCTCCGAATTTTCCATCAAGCGCCCGATTTTTACGATCATGTTGACTCTAGTAGTGCTCGTTCTTGGGTTCATCTCGTTGAGCCGGCTGCCCATCGACCTCATGCCGGACATCACCTACCCGACCTTGAACATTTCCACTTCCTATCCGAACACGGCTCCCGAGGAGATGGAGCAGATGATCACCCGGCCCATAGAAGAAGCCATGAGCTCGGTTCCGGGGGTAGAAGAAGTCTTCTCGACCTCGACACAAGGATCGAGCAGGGTCAGGGTGATGTTCGACTGGGGGACGAACCTCGACGAAGCGTCCAACGACATCAGGGAGAGACTGGACAGAATCATCGGCCGCCTTCCCGAGGACATCGACAGGCCCACGCTACGCAAGTTCGACCCGGCCCAGTTTCCGGTACTCATGCTGGGCGCCCTGAGCGAGCTCGACCCGATCCAGGTCAGGAAGATCATCGACCAGCAGATCTCTTACCGGATTGAACGCGTTCCCGGTGTCGCCTCGGTCGATGTCTGGGGCGGCCTGGAAAGAGAAATCCAGGTCAATCTCTACCCGGACAAGGTCAAGGCTCTCGGTCTGCCCCTCGATCTCATCATCAGTACGATCAGCCAGGAGAACATCGATGTGCCGGCCGGAACCATTGAAAAGGGAAATTACGAAATCGTGATCCGCATCCCCGGAGTTTACACGGCGGTCGATGAGATCAAGGAAACGATCGTCGCCGTGCGGGAAGGCGCCTCGATCAGGCTGCAGGACATCGCCAGCGTCGAAGATACCTTCCGCCGGGTGACCCGGGTGGCTCGGGTGAACGGGATTCCCGGGATCAGGATCTTGGTTTACAAGCAATCGGGGAAGAATACGGTCAAGGTTGTCGAAGGAATCATGAAGGAGATCGAAAGACTCCAGGAGGACTATCCGCAGATTCAGATCATTTCCGTCCGGGACAGCGCCAAGTTCATTCGAAGCGCCATCAACAATGTGGGATCAGCGGCCATGTTTGGGGGATTGCTGGCCGTCTTCGTCCTCCTTTTCTTCCTGGCGAGCTTCCGGAGTACCCTGGTCATCGCCACCGCGATTCCGATTTCGATCATCGCCACTTTCTCGCTCATCTACTTCGGCGGGATGACCCTCAATGTCATGAGCCTGGGAGGACTGGCTCTCGGCGTCGGGATGATGGTGGACAATTCCATTGTCGTGCTCGAGAACATCTTCCGGATGAAGCAGGGAGGGGTGCCGACCATGAAGGCCTGTACCGAAGGGACCAAGGAAGTGACCGGGGCCATTATCGCCAGCACCGTTACGACCATGATCGTTTTCCTGCCCATGGCCTTCGTCCGCGGCTCCTCCGGAATCATGTTCAAGCAACTGGCCTTGGTCGTCAGTTTCGCCCTGTTGTGTTCGATTTTTGTCTCCTTGACCATTGTGCCCATGTTTTCGAACCGGCTCTTGGCGGCGTCTGACAAGGCACGAGGGAAGCCCGAGTCGAAAATCGCGCTCAAGTCCCGGGCTCTGTTCGTCAAGATGGAAAACACCTATAAAAAAATTCTCCACTATTCCCTTGATCACCGCGGCGGGGTTCTGACCGCGGCCGTCATTCTCTTGGCTGTCAGCTTGTTCTTGATGAGGTTCATCGGCCGGGAGTACCTGCCGCAGACCGACGAGGGCGAGGTCCGGTTGACGGTCGAGATGGAAGTGGGGACGAGGCTCATGGTGATGAGCCAGAGGATGGAAGAGGTGTCCAAGCTGGTCAGGCAGTATGTGCCCGAGCTCTTGAACATCGAAGAAGGAGCGGGAAGCGGCGGCTGGCGGGGCGGGGCCAACGAGGGCACCATCACCGTCAGGCTCAAACCCAAGTCCCAACGAACCCGCTCGAGTGCCGAGATCGCGGCCGACTTGAGCCGGAAGCTTTCCCAAATACCCGGAGCGATCATCAGGACCAGGGCTTCAGGCGGCCAGATGATGTTCGGCATGCGGGGCGGGGGGGGCCAGGAAAGACTCCAGGTTGAAATCAGAGGTTACGACATGGACGTGGCCCAGGCCCTGGCTGAGCAAGTCAAGAGAGTCGTCGAGACGACCAGGGGCGTAACCGACGTCAGGCTCAGCCGCCTGGAAGGCACCCCGGAAGAGCACTTCCTCATCGACAGGCGGAAAGCCTCGGAGATGAAACTTTCCGTCAACCAGGTCGCGAGCTTCATCCAGACCGTTCTGATGGGGACGCAGGCCAGCCAGTTCCGGGAAGGCGGCCGGGAATACAGGATCCTGGTCAAGGTGAAAGATTCTGAAATGATGGACGTCACCGACATTCTCGACCTGACCATGACCAATTCCGACGGCCAGCAGATCAGCCTTAGGAACGTCATCGATGTCCAGGGGAAGCGGGGTCCCCAGCAGATCGAACGCCGGGACCGCGAGAGGATCATCACCGTTTCGGCGGAGATCGCTGACCGGGACCTGGGCTCGGTCATCGGCGACGTCCGGCAGAGCCTGAAGACCGTCCCCGTGCCCCGGGATTTCACCATCGGGTTCACCGGTGACTACGAAGAACAGCAGAAAGCTTTCCGGGAGCTCCTGGTGAGCATCTTGCTGGCTTTATTCCTTGTTTATATGGTCATGGCCATGCTTTACGAGTCGTTGCGCGACCCGCTCATCGTCATGTTCTCCGTGCCGCTGGCCATCATTGGTGTCGTCTTTATCCTGCTGCTGACGGGGACGACCTTCAACGTGGAAACGTACATAGGCTGTATCATGCTCGGCGGCATCGTCGTCAACAACGCCATCCTCCTCGTCGACTACACCAACCTGCTACGGCGCAGGGATAAGATGGAGATGAGGCAGGCCATCGAGGAGGCCGGAAGGCGAAGGCTGAGACCCATCCTGATGACGGCCTTGACGACCATCATCGCGATGATTCCGCTGGCGTTGGGACTTCAGGAGGGGAGTGAGCTCCAGGCGCCGCTGGCCCGGGCCGTCATCGGTGGACTGACCAGCTCAACCTTAATCACCCTGGTCCTCGTCCCCGTCGTTTATTCGTTTTTCGAGAAGAAAAGGGAACTCGTCTAGCGACTTGAATCCTAAGATCAGGCGGAGTGCTTTTTATCGAAGCCGTCGAGCGTTTTGTATTTCTTCCAAAAATCCCGGCTCGTCTTGGCCACGACACCGCTCAAGGCAAAAAGGGCGACGAGGTTGGGAAAGGCCATGAAAGCGTTGGCGACGTCGCCGACGTAAAAGACGAGCTGGATAGAGATGAGGGCGCCGATGAATCCCAGCCCGATGTAGATGACCCGATAGACCCGGGTCACCTTGTAACCGAAAATGAATTTCATGCACTGCTCGCCGTAATAATACCAGGCGATCAGAGTCGTGTACCCGAACAGGAACGACCCCAGGGCCACAGTGATACTTCCGATCACACCGGCCTTACTCGCAAAAGAAGAGGCTGTCAGCGCGGTTCCCTGGATCGTATCGGCGGCCTTGGTCGTTGCCCAGAGGCCGCTGGAGAGGTTGATGATGGCCGTGAACGAGCAGACGATGATCGTGTCCACGAAGACCTCGGCGATCCCCATGAGACCCTGGTGGACCGGGGACTTGGCCTGGGCGGCGGCATGGGCGATGGGAGCGCTCCCCAGTCCAGCCTCGTTGGTCAGGAGTCCGCGGCGGAAGCCCATCTGCATGGCCGTCTTCACCGTGTAGCCGATGGCCCCGCCGCCCATCGCGTAGGGCGTGAAGGCATGCTCGAAGATGAGGGTCAAGACGTCCGGGATGACGGCGACGTTGGAGAGGATGACGAAGGTGCCGACGACGAGATAGAGGAAGATCATCACCGGGACGATCCGCTCCGCCACGGCGCCGATCCTCTTGATCCCGCCGATGATGACGATGCCGACGAGAAAGGTAATGACTATGGCACTGACGATCTTGGGAATTCCGAACTGGCTGTTGAAGACCAGGGTCATCTGGTTGGCCTGCATCATGTTCCCGGTACCGAACAGGGTGGCAAAGGCGCCGCAGACGGCGAAGGCCGGGGCCAGGATGGCGGCGAATCTTTTGTTCGAAATACCGTTCTTGATGTAATACATGGGGCCGCCGGCGATCTTGCCGTCCGGGTAATGTTCCCGGAACATCACCCCCAGGAGGGCTTCCGAATACTTAGTGGCCATGCCGACGAACCCGCAGACCCAAAGCCAGAAGATGGCCCCCGGGCCGCCCGTCGTCAGGGCGAAGGCGACGCCGCCGATATTCCCGTTGCCGACGGTGGCGGCCAGGGCCGTCGAGACCGCCTGGAACGCCGAAACATCGCCCTCCCGCTTTTCCTTTTTCCCCTTATGGAGGAAGCCGGCGAACATGATTTGGAAGCCGTCGCGGAGGTGCCGGAACTGGATGAAACGCGTCCGGATGGTCAGCCAGATGCCAGCGGCCAGCAGGAAGAAAAGCAGGAACGACCAAATATTGTAGGCCGTCTTGTCGACCCACTGGGCGAGATTGTCCAAGTATCCTTCCATCGGCAACTCCTTCTATCCAGGGTGTTTGTTTATCGATAATTTAGAAGGACACGGAGAGATCATAGACACACTTGAATAGATCATGAATGGTTTCTATAACATTAAACGCCGTGCCGATGCAAATGGTCGAATAGCCGAAGTTCCCCCCATTTCTTATTTCCAGATAAGGGACAAGACTAACTCCCTGATGGAAAAAAAGTTAGCCTATTTCGGGCCGAATTATTGGGGGAACTCCTGGGCTCTACCGGGGGACGACCTGACCATAGATGAGCTCCGAGAGACGGGCAATCAGTCTTTCGCCCTCTTCCGGGTTTTTCACCCCTCTGGTCAGGACCACCAGAATATACGGCTTGCGCCCCCGGGGGAAGACTATGGCCGCATCATGTTCCATACCCGTAATCGAGCCGGTTTTATTGGCGACCGGGATCCCGGCCGGCACACCCGCCGGGATGCCGTCGCGGAACTTTTGTTTTTCCAGGATGAGGATCATCTCCCGGCAGGAGGACAAGGAACCGGCCTTGCCGGACGCGATCGCCTCCATCACACGGAGGAGGTCGGAGGCGTCGGTCTGGTTGTTCCAGTCTCTCTCAAAGGCCTTGCCGTCTTCAACACCCCTTAGAACCCGCATCCGCCGGATGCCCAAGAGATCCAGAGTGGACATCACGTTTTCCGGCCGGACGAGCTCGATCAAAATGTTGGTCGCCAGATTGCTACTGCTGGTGATCATCCTCTCGGCGAGTTCCCGGATCGTTAGGGACGTTCCGATGAGTCCATAGATATCGGTATCGGAGTCATCTTCCTTGTTCAAAGAAAAGGGGCTGCCGTCGACGATGCTGTGAAACTCGTTCTTGATGACGATCCAATCATCCAGCCGAAATTTCCCATCTTCGGCCTGCTTGAATACTTCGATGAGCACCGGCACCTTCATCGTGCTGGCTGCATGGACCATATCCTTTTCCTTAATCAAAAGGGTCTCTCCCGTTTGGAGGTCTTTGAAGGCCAGGCTGACCTCGGCTCCGGAGCCCGCGATCTCGGCCTCGAGAGCCTTTCTCAAGGTGTTCAAATCCACACACCAAGAACAGAGGCCCAAGACAACAAAGTTGAACAAGGACAGGGCTATCGCAAACGAACATTTTTTTGGCTTCATGTCTTTTCTCTTCCTTGCCAATTAAAGCATAGCTCCAGACTGAATCCAAGGCGAGGGCCTGTCGCCGACAAATCCATTTTCGGACCTAATTATTGGGGGAACTCCTGGTTGAACAATGGGGGGGAACGTCCTCTAAGTCTTTTCCAGGACGCCGAGCGCCTCGAGATGGGGAGTGTGGGGGAAGAAATCAAAGCACCCGAGCTTCCGAAGGCGATAGCCGTTGGCCTCGAGCAAGCCGATGTCGCGGGCGAAAGCGGCGGGATTGCAGGAAACATAGAGGATAGGGGAGATCTTCAGGCTGATGATGTGCTTCAGGGCCCGGGCGCTGATTCCGGCGCGCGGCGGATCGAGGACCAGGGCATCGAAGTCCGGGAATTTCTCCTCCTTGAGAAACCGCTCGACCCGGCCCTTGATAAACCGGCAGTTCCGGACTCCGTTGAGGGCGGCGTTCTCCCCGGCGACGGCGATGTTGGCCCTCTCGGAGTCGATTCCCACGACCTCTTCCGCCGCCCCGGAGATTGATATTTCGATCGAACCCGAACCGCAGTATAAGCCGAGCGCTCTTTGCGCTCCCAGCGCCCGCACTTCTGCGTGGATCTGGCCGTAGAGTTTCTCCGCGCCTTGCGGGTTGGGCTGGAAGAACGTTTCCGGATAGATCCTGAACCTGAATTCCCCCAAGCGTTCCTCGATGAAGGCGGACCCGGCGATGTGGGTTTTCTTTTCGAAGTCCACCAGGTCGGGGATCCGGTCGTTCTCCACCCACCAGAAGCTCTTGACCTGAGGGGCGGTTTTCATGAGTTCTTGGGCCACCTCCCCCGGATCGAACTCTTTTCCACTTCTGGTTACGAGCACGGCCAGGATCTCACCCGTGTTCTTGCCTTCTCTGAGGACGAGATTTCGGAAATATCCTGATTTGGTTAGGGGGTCATAGGCTACCATTCCGCTGCGCCCTACGCAATCCATGAGGACAGGGAATATCTCTTCGACGGCCCGGCTGAAGATAGGACAAGTGCGCAGGGCCACGGTCCGCCTTTTATATTTTTCAAGGGGCGAGGCCCGCTCGCGGAGCCCGAGGAAGATGCCATTCTCATCTCCTCCGAAAGCGAACTCCATTTTGTTCCTGTAGAAATACGGAGAGGGCGAGGGGGTGATAGGCTCGTGCTCGACGCCGTCCAAGGACAACCGGCCGATCCTCCGCAGGGTCCTGAGGAGATAGCTTTCTTTGATCTCCAGCTGTTTGGCGTAGGCCAGGTTCTGGAAGGCGCAGCCGCCGCATGTCCCGAAATGGGGACAGGCGGGTTCGACACGGAAAGGGGAGGCGGATTCAAGCTTGACGATCCTTCCGAACCGGTGTCGTCTCTTCTCTTTGAAAGCAATGACCCTGACCTTATCGCCGACGACCGCCCCGGGCACGAAGGTCACCATCCCGTTGATCTTTCCAACCCCCCAATCATGGGGCAGGGCGATGTCGGTGATGGAGACGATTTCTCCTGGATCCAGGAATTCATCCAAGAGCTTCTTGACCCGGGCGACCGGAAATCCAACCACATTTTCGTAGTCCCCTTCGAGCTTTTCGACGAAGGCGTCGCCAACCTCCTGGACAGCGTAGCTTCCGGCCTTGTCCAGGAATTCGCTGGACGCGAGATAGCCGTTGATCTCTTGATCGCTCAACGTCCTGAACGTGACATAGCTGATCTCGTAGCCGGTCAGGAGCCTCTCCTCTTCTTTTCGGAAAAGCGCCACCGCCGTGATGACGCGGTGACGCCGGCCGGAGAGCCGGCGGAGGATCTCGCGTGCCTCGGTCCGGTCTCCGGGTTTGCCGAAAACCTCGTCCCCGAGGTTGACGACCGTATCGGCCGCGATGATCAGCGAGGAGGGGTGTTTCTCGCCGACGTCTCTTGCCTTGGCCTCGGCCGCTCCGAGGGCGAACCTGAGAGGATCGTTTTCCCGGAACTTGTTCTCGTCGACCCCGCTCGGAACGACTTGAAACGCGACCCTGATTTTCTTCAGAAGTTCCTGTCTTCTCGGCGATCGGGAGGCGAGGATGACCTCTGTCTCTCCAAGCTGGTCAACCGTCAAGCGCGGAGCCTCCTCTTCTCGCTGATCGAATGGACGCCTCTCCGGATGACCCGGCAGCCGTCCTTTCAGGCCGGCGATTTCTCGGCCCAGACCTTGAGGAGATAGTCCTTGTGCTTTTCAAACTGGAGAGCCTGTTCCTCGACAACTTCCTCGGCCGCCTCCGAGTTCATATCCCAGGTTTTGCGGATGAAAGACGCCACCCGGGCATAATAGAGCGGAGTGACCACCTCGATGATCTTGAAACGGTTGCGTTTCCAGGCATGGAACGTGGCCGCCAGTTCGTAAAGGATCTGCACCCAGACCGGGGTCGGAAGATGGAAATCCCGGACTCCCAGATCGCTGGCCTTCTGGATTTCGGCGAAGCACTCGGCGCAGAAGATCTCCTTCCAAAGTGATGAGAAGTGCTGGAACCCGGTCTTGAACTTCTCGATCATCCCTTCCAGGTCGACGCTGACCGGCTCGGGTTCGATCGAATTCTTGTGGCCGAAGGTCTCGACCGACTCGCTTCCCTGGATGTTCTTCCAATAGCTTTCGAATCTTTCCATGAGGGCGAAAAGGATGTAGACGACCTGGCGGAACATGGGACCCAGCTGCTGTCCCGGATCCTTGGGGTCGTGGATCTTAGCGCCGAGGTTGGACTGGCAGAGCTTGAAATTCTGGGTGATGGCGGTCGTGGTCATCCAGATATCGATCCCGTAGCGGGCCACGTCGGTTTCCCAAACGTCCTGTTCCGCATAGAATTTGGCGACCTCTTTGGAAAAGGCGAAATCCCCGCCGATGGGCTGCCGGAGCCGCTTGCCGTAGAGCGTGCGGGTCAGGTTGTAGACAATATTGTTCGTGATCGTCGCGTCGTACTTGTGTCTTAGATAGACCGGCGCGACGAACTCGTAGCCGTGGTTGATAACCGGGTCCAGGAGGTATTGGATCCAGTCGGAGGTGATGCTCCTCAGGTCGGCGTCCACCACGGCGCAGGCGCGGACCCGGAGGGTCCGGGCCGCTTCGAAGACGGAGCGCAGGGCCGTTCCTTTGCCGGCGGGTCCCCGGTAGATCGAGACGACCTTTTCCTGCCAGGGCTTGGCCTGGAATTCCTGGGCGGCTTCCCGGGTGTCGTCGGTCGAACCGCCGTCGGCGATAAAAATAACATTCCGGAAATCCCGGTAGTATTTGTCCAAACCATGGGTGACCATCTGGATGACGTGGGGGATCGTCTTCTCGTTGTTATAGCAGGGGATGCCCACGAGGATGTCGGCGTTCCGGATCTCTTCGATTCTCTTGGCGGTGTAGCGGCGCAGCGCTGTGATATAGGCCATCGCGTACTCCTGTACTTTTCATCGGTCTCTTCCATTCTAATAAATCTCTGCCTCCCGACTCAAGTTTTTTGGGTTGACTTGATGATGAATGCTTTGTTAGGGTAGAAAGCAGATACAAGCAAGTGCGGTCTTTCCGAAGATTCGGAGAGGCAGGCCAGTCCTCATCATTAGACCTGGAACAGATATGAGAATCCGGATTCTCGTCTTCAGCGACCTTGACGGGACCCTCCTCGACCACCACTCCTATTCGTTTGAGTCGGCCCGGCCGGCTCTCCGCCTCCTAAGGGAGAAAAGGATTCCTCTGATCATCTGCTCGAGCAAAACGCGGGCCGAGATAGAGCCGATCCGCGCCGCGCTGGCCAATACGGACCCGTTCATCAGCGAAAACGGTGGGGCCGTCTTCATCCCGGAGGGATATTTCGCCCAAGAACTTCCCACCGCGAGAAGGGAATCGGGATACCATGTCCTTGAGTTCGGAACTCCTTACCCGCGGCTCAGGGAGGTGGTCTCAGAGCTCCAGGAACGCCTGCCCGGCCAGATCAGGGGATTTGGAGACCTGGCCGTTGAAAAAGTCATGGAACTGACCGGACTCTCCGCCCCGGAGGCCGCACTCGCCAAGAAAAGGGAATATGACGAACCCTTTCTGTTAACCGGCACCGCTTCTCTCGAGGCCATCCAGGAGACGGCGGGCGCGGCGGGTTTGAAAATCACTCAAGGCGGGCGCTTTTTCCACCTTACCGGGGACAATGATAAAGGGAAGGCCGTCCGGCTTCTCCGGACGATCTATGCCCGGGCGGAAGACCGGTCTCTGAAGACGATCGGCCTCGGCGACAGCCCCAACGACCTTCCTCTCCTGGAGAACGTCGATTTTGCCGTCCTCGTCCAGAAACCGGGAGGCCGCTATGATCCTTCCATCCGGCTAAGCCATCTCATCCGGGCCCCTGGTGAAGGGCCAGACGGCTGGCGCGCGGCGGTCCTCGATCTTGTGGGTCGACTCGCTGCCTAATCACTCTCTTCAAGGAGGTTACCATGGCGGATTTTTATCAGACCGGAGTCATCACGACATTCCACCGGCTCGGGCAGACGGATGTCGGGCGGATGGAGAGGGAGCTTGTCGAGTTCAATAAGCATCGCCCCATCGCCCTTGTCCTACCCATCACCCCTACAGAGTTGAGTTCCCCCGCCATCCAGGGCATTATGAAAAACCTCCAGGCGATCCCCTATCTGAATGAGATCGTCGTCACCCTCGGCCGGGCTAAGGAGCGGGACGATTTCCTCAGGGCCAAAGAGTTCTTTACCAGGTTACCCCAGAGGCACCGCATCATCTGGGCATCCGGGCCACCCTGTTCGGAGCTCTACGACCTTCTGGAGAAGCACGACCTGTCGGCCGGGGGGGACGGCAAAGGCCGGTCGGCCTGGATCGCCTACGGCTACATCCTGTCCCGTGAAGACATCAAGGTCATCGCCCTCCACGACTGCGACATCGTCAACCATTCGCGGGAGCTCGTCGCCAGGCTATGCTATCCTGTCGCTTCGCCGAGCATCGACTACGCATTCTGCAAAGGGTATTATGCCCGGGTCACCGACCGCATGCACGGCCGGGTGACCCGGTTGTTCGTCACCCCTCTCATCCGCAGCTTGGAAAAGCTGTTCGGTTGCTTGCCCTTATTGGTTTATCTGGACAGTTTCCGCTACCCCCTGGCCGGAGAATTCTCCATGCTGACCGACTTTGCCGGGATCAACCGCATCCCCAACGACTGGGGACTCGAAGTGGAGACCTTGGCGGAAGTCTACCGCAACTATTCGCTGCGGCGAGTCTGCCAGGCCGAGCTGTGCGAGACCTACGAGCACAAACATCAGCCGCTCTCGGCGGAAGACCCGAAAACGGGGCTGATGAAGATGGCCATCGATATCGCCCGGTCGATCTTCCGGAACCTGGCCGTCGAGGGGATCATCCTCAGCCAGAGCGCCCTCAGCACCCTGCTCATCAACTACCAGCGGACGGCCAAGGACGCCATCAAACGCTATCGGGATGATGCCGCCATCAACGGCTTGATCTTCGATTCCCACCAGGAGTCGAGCATCGTCGAAGCGTTCAGCCGCGCCCTGCAGATGGCCGGGAAGGCGTTCCTCGATGATCCTCTCTATTCCCCCCTGATCCCGAACTGGAATCGGGTGATCTCGGCCGTCCCCGATTTCCTGGACAAGCTCCATGACCTGATCGAGAAAGAAAATACAGAATAATCCGGCCGGCTAGAAGTAGACGCGAAACGAAGAGAAGATCATATCCGGGTAGGCGCCGAATTCGGAGTGAAGGAGGCGGGGAGGAGCGTCGCTGGGACCGAGGACTGTTTCCGGCCTTTTGCCGAATCCGATATACGCACCGCCCGCCAGGTAGATATTCTCAGCGATGTTGTATTCAAGCTGAGGCGCGAGCACAACCGACCTGTCGTTGAGGTTGAGGATGACCAGGCCGGTGAAGGGCAGGAGCGGGGAAAGCTGAACCGTCGCCCCGAAGTTCAGGTAGTGGCGTCCCAGGAGATAGACCGCGCCATCCTGGTAAGGAGAAGTGTTGAGAAGGTGGATGTAGTTTTCCGGGCGTCCTTCCCCGGCGGAGCTGAAATGGTATTCGATGAACCCATAGGTATCGCTGCTCGGGCTGTAGTCGAGCCCGAAGGAGACCCGGCAGTAGCTTTTTTCCGTCTCCCGGCGATTTTCCCTGAAGGCGTCCGGGATGGCCCAGGCGGCTTCCAGCCAGAGCCCGGCTCCTCCCAGGGCCCGGGCTAGGTCCAAGCCGATGAGGAGGTGATCCCGGAACGCCAGCAGCAGGCCGGAGATATCCGTTTTGAGTTGATACGTCTTCCCCCGGATGAAGAAGGCGTTGTTCGCGGAAGCGAAGTCCCGGCCGGCGACGACTCCCGTGTCGAGCTCGTCCAGCGGGCCGAGGGGGATACGGACGCGGACCGCATCGACCCCTAACCGTTCCTCCTTGTCCAGTTCGTTGAAAGAGAAAGGGGCGATGATATCGGTCGGGTTGACGACGCGGGCGCTCCCCCAGGCCACGGCCTGACGGCCCAGGATGATGTCCGCGCCGCCCGTTCGGATCGTCACCGAGAAACGGTCCAGGTTGTGATAGAGTGCAAAGCTCGCCGGAGTTTGGCCGGGACCGGGATAAAGGATATCCCGGAAGTCGAGAAGGCGGTATTCCGGCAGCGTCAAGCCGGGGAAAAAGAAATCTTGCCCGAAGAGGCGGGAATCCTGGATGCGGGGAGAAACGTCATAGGCGAAGTCTACGGATATCCGGTTTGAGGGGCGATAGGCCATCTCCAGGCGCAGCCTGTTGTTCACGGCGCCCAGGTCGGGTTCATCGACTGTCGTCTCCGCCAGGATGGAGGCCGGCGGCATGATCAGGATGGAAAAATTCTTGACGTATCCCCGGAAAGACAGGCGATCACCGGCCCGGGCCGGCCAGGCATGGAGGATCAAAACGGCCAGAACGGCCGTGACGCTTGCCCTTGTTCTCAATTCGCGGCCCTCCGCTCGTCCTTGACGACACGTCCATCCTTGAGGGTGATGACCCGGTCCGCGCGTTCCCGGACCATCGGGTCGTGGGTGGAGAAGAAAAAGGTCATGCCCGTCTTGCGGTTCAGGTCACGCATCATGTCGAGGAGCGCGGCGCCGGTTTGGGAGTCGAGATTGGCGGTCGGTTCGTCCGCCAGAATCAGCTCGGGGCGCGAGACCATGGCCCGGGCGATGGCCACCCGCTGCTGCTGACCGCCGGAGATTTTCGGCGGGAAACGCTTTTCGAACCCTTCCATGCCGATCTCGGCCAGTATTTTCCGGACGCGCTCGCGGCGCTCCTCTTTGGCCAGGCCCTGAAGAAGCATGATGTATTCGATGTTTTCTTCGACCGTCAGAACCGGGATCAGGTTATAGGCCTGGAAGATGAAACCGACGTGGTCGCGCCGGAAATCCGCCAGCTCCCGGCCGCTCATCTTGGAGACCAACTGGTTTTTCAACCAGACCTTTCCGGAGGTCGGCTGCTCCAGGCCGGAGATGAGATTGAGGAAGGTAGTCTTGCCCGATCCCGAAGGGCCGACGACAGCCGTGAATTCTCCTGTCTCGACGGTCAGGTCGATGCCCCGAACGGCGGCGACGACGATGTCGTTATCCCGGAATTCCTTCCGGACATCTTCGGCGACAATAAGCCGTTCCTTGTCGTTGCTCATCTCAATCTCCTTCAGAGGCTTTTTCGGAGAGCATCGGATATCGACATCCGGGCGGCGACCCCCGCCGGATAGAGGCCCACCAGCAGGGTGAACAAGAATACGGTCGCCGGGTAGATGAGGAACTGCTGAAGATGAAGCTCGGGGTAGAGCATTTCGTAGAATGTCGTTCCGGCGAACTCGATGCCGCGATAGTCGATGCCGGTCTTCATGACGATCAGCGTGATGATCAGGCCGAGGATGGTTCCCATGGCGATGCTCAGGACGGCCAGGGCGCCGGCCTCGAACACCACCAGCCGCCGGACGCCGCCCGGCCGGGTACCGACCGCCCGGATGACCCCGAATTCGAACATCCGCTCGTAAAGGGACATGAACAGCGTGTTGATGATCCCGAAGGCGACGATGCCGAAAAGGAGAACGGCCATGAAAATGAGCGAGATCCAGACCATGTTGAGGACGGCCTTGAGTTGGGGGAGAAGGACCATCCAGCTGACCGCTTCATTGCCGTTGACCGAGTACTTCTCCCAGAACGAGGTGTTGTCCTCGGCGGCAAACTCAAGGGAACGGAACTTGATGGCGATCTCGTGAACGCCCGTTCCGATGCCCAGCATCTCCTGGGCTTTTTCCAGGCGGACAAAGGCGAAACCGCCGTCCATTTCCTTGATGTTGAAGTGATAGATCCCCGAAACCCTGAACATATCCTGGGCCAGAGATTCGCTCCCGGCCTGGGAGACGGTGACCACCACCCGGTCTCCCAAGGAGACTTCGAGAAGGTCGGCCAGTCCGCTGCCGATGACGATATCCCGGGCCTCCGGCCCGGAGAAAAAATTTCCCCTCTGGATGTTGTCGTCGATGTGAGAAAGGGGTCTTTCGCTCTCCGGGTCGAGGCCGACGAACAGGACCGAACTGACGTTGGCCGGAGAAGTGATCATGCCGAAGCTCATGGCCCGGCGGGTGAAGGCTTCGACCGTTTCCTCCTTCTCCAACCCGGCGATGACCTCGGCGGGGCCGTTGATCGTTTTTCCCACGTCCTGGGTGAGCCGAAAACCCTGCCGGTGAATCTGGCCTTCACCGGAATAAGCCGCCGTGGCCGAGTGGATCATATTGGCCTTCATTCCCAAAATGAGGGCGTCGGTGAAGATCAGCGTGGCCAGGCCGACGCCGATGGCGATGCCGGCGATGAAAGTCCTGCGCTTGTTGCGAAATATGTTCCGCCAGGCCAGCTTCAAGGTGAATCCCATGGCGGTCTCCTAGTGCATCCTCATGGTTTTGGCCGCCTCCGTTCGGGCGGCCTTTACGGCCGGGAATAGACTGACCAGGACGGCGCTGATGAGGACGGTGAAGGCGGGAATGAGGAAGCTCCGCAGGTTGATCTCGGACTTCATGGTGTCGAAGACCATGCCTCCATAGGTGAGCCCCGAACTGAATTTGACTCCGTGTTTGGACAGGATGGCGTTGGCGCCTAATCCCAGTCCAGCGCCGACGGTCATCGCGATCAATGACAAAACCATGATTTCGAGAAGGACCAGACGGACGATCTGTCGGGGCTTTGTCCCGATAGCCTTGAGCAGACCGTATTCGCGCCTCCTTTCGAGCACCGACATCAGGACCGTGTTGAGGACGCCGACGGCGACGATGACGACGATGATGACCAGCATGACCCACATACCCGCTTTGTCCGCCCGCATGGCTTCGTAGAATGACCGGGCGAATACCTGCCAGGGATCGACCGACAGGGCGGGGTCAGCGATGAGCCCGGAGAGCGTCGCGGCGATCCTGTTCACCCGGCTGAGCCGGTCGACGACGACGGCGATCTCATGCAGGCGGTCACCCAGGACAAGGTAATCTCGGGCCGTACCCAGGGGCAGGAAAAAAGACATCCGGTCGCTCAGGTCGTCGCCCGTCGCGACGATTCCGACGAGGAGGTAGAGGTCCTGGGCGATGGAGCCGTCCGCTGCCTGGGAAACCAGGACGACCCGGTCCCCGGTTTTCGTCTGCAGGATCTCAGCCAAACCCTTGCCCAGGACGACTTCCCCGGCCCGGAGAGCGGAAAAACTCCCCCCCTGGACGATTTTTCTGTCGAAGTGGGTCGTGGCATTTTCTCTTTGGGGATCCAGCCCGATGATCTGGACTCCGGCACTTTTCTCGCCGAAAGCCGCCAGTCCGGCTCCATAAACCCGCGGCGCCCAGGATTCGACGGCATCAGCCTGTTCAAGGATGGTCCCGATTCTCTGCCCCGCATCGATGGTCTTATAGAGGGACGGCCGGTCCAGGTAGGTTTTTTCATGGATTTGGATGTGCCCGAGCCGGTTGCGGGTAAACTGGTCGATGATGTTGTTGTAGCTTCCGTCCGCCCAGCCGATAAAGATGACGGCCAGAGTGAAACCGCCGACGATGCTCAAACCGGTAAACATGGTCCGGCGTTTCTGCCGGAGGATATTCCGGAAGGCCATCTTGAGCGTCAGCATGCCTAGATCCCTCCGCGGAGGTTCCGCAGGGTGAAAATATCCGGGTCGAGCCCGACGTCGAATCGCGCTTCGAGATAACGCAGTACGGTTTTCTGCCCCTTTTTTGTCCGGGGAATCAATTCCATGACCGCAGGAATGCGGCGGCTCCCGAAGGATTTGACTTCCTTGAACAACATCTCCCTGACAAGATTTCCTTTTTCGTCAAAAAATCGCTGCCAGACGGGCATCGTATCTGCGCGTTGGGCGGCGATGATGACATGGCCCCAGACGATGGGAAGCCCCTCCTTGGGAACGCACTTGACATAAATAAGGCCCTCTTCCGGCGCATCGGGAGTGACGAGTTCGAAATGATAGGATTCGAGGAAGGTGAATTCCTTGACGAGGTCGTCGTTGGTGAGGTCGGAGCCCATCCAGGAGCTCATCATCATCGAAGGAGGGATCTTCATGACCTTGTTGATCTTTGGCAGGTAGTTCCACATTTCGTTGCCGATGCGGAGAGTCGTGATGCCCTCCTCCTTCTTCGGCTCGAGAATCCGGATGAACGTCTTGTCCATCCCCAGGCTCCAGGCTTTCATCCGCAGAGTCCGCTGCCAGTGGGGGGTGACGATCTCCATCTCCACCAGAGCTTCGCTCGAATCACTCCGATAGAGGGCGTCAATTTGGCGGACGATACTGGTGGCATCGGCTTCGGCCGGGATCTGTGAACGACCGGGAAGGGACAAGATCGCCAGTCCGACCAGGCTGAAGAAAACCCAGATCTTTCGCATCTTCGACTCCGTCAGAACGCCAGAACCGATTTCGATAGCTAAGGCCGCGGACAACCTTATGAATGAAACTAAGATATCATATCCGGGGGGGGCGAGGAAACCGGGAAGGAATTGAAGCAAGCCTCTTTTTTTTGGTGATCATCATGATGGGCCATCACATAATTGGAGATGCTTCCGGAGTTAACAACCGGGCCCGCAGAGACTGTGTTTACTGCTGGAAAGACGCCTGGGCCCGGATGAGGTCATGGAGTGTGATGATCCCGACCACGGCACCGCCGTCCCTCTCCACGACGATGAGAGCCGAAACCGGCGAGGCGATGAACTTGTCCCCGATTTCCCGGACCGGCTGGTCCGGAAAGCAGGTGATGGCCGACTGGATTTCTGGCAGCGTCCCGGCGAGCACGGATTTCATGATTTCCTCCCGGGTGACGATTCCCTCGAGCCGTCCGTCGAGGAGGACCGGGAAACACACATAGGGATAGCGATCGATTATCTCTTTCAGGGCCTTCACCTCCAGCTTTCGGACGGCCACGGGTTTGGGGTTGGCGATTGCCGAGACGGAAAGGTTCTGCCAGCTCTGAAGGTCCAGAGGCGGCCGGATCTTATGAAGTTCGTGGCCGTCCTGGACCAACAGGGCATCGTAGAAGTTCAATCGTGCGGTTCGCCTGGAGATGGCCTGGCTGATGACCAGGCCGATCATCAAGCCCGGGATCAGCTCAAACTGGTGGGTCATCTCGAAAACGATCAGGAGCGAAGTCATAGGTGCCCGGACGATTGCCCCCAGACAGGCGCTCATCCCGACGGCCGCCAGGACGACGTGGTCGGCCGAGGACAGGGGAAGCCAAAGACCGGCCAGGCCGGCGGTGAAGAACCCGGCCATGCCGCCGATGAAAAGGGAGGGCGCGAAAATACCGCCGGACCCGCCGAAGCTGTATCCGGCCACGGTGGCGACCAGCTTGAAGATGACCATCAGGCCGGCGATCTTCCAGGGGAAATCATTGGCCAGCGCGGCCGAGAGGTCCTGGTATCCCAGGCCGAAGATGCCGATCTTTCCGGTGGCCAAAAACACGGAAGCACCGATCACCCAGGTCAAAAAAGCTCCGATGATCGGCTGGAGCCAGAGAGGAAGGCGGTGCCGTCGGAGCCCCTCTCTCCAGGCGATGGTCATCCTCTGGAAGGTCATTCCGGCCAGGGCGGCTAGGGCGGCGGCAAAAGGGACGATCAAGTAATGAGCCCAGGTCCCGCGGGCGACGGGCGGCAGCGAGAACGCCGGCTGCCGGCCGATCAGGGCATGGACGATAAACGCTCCGACGACCGAGGATAGGATCACCCGTCCCAAATAGCGGCTGTTGAAATCGCCGATGACCTCCTCGATGACGAAGGTGATGGCCGCCAGCGGCGTGTTGAAGGCGGCGGCCAGACCGGCGGCCGCGCCGACCACCGAGGCGCTGCGGCGCTCCCGTCGCCCGAGGCCGAACAACCCGGCTGCGTTGGAAGCCACTCCGCTTCCTACGTAGATGGAAGGACCCTCCCGGCCAAGGCTGTTTCCTCCGCCGATGCTCAGCACTCCGGCGATGAACTTGACCAGGGACGAGCGGGGCGACATGTAGCCCATTTCCTTCCAATACGCCGTCTTGACCTGGGGAACGCCGCTTCCTGCGGCTTCGGGGGCCACCCAGAAAAGCAACGCACTGACGATGACGGATGAGCCCATGATGACGGCGAAGCTGGCCACGGCGAAAGCGGGTTTCGACCGACCCGTGAATTCCAGGAAGGTCCGGGAAAACATCAGGTTCGTCAAGAAGAGAAAGGCGACTGCGGAGAGGCTGGCGCCCAGCCCGAAGACCGCAGTCTGGATGAGGGAGCGGGCATTTTCGGGGAGCTTCTGGAGAGTTTCGGTCAGGTGGAAACGTATCATAGTGAGGACTCAAGATTCCCTATTCTAGTGCAATTCTCGGGTATTGAAAACCCCCTGCTGATTATTTGACAGCCACTCGGGATATATTTATATTAGGCCGCATGCTTTTCGGGCCGATGATTGCTGCGCGAAATCCAAGAGCGGGAGGCTAAGTCATGTTCAAAGGACATCCCAAGGGCCTGTTCGTCGCTTTCTTCGCCAACATGGGCGAGCGCTTTGGCTTTTACACGATGATCAGCATTTTTGTCCTCTTCATGCAGGCGAAGTACGGCCTGTCCGCGGGAACGGCGGGATTCATGTACTCGACTTTCATGGTCGGAGTCTACATTTTCCCTCTCCTCGGCGGCTTTCTCGCCGACCGGTTCATCGGCTACGGCCGGACGATCAGCCTGGGTATCGTCGTCATGTTCATCGGCTATTTCATGTTGACTCTGCCGACGGCCATGAACACAGGATTTTCCCTGGTTATCGCTGCCCTGGCCGTCATCTCGCTGGGCACGGGCCTGTTCAAGGGCAACCTCCAGGCCCTGGTTGGCAACCTCTATGACGACCCTAAATACGACGCCCTGAGGGACAGAGCCTTCAATATTTTTTATATGGGAATCAACATCGGCGCAATGTTTGCCCCGACGGCTTCGGAGAAGGTGAGCAATTGGATCCTCAAGGCTTCGAACTATTTTTATGACGCCCGGATCCCGGCCTTGGCTAACGACTTCCTCAAAGGGAAGCTGGCCGACGCATCCTCTTTCCTGGCCATTGCCCGGGGACAGGACGCTTCGGTCACGCTGGACACACTAGGGCGGTTCTCCACGGATTACATCAACACCCTGAGCAAGTCCTACCATTTCGGCTTCGGCGTCGCCTGTCTCAGCCTGATCGTCTCCATGACCATCTTCTGGGCCTTCCGCAAGCACTACAGGATGGCCGACCTCACGGAGCGCCAGAAGGCCAAGTCCGAGGCCCTGAAGTCCCAGGTCGTCGAGCTGACCCGCGAACAGACGCGCCAGCGGCTCATCGCCCTCGGCCTCGTCTTCGGCGTCGTTATCTTCTTCTGGATGGCCTTCCACCAGAGCGCCGTCACCCTGACCTATTTCGCCAGGGACTACACCGTCCCGAGCGTCGGCAAGGCGACCAACCTCTGGTTCGACATGACGGGGCTCCTCCCCATCTTCCTGGCCTTAGTCGGGCTGGTCGTCCTCTTGAAGAAATCGTCGGGCCGGATTGCCCGCATCCTCGGCGCGGCCTCTTTTGTCGGCTTCGGCATCCTGGCCTACCTCCGCTACAACGGGTACGACGCGACGAATCCGTTCCAGCCCCAGATGTTCCAGCACTTCAATCCGTTCTTCATCGTTGTCCTGACGCCCCTCGTTGTCGCCCTCTTCGGTTGGCTCAACCGCAAGGGTAAGGAGCCCTCGGCACCGCGGAAAATCGGTACCGGCATGCTCATCACGGCCGCGGCCTACACCATCTTGGTGGTGAT
Organism: Candidatus Aminicenantales bacterium; assembly: GCA_049287565.1. Lineage (GTDB taxonomy): Bacteria > Acidobacteriota > Aminicenantia > Aminicenantales > UBA8522 > UBA8522. The sequence goes on from JBAQGA010000134.1 coordinate 28,658, forward strand.
CTCGTTCGGCCTGGCGAGCCCGCGGGCCCTCGGCGGCCTCGTCGCTCCGGCCGACTCCCAGGTCTCCGTCTACTGGCTCATCTCGACCTATCTAGGGCTGACGATCGCCGAGCTCTTCCTCAGTCCGATCGGCATCTCCTTCGTCTCGCGCGTGGCTCCCCCCAAGTACAAGGGATTGATGCAGGGCGGTTGGTTCGCCGCGACGGCCGTCGGCAACTCCCTCGTCGGGGTCATCGCCTGGTTCTGGATGCGGGTGCCGCTCTGGGCGGTGTGGGCTATTCTTGTCGGGGCCTGTCTCCTGTCCGCGGCCTTCATCTTCTCCATAATGAAACGGTTGGAGCGGGCGGCCCGAGTCTAACCGATTGGCCCCTATTCGGCGTACTTGACCGAGCAGCCGTAGGGCTTGGTCGTCGTCGTGGCCACGGGTTCTCCCTTGAGCAGGGCTTCGACCGCCGGCTTGACATAGTCCATCCGGTCCGGCCGGGTTCCCTGCGGGTCGTCGTCGACGGCGCCGTTGTAGGCCAGCTTTCCCTCTTTATCGATGATGAACATGTGAGGGGTTGTCTTGGCGCCGAGCGCTTTCCCGGCTTTTCCATCCGGATCCATCAAGAACGCGGTGAAGGCGGCCTTCCACTCTCCATAGACCCGTTTCAAATCCTCCGCCGGTTTGAAGTTGGCGTGGCCGGGGTTGGTCGAATTGATGAGCAGCCAGACGACTCCTTCGTCCAGGCATTCTTTCTGCAGGGCGGGCATCAGGCCGTCCTTGTAATGACGCTGGACAACCGGGCAGCCGGGATTGGTCCACTCGAGGACGACGATCTTGCCCCTGTAATCCGAGAGGCTGTGGGTGTTTCCGTCGAGACAGGTGAGCTTGAAATCGGGCGCCGGACTGCCGACGGCCGGGGGCTGATCTTGGGACCCCAGGACTCCCGGCAGGAGGGCCAGGCCGGCGATCAGAGCGGAAATAACGATTCCTTGACCTCGATTTTTCATGTTCTTATGCCTCCTTTAGGATGGACAGTGGATGGGTTTGACCGGAACCGAGACTTCATAGACGTCGTCGCCGAGGATGAGAAGTCCATCGATCCGGACGAGCGCGGCCGAGAGTCCGGAGGGCTGGAGCGGGATGATCACTTTTCCCCGGTTCGCGGCGATCCGGTTATGAGCGACCACAAAATTTTCGACAGGATAGGGGTAGAAATCCGAAATCCGGGCGGCGTCTTTTCCAGGAAACGCGATCTCCACCTGCCAGCCGTTTCCCGACTTGACGAGTCCGGCCTCTCTGGCAGTGATCCGGCCGGCTTCGAGCGGCTTGGGAAACCGGGGGGCGAACCGGGACAGAATGTCCCTGGACCTCCTGAGATCGACGGCCGTGAGCGCGGCCGGCGAGACCTTGGCGGTCTCTTTCCCGGTGACACAGCTCTCCCGGCAGGCCATCCAGTCGAGCCGGCAGGCGATTGTCGGCATTCCTGTCGGGGCTAGCAGGCCGGCGGGCTTGATCTCGCTGAGGATGATCACTTCGTTCTTGAAGCCGTAGGCGACGATATCTCCCTGAACGATCTTTTCAGGAGTGGGGAAACGGAGCGTTCCGGCTTCGTAGCCGGGAGGGAGATCCCAGGCTATTTCCGGGGCCAGGCCGGCGTCGCCGGGGTTGATCCAGTAGAGATGCCACCCCGGGGAGATCTCGATGTGGAGCCCGACGGTCATTATGGACGGCTGACGGGATTCCAAGAGGAGAGGTTCCACTCTGCGGAGCGGCTTTTCCTCGCCCATCAGAAAGGTAGAGAGCAAGGCCGTCGCCATCAGGAGCCAGACGGCCACTCGGAAGACGAAGCAGCCCGTCGGCCTGTCGTGTTGTGTTTTGGTCATGCTTTTCCATCATATCCGGGGCGGACCTCATAGTCAACAAAATCTATAGTATTTATATGAATAATAGGAATTAACCCTGGGGCCGCCATCGACTTCTCTCTCGAAAAATGCGGACGGTCCTATTTTTGGTTAACTCTATTTTCTTGGATCTAAAAAAAGGACTGTCCCCATTTTCTTTCCACTTTCTGGAGACGGATGCTTTTTTTCGAGAACCCCTCCCCTTTGACGGGGGAGGGCGTGGGAGAGGGTGAGTTGGATTGACTTCTCTCTCCCTGAGGCGGTATTCTTTCTGCTCGATGAGGGCGTGCACTGATCGATAAAAACCCCAGAATCCAGGAGGTATCAATGATGAAAAGATGGAGACTGATGATCATCGCGATAATGCTGCTAGCTCTGACCGGCGCAGCGCTCGGCGCCGACTCTCAGCAGGCCAGGCGTCCGGTCAAAATCGATGATTTCGCCCGCCTGAGGACCGTCCGCGATCCCCAGCGTTCGCCCGACGGCCAATGGGTGGCTTACACGGTCAGCACGATCGATCTTGAGAAGGACAAGCGGGACACCGATATCTGGATGGTGAGTTGGAAAGGGGGAGAGGAGATCCGCCTGACGTCGAGTCCCGAGAGCGAAAGCCGGCCGCGCTGGAGCCCGGATAATCGCTTTCTTGCCTTCCTGGCCTCGCGGGGGGACGAGGAGGAGAAAAAAAAGGGCGCCCAGGTCTGGCTGCTCAACCGCCTGGGCGGAGAAGCGCAGCGTCTCACGGACATCAAGGGCGGAATCTCCGACTACGCCTGGTCTCCCGACGGCAAGCGGCTCGCTCTCGTCGTCAGCGACCCGGACCCGGACGATGAGCCGGAGAAAAAGGAAGGCTGGAAGCGGAAGGCCAAGCCGCCGCTCGTCATCGACCGCTACCATTTCAAGCAAGACAGGACCGGGTATCTCGGCAACCTTCATCAGCATCTCTGGATATTCGACCTGGAAACGCGCAAGGGGGAGGCGATCACGTCAGGCCCATTTGACGAGCGGGCCCCGGCCTGGTCGCCGGACGGAAAGTCGATCGCTTTCGTCAGCAACCGCGACCCCGACCCCGACCGGTCGGCCGACAGCAACATCTATGTCATCGAAGCACGAGCCGGCGCAGAGCCCCGGGCGCTGACCGTTTTTCCCGGCCCGGACGGAGGCCGGCCAGCCTGGAGCCCCGACGGCCGGTGGATTTCCTACTTTCAGGGTGATGAGCCTCGGTTTTACGCTTACAACCTGAACAAGCTCGCTGTCGTACCGGCCGCCGGCGGCGAAGCCCGGGTCTTGACCGCCGCCCTTGACCGGGCGGTGGAAGGTCCGGTGGAATGGACGGCCGACGGCCAGAGCCTCCTGTTCATCGTCGAGGACGACCGGGCGAGCTATGTCGGGCGTATCGCCGCTGCCGGGAATAATGTGGAAAAATTGACGGCCGGCCGCCGGGTTGTCTCGTCGCTTTCCCTAGGGTCCGACGGGAACCCCGCGTTCTTGACCGCCACGGCGGCCGAGCTGCCCGAGGTCCACGCCCTCGACAACGGGACGTTTCGTCGCCTCAGCCGCCAGAACGACGCCTGGCTGTCCGAGGTCGAGCTCGCCGCGACCGAGGATTTCACTTCGAAAAGCAAGGACGGGACGATCGTCAACAGCCTGCTGGTCAAGCCGGCCGACTTCAAGGACGGACAGAAGTACCCGCTCCTTCTCCTCATCCACGGTGGACCGAACGGCCAGGACGAACACGCCTTCGACTTCGATAACCAGTTCTTCGCCTCTCAGGGATATGCGGTTCTGAACGTGAACTACCGGGGGAGTTCCGGACGGGGCTCCGCCTTCCAGAAGGCCATCTACGCGGAATGGGGCCATAAGGAGGTCGTCGACCTCGTCGGCGCCGTGGATGAGGCGATTCGCCGCGGCATCGCCGACCCGGAACGGTTAGGGATCGGAGGCTGGAGTTACGGGGGTATCCTGACGGACGCCACCATCGCCGTCGACCAGAGGTTCAAGGCGGCGGTGAGCGGGGCCGGGTCGGCCCTCCAGCTCACCATGTATGGAACCGACCAGTACATCCTCCAGTACGAGCAGGAGGTCGGGCTTCCTTGGAAGAACCTCGAGCCGTGGATCAAGGTCTCGGCCGCTTTCATGAGGGTCGATCGCATCCGGACGCCGACTCTCTTCATGTGCGGAGAGAAGGATTTCAACGTCCCCATCGCCGGCAGCGAGCAGATGTACCAGGCGCTTAAGAGCCGGGGCATCGACACCCAGCTCATCGTTTACCCGGGACAGTTCCACGGCATCACCACACCCAGCTATCTACGGGACAGGCTGGAGAGACGTCTGGACTGGTATAACAAGTATCTCATGCTTGCCGGCGTGCCGGAACAAGAAGAGAAATAGGAATTATTCTTTTCGGCGCAGTTCTCTTTCTATCCGAGTGCTTAGGCCGAGGAGCATGTTCAGCTCCCACGCGGTCAGGCCGGCCCGGCCGCAGAGACGCTTCAGGTTGCGGGCAATTTCGGCCTTCAGGTCCTTGTCTCCCTTGCGGCCATACCCCAGGAGTTGGAGTGTTCTCGGGAATCGCCGGTAGAGCTTCTGAAGTTCCTTAGTTTCTACCAGCACCGGGGATCGTGGCTTAACCTCGAGACGGCTCAGTTCATAGGCCACGATCATGACACTCTGGGCCAGGTTCAGAGAAGGGAACGCGGGAGCGGACGGAATCGTCAGCACCAGGCCGCAATCGTCGAGCTGGCGATTAGTCAGACCAGTATGCTCGTTCCCGAAGAGGATGGCGGCTGGGTTTGTCGCCGCCGCTTTCCTTATCCGCAGCGCTCCCGAGCGGACGTCCAGGATGAGGCCTCGTTTGCCGCCCAGACGCCGGGTCGTTCCCACGACCAGCGACTTTCGGGCGATCGCTTGGCGAAGCGTTTCATAGACTCTTGCCGCTGTAAGTACGTCTTTGGCGTGACAGGCCATTGACCGGGCTTCATCGGTCAGATAGGGGACGGGGTCGACCAGCTCGAGGCGGCGGAATCCCATGTTCTTGATCGCCCTGGCGGCCGCGCCGATATTCCCGGCCTCGGTCGGCCCGACGAGGATGAAATGGACGTTGTTTTTCCAGGTTTTTCGTGTCATCTCCGGCCCGCGCCCAATTTAGCATGGCCGGCGAGGAGAATCAAAGAGTGAAAAAAGAAAAGACCGATCAGCGGAGGTCGCGTCTTTTGAGGACATAGAAACAGCGGGCGCCAAAGAGAAAATCGACGGCTGCGTAACCCCGGCGGAAATAATGTTCGAAGACCCGACGGAGCGCTTTCTGCCAGGAGGCGATCGGCTCGTGCTTTCCCCGCCAAGCATTGATGTCGCGGGGAACTTCTGCCAGGATGAGCTTATCCATCAGGCCGAGCCGGGTTCTTCCCGGCAGAAATTCAGCCGTGCCTGCCCTTCTCTCCAGCGCCCTGGGCAAGGCCTCTTCATCGAGATATTCAAAGCGGCCGCGCCGTCTGCCCGCAACGCTCTTTTCCCGGATCGGCCAGTCCATTAGAAAGCGGTCGGTGGGAATCCCCGGTCCCAGGTTGAGCTTCGAGTCGAGACCGTAAAAATTACGCATGTAGGTCGAGGTGGCAGCGCCCAGCGTGTGGATATTGAGGTTGGCGTTTCTGGCCTGGAGGGGGTCGACCGTCCAGGTGATCCGTCTGTATCCGAGTTTCAGAGCCCAATCCCGCTGCGCCCATTTCAGCCGCTTGCCGATCCCGTGTCTCTGGTATTGTGGAAGGACGGCGAGAAGATGGGAATGCTGGCTGAGCGCGCCGTCGTGAACGGCCGGGAAAGAAAAGACAAAACCCACCATGTCTTCCCTAACAAAGGCCCCCAGGATGATCGCCCCCATGATTGCCGAGATGCAGAACTGGTGCGTGGGCGTCAGGTCGGTCTCGCCGTGCCGCCAGACACGGCGCTGGATATCCGGGAGCTTGCGGAAGTCCTCGAACGAGGTCAACCGTTGGATCCGCAAGTCAAGGGTCTTCTTGGCGGCTGATCGTTTCATTGATGGGTTCGCTTTCCGCGGTCATCCATCTTAGCCCATCACCCGGTCGGCTTCAAGCTCAGCCTCTTGATCAGCATGGTTCCATAGGAGCCGCGGGGAAGGACAAACGAGATGGTCCATTTCTTCTTCCCGGGGTGGCGCTCGTCCTCTCCAGAGGAGAGGACTTGGAGCTCCTCGGGGACGATCAGGGCTTTCCGCTGGAACGAGCGGAAGTAGACCCGGCGGAGCGCTTTGGTCCGGAACGATCCCGGCGAAAGCCCCTTTTCTTGCAGGATATCCTCAAAAGTCGAGCGGCTGAGGTCATCGCCGAATTCCATCTTGGGGGCGGCCGTGGGGATTTCGAGCGAACTGAGGTATGAGAACGTTTCGGCGTCGAGGTCAGGCCAGAAAAGATAGGCGCCTTCCCGCCCGGAGACCTCGACGCACACCGAGACCTTCATCCGGATCAATCTCCGCAGCGACTCGTTCCAGAGATGAGATTGGAAAGCGGCGTAGAGCATCGACACTTCTTCCTCGGGGATCCGGTGGAGGGCCTGGTCGAAGTCTTTGGGATGGTCATTGAGGAACCCGAATATCCTTTTCTCGAGGGGGTCGTCGGCCAGGTTCAGGAGAAGCGGCCAGTCCTTCCAGTTCTTGAAGAGGGCAGCTTTTCTGTCGCATTCAGCTCGGGTGTCTTCGGGGCCGGAACTCGTCAGAAAGACTTGAAGGGCGCCATTCCAGTGCCTCTTGAGAATCTTTTCTGCAAAGAATCCTCTCTCCGGGTCATAGCTCCGAAACCTCTGGTCATCGAAGAAATTGGGGAAGCCTGTTTTCCAGACCTCCTGGACGTTGAACTCCAACCGGGAGATGTCATCGAGATCCCTGATCGTCACCGTGAAGGCATTCCCCCTGAGCAGATCCGGACCCATCGGCCGGTCCATGAAGCCCCAGGATTCCAGCGAGAAATCCTTCCCCTCACGGCTTAAGTCCTGGACGCTCTGGACGGTGATGAATTGGGAGGTCAACCCGTGCTTGTCCTTTTTTCCGCCGTAGGAGAAATGACTTGGAGGAAGGCCGAGAGAGCGGGAGAGGTGGTGAACAAGGTCGAGAGTGTTCCAGTGGCGCTTTTTGAGGATATAGACCCGGTGTTCCCCGCGGGGCCGAAGCGGCAGCTCGGCCCTTTCTTCGACGACGAAGTCCTCGGGGACTGCTTTGATCACGAGCGAATTATAGCACTCCCGGTTGGCGGAGACTAAACCTTGATGGTTTTAAATCCCAGCCGAGATTTCAAACGTGTCGTCACCGAGTCCGAAACCGAGTAGAAGGTGGGCAGAAAGATCAGAGTGAAAAAGGTCGACATGGTCAACCCGCCGACAATGGCCACGGAGATGGGCGCCCACATCATCGCCCGCCGCCCGGCGGCGGGGAAGAGCTGCGGGAATATCGCTGGCAGGGCCAGGGGCAGGACTCCGCAAATCGTCGTGATGGCCGTCATGATGATCGGTCTCATCCTGTCTTTCCCTCCCTGGACGATGGCTTCGTTTTTACTCATGCCGGACTTGCGGAGCGCTCGGATGTGATCGATCAGGATGATCCCGTTGTTGACCACGATCCCGAAAAGCGTCAGGAGCCCCAGGTAGGAAGTGGTGTTCAGCGTGATGTGGGTCAGGGAGAAGAGCACGGCCACGCCGAACAAGGCCAGCGGCACGCTCAGCAGGATGGTGAAGGGATGGACGAACGACTCGAATAAAGAGGCCATGATGATGTAGATAAAGACCAGGGCGAGGACGATGGCCAGATTGGATTCACTCTGGGATTCCTGAAAACGCCGCCATCCCCCCCCCAGGCTCCAGGTGTAGCCTTCCGGGAAGGAGACAGTGCTCATGACCCGGCGGATGTCCTCCGATAGGCCTATGATGCCCTGGGACTTGGTGTTGACCCAGATGATCAGCTTGGACTTTTTATTTTCTTTGCGGATGGACGCGGAACCCATCCGGTAGGAGATGGTGGATACGGCGGTGAGGGGAATGCGCTTGGACATGGTCGGCAGGCTGAGGTTGCGGAGGTCCTCTTCGCTGAACCCGCTTTCTCCCTGAATCTTGAGGATGATATCGATTTCCCGGTTTTCCGTCTTGAACTTGCCGATGGGCCGGTCGGAGAGAGAAGACGAGATAGTCTGGGCCACGAGGCGGCTGCTGACGCCGGAGGTCTCGGCTCTTTCCCTATCCACCTGGACGGTGAGCTGGGTATCCCCGCCTTCCAGGTCGCTGGTCACATCCTCCACGCTCTCCAGCGTGCGGAGCTTGGCGATGACAGCCGGAGCCAGCTCGGTCAGCCGGGTGTAATCTATTCCGATGAGCTCGACTCCTATTCCCATAAAATGTCCGCCCCGGCCGAAACGCTGTCCGTATTCATAGGTAATCCCGGCCTTTCGGGGGAGGAGGACCTTGAGAGTTTCCTTGATCTCGGTGACCGAAGGGCCTTCTTCCCTCAAGGCCAGTTCGAGCGACCCGCGGTAGCGGCCCTGTCGCAGGTTGCGGACCCCGAATTCGGTCGTCAGATGATCGATGGCCAGTTCGTCCTTCCGGGAGAGGAGAACCTCCTCGAACTGTTTGAACAGGGACTTCATCTCCTCCAGGGTGTAGCTGCGCGGCATGAAGACCGAGATGTCGATCTCCCGTTCATCGCTGCTGGGCATAAATTCCTTTTCGATGTTCTTCAGCATCATGAAAGAAATGATAAACAGCATCACCGCCAGGCCGGCGACCGCCAGTTTGGTCCTCCAATTCTTGATCGTGAAGCTGATGATCCGTTCATAGATATTTGTCAGTTTGACCAGCCAGCGGGCCTTTTCCCGGGCTTTGCCTTTGAGCAGGCGGCTGGCTCCCAGGGGGATAAAAGTCAAGGCCGTGATGTACGAGGCGATGAGCGCCAGGGAGATGGTCAGGGCGAAATCCCGCATGAAACGCCCGAATCCCGACGATGACATGAAGCCGAGCGAAACGAAGACCACCAGGGTGGTCAGGGTGGAGGCCGTCACGGCCAGGGAGACTTCGCTGGCGCCGCGCAATGAGGCCGTCATGGAGTCGAGTTTCTTCTCCTGGCGCAGGCGGAAGATGTTCTCCAGGACAACGACGGAGTTGTCCACCAGCATCCCGACCGACATCATCAGGCCGCTCAGGGAGATGATATTGATCGAGATGTCGGCCCGGAAGAGCGCCCGGTAGAGGTACATGAAGCTGAAAGTAAAGACCATCGCCATCGGGATGGCCATGGCGATGATGATCGTCGACCGGAATTTCCTCAAGAAGAATAACAGGACGACGATGGCCAACAACCCGCCGACGACTCCGGAGATGGTCAGGTCACGCAGGCTGTTAAGGATGTCTTTGGATTGGTCGCGGAAAAAAATGATCCGCATATCCTTGAGGGCCGGCTCGGTGGCTTTGATCCGGGCCATGGCGTTCTTGACCGTGTTGCAGACGTCCACGATGTTGGCGTTGGAGGCCCGATAGATCTGGAAACGCACCATTTCGTTTCCGTCGAGGCGGTCATACTCTTCCTTTACGGGATAGTCGTAAGTCACCCGGGCGACGTCGGCGATGGTCAGTCCCTTGTTGCTGACCGGGAGGTTCTTGACGTCCTCCAGGATCTTTAACTCCCCCGGGATGCGGGCCGCATAACGCATCTCCGCATCTTCCACGTAACCGGCCGATATGTTGACGTTGTTGTTGCGGATAGTATCGATCAGGTCAGAGATGCGGATCGAGGAGGAGTAGAAGACCTCCGGTTTAAGGTAGACGTTGAGGACCTTGTTGCGGATCCCCCGGATGTCCACATTGGCGACGCCCTCGATGCGTTCCAGTTGTTGGGTGATGTAGTTTTCCGACCAGTAATAAAGATTGTCCAGTTCGCCGGGAAGGGACAGGCTGAAGTTGATGACGGGCCGGTCGTTCATGGAAAAACGGCGGATGTTGATGTTCTCGATGTCGTCTGGAAGCTGATCGTGGACCTGGTCGATCTTGTCGCGGATCTGCATGGTGGCCAGGTCCATGTTGGTCCCGCTCTTGAATTGCATATGGATCCAACTGCCGGACGCGGAGGAGGTGGAGCTCAACTCCTCGAGGTTGTTGACCGTGGCCAAGAAGTCCTCAAGGGGGCGGGTGATAATCCGTTCCACGTCTTCCGGCGAGGAGGACGGATAGGGGATCTGAACCATCAGGCCGGGGAACGAGGTGTCGGGCATCATCTCGAGAGGAAGTTTGAGGATGGAAATCACCCCGATGGTCAGAAAGATCAACATGGCCACAATGACGGAGACCGGTTTGCGGATCGAAAATTCCGGCAAGTTCATGATTTCCCAGGTTTCGCTTTATCCAGGGTGAGGGTCATCTTGAGACCCTTCAGGAGGGCCATCAGACGGCTCTCCTGCTCCGAAGGTTCCCGGACCACCCAGTCGTAGACAAGAGGAATGAAGACCAGCGTGAGGAACGTTCCGAAAATCAGCCCGCCGATTAACGTCAAGGCCAGGGGAATGCGGATTTCAAACCCCTCGTTGAAGTCCAGGGCCATGGGCATCAGCGCTAGGACCGTCGTGATCGTGGTCATGAGGATCGGCCGCCAGCGCACCCGGGCCGCCGTCTGGATGGCCTCCCTCTTGGGCATGCCCTGCTTTTGGAGCCTGCCGATATAGTCCACCAGCACGATGGCGTTATTCACGATGATGCCCGAGAGAATGATCAGCCCGATAAGCACGATCACGTTGATGGACATGCCCGCGGCCAGTCCGACGATCACTACTCCGATGATGCCCAGAGGTATGGTGAACATGATGATGAAGGGTTTCTTGAAGGATTCGAACTGGGAGGCCATGACCAGATAGACGAGAAACACGGCCAGGAAAATGGCGAATATCATGGAGGGAAAAGCCACGTCCTGCTCCATGCTTTGACCGGCCAGGTAAACGGAGATGTCCGGCGAGCGGGGGAGAGTCGCAGTCGCTGCCATTACCTTGGATTTGGCGTCGTCAAGAGAGATGTCGGAGATGTTCCCGGTGATGACCGCGGATTTTTGCTGGACGATCCGGCGGATCTCGGCGGGCCCTTCTTTGATCCGGATGTCGGCCAGCGCCTGGAGCGGCACCATCACACCCAGGCCGTTCTGGATCTGGATCCGGCTGATCTTTTCGACGCGATCCCGGGAGTCCTCGGAGAGCCGCACCCGGATGTCCACCTCCCGGTCGGATTCGATGAACCGTGTGGCCACGTTCCCCTCGATCTTGTTACGGATCTGGGAGCCCACGGAGTTGATGGTCATATCCTGGTTCGCCAGGACGGCCCGGTTGAAGATGATCTGGATCTCGGGATAGCCCTCTTCCATACTCGACTTGAGGTCGATGATGCCCGGGATGCCGCGGATTTTCGCCAGGAGATCGTCCGAGACCTGTTTGATCTTGTCGAGGTCATTTCCGGCCACGACCACTTCCAGGGGGGCCTTAAAAGAGAACAGGCGGGGCTTGTAGACCTTGAGCTCGGTCGTGGGGAACCGATTCAGGTCGGCCCTGACCCGGTCCATGATCCTGTCCTCCCTCTTTCCCAGGATGCCCGGTTTCAAGCGGATGGTGAATTCGGACAGGTTCTCCCGCTCCTCCTGGAAGGAAATACCGCCCCGGGATCCTTTTCCGATGAGCTCGTAGAGACTGTCGATCTCAGGGTAATTCTTGAGCGTGTCCGAGATATCCGAGACGATGGAGGCGTTTTCCTTGAGGGATGTCCCAGGCTGGAACTCGACGTTAATGATGAACTCCCCTTGAGAAATGACGGGGATCAGCTCCTGGCCCATAAACCGGGTCAGAAAGAGAGAGGCGACGAAGGCGAGGGCAACACCGCTGAAAATGAACCTGCGGTGAGCGAAGGAAACGGTTTGCACCTTCTGATAGGAACGGAAGACTTTATCATAGAGCTTGTCCACGGGCTTTAGGAGAAACCTCAGGACTCCGCTGAGCCGCTCCCTGGAGTTTTCCCGGCGCAGGGCCACGTTGAGCATCGGGACCAGGGTCAACGAGACGAGCAGCGAGGCCAAAAGGGAATATGTCACCGTCAGTGCCATGTCTTTGAATAGCTGTCCGGCTATGCCCTCGACGAAAACGATCGGGAAAAAGACCGCTACGGTGGTGAACGTGGAGGCAGTGACGGCGCCGGCGACTTCCGTTGTTCCCTGGAGGGCGGAATCATAAGGGGTGGCCCCGTTCTCCCGATAACGCTGGATAGACTCCAACACGACGATAGAGTTATCGACCAGCATACCGATGCCGAGCGCCAATCCCCCGAGCGAGATGATGTTCAGAGTGATGTTGGACGAGTACATGAGAAAGAAGGTGATGACGACCGAGATCGGGATGGCGGCGCCGATGATCAGGGTGCTGCGGAAATCCTTCAGGAAGTACAGCAGCACCAGGACCGCCAGGATGCCTCCGTAGAGGGCCGTCTGTTTGACTTCCTGGATGGTGTTCTTGATGAACTTGGCCTGGTTGGTGATGATCACGTAGTCCATGTTCCGGGGCTTCAGGATGTTGTCCCGGACGCTCTGAAGCCTGGCGGTGACGTCATCGGCCACCGAAACCGTGTTGGCGTCGGCCGCCCGGTAGATGGCAGCTTCGATGCACTCCCGGCCGTTGATGCGGGAGATGACCTTGCGCTCCTTGTAACCCCGGAAGACGTCGGCGACGCTGCCCAGGGTAATCTGGATGTCGCCGCGTTTCTCGACGATGATGCCCTTGATCTCCTCGACGTCCTGGAATTGGTTGACGGTGCGGACCAGATACTGGCTGTCCTTCTGTTTCAGGATGCCGGCGGAGAGGTTGACGTTCTCCTGGGCCAGACGGTTGGCCACCGTGGTGATGGGGATGTTGAGCAGGCTGAGCTTCTGCTCGTCGATGTCGATGTGGATCTCGTCCTCCAGGCCTCCCGAGATGGAGCAGGCAGCGACACCCTCGATGCTTTCCAGAGCCTGCTTGACCTCGCGTTCGGCGATGTAGCGGATGCGGGCCAGGTCGGCGTCGCCGGACAACCCCAACCTCATGATCGGTTCCTGGTTGGGGTCATACCGGAGGATGACCGGCTTGGTCGCTCCGACGGGAAGCCGGAGCAGGTCCAGTTTTTCCCTGAGCTTGAGGGTGGCGAAGTCCATGTTGGTGTGCCAGGCGAATTCCACGCTGACCTCGGAGAGCTCGGCCCGGGAAACCGAGGAAATGCGGACGACGTTGTCGACAACTCCGCAGGTCTCTTCGATCGGCTTGGAGATGATGTTCTCGATCTCCGAGGGCGCGGTGCCGGGATATTCCGTTTTGATGGTCAGCGTCGGGTAGGAGATCTTGGGCAAGAGGTTCAGCTTGAGCTTGGAGTAGGAGATGAACCCGAAGATGACCGCCGCCACGGTGAACATGAATACGGACACCGGACGGTTGATGGAGAACTTGACGATTTTCATTGGACCACGTCCACTCTCTGGCCGTCCTTGAGACCGTCCACGCCCACGGTGACGATGACATCGCCCTCGGCCAAACCTTCGCTGATCTCGACGTCGTCTTCTTCGGTGAGGCCGAGAACGATCTCGCGCTGGGTCACCATGTTCCCGTTGAGGATGAAGGCATAGGTCCTGTTCTGCTTGTATAGGACGGCCCGGCGGGGGATGACCAGCGCGTTCTCTTTCTGACCGATGACGATCCGGACCTCGACGAACATCCCCGGCTTCAAGCGGAGCGTTTCGTCGAATACCTCGACGGTGACCTTGACCGTGCCCGTTTGGACGTCAATCCGGGGGTTGATCAGCTTGAGGTTCCCGGCGAAGTTGTTCCCTTTCAACACGTCGGTGGTCACTTCCGCCGTCATGTTCTCTTTCAGCTTAATGGCGTCGGAAGTGGGGACATAGACGCGGATCAGGAGGGGTTTGAAGTCCTCGATGGTGTAAACCTGTTGGTTGGCAGTGACGCGGCTGCCGACTTCGATCAACCGCTCGGTGATGTAGCCCTCGGACAAGGCCCGAATCTTGGTGTAGTTGAGCTGGAGCTCGAGGTTCTTGAAGTTCTCCGTGCGATTCTGGCGGTCGAGCTGCCGCTGTTTGTAAAGGGCCTCCTGGGTCTGGTATTCCTGTTCGGAGATCAGCTCCCTGGCGATCAATTCTTTGTTGCGGGTGTAGTTCTGTTCGGCCTCTTCCAGGCTGAGCCGGGCCTGCTCCAGTTCGATCTTGGCCTGTTCGTAACTGATCCTGATCTCGGTGTCGTCGAGGAGCGCCAGGATGTCCGATTCTTTCACATAGTCGCCTTCTTCTTTGAGGATCTGCTTGACATAAGCAGCCAGCCGGGAGAAGACCTCCACTTTCCGTTCCGGCTCGACGACCCCGTTGAGGACAAGGTAGGAATTCAGGCTTTTGCGCTGGACTTCCCCCACGCTTACCGGATAAGCCTCGCCCTGGTCCGGACTTGCGCCTCCCTGGATGCTTGCCAGGATCTCCGGGATCTTTTCCTTCGGGATGCGCCCGGATTTGATCTCCTGCTTCAGCTTGTCCGGGATATTCAGCTTGTCAACGTCGATGTCGGCAACATTCTGGGGTTTCGCCCCGGGTTTTTGGCCAGGATTGGCCGCCGCGGCCGCTTCGCCAGCCTGGGGGGCCTCCCGGGTTTTCCCGCAGCCGAAGGACAGGGCTATCCATAAGGCTATGAGAACGATGACTGTCTTCCGCATAATCTCTCCTCTATTCCTGGTCTATGTACTTCCGGGTCCAGTCGCAGGCCTAGATATACATTAACACACATATTTTAGACGGAGAGAACCCATTTTTCTTCCATTTTTATCGATGACCACCTCCTTAGGAGGAAAATCCCTGTCTGGGAACCGATGGAGGTCCCGGCGGGGTTGTCTGGGGCGGACCGTTCGATCCAGCCGGATTTGCTTGCGCAAATAGTCTGGTTATTTATAATGCTATAGATATAACATGTGCGCCGGGATCGGCGTTGCCGGAAATCACCAAATTTCGCTCAGGAGGGCGGCATGAACGGCATTAGCAAGGAACGGATTCTTGCCCTGTTCAAGGAAGCGGATGCGCTGCTGCAGGGGCATTTCAGGCTGACTTCGGGAAAGCACTCGGAGTGGTATTTCGAGAAGATCCGGTTGATCGAACAGCCGGCCGTCCTGGACAAGATCGTCGACCTCCTGGTCGATAAGATCAGAAGTGAAAAAAAGGAGTTTGACTACGTCGTCTCCCCGGCGTACGGAGCCATCGCCATCGGCTTCCTGGCTGCGCTCAAGATGGGGAAGAGGTTCGCTTTCAGCCAGCGGGTGGAAGAAAAGATGACTTTCCGGCCGGGCTGGTCCGGCCTGGAAGCCGGCGCCCAGGCCATTATCGTCGAAGATATTTTGACTACCGGGGGGTCGATTCAAGAGGTCGTGGAGAGCTTGAAGCAGAAGGGTGTCGGTATCGCCGGGATCTATGTTCTTGTCGACCGGACGGCCGGCTCGGTTTTGATCGAGAACCGACCTGTCGGCAGCCTGCTGACGCTCAAGGTCGAGGCCTACGAAGCAGAAGACTGTCCTTTATGCAAGGCCGGAAAGCCGCTCACCAAGCCGGGCGCTTCGGATAAAAAATAGAATTTTTGACCGTCTACTTGAGAAAGAACTCGATCACCGGGACGGTGGCTTTCGGTGGCTGCACGGGAAGCCGGAGGATGATGGCGTTCCCTCCTTCTTCCTTCCGTTCCCCTGGGAAGAACCCGATCTCCCCAGCACGACTCTGATCGATGAACCTGATCTCGGAAGCATCGTTGAGGAGCTCGGCGTAGGCGACGCGTCCGCCGAAGCCGTCAAGATAAAGCGTGCCCATGGGCCATTCGAGCACATGAATGTATAAACGTTTGGCCTCCGGATTAAAGGTCAGCAGGCAGTTCTGTGGTGTTTTAAACTCGTCGGGCGCTTGGGTACAGCCATAGATAGAGCGGCTGTGATTCTTCATCCAGGAGCCGATACCTTCCAGCCGTTCTTTAGCCCGGTCGTCAAAGGTGCCGCGGGCCGTCGGTCCGACGTTCAAGAGGAGGTTTCCCCCCTTGCTCACCGTCTCGATCAGCATGACGACGAGCTGGCGGACGCTCTTCCAGGTGGCTTCGTCCCGGTGGTATCCCCAGGAACCGGAAAACGTCTGACAGGTTTCCCAGGGAACTCGCTTCCCATCCATCTTCACCCACTCCCGGGGCATGAACTGTTCGGGAGTCCGGTAGTCCCAGCCGCCCGGGACATCGAGAAGGTCGAGACGGTCGTTGATGATGACTTGAGGCTGGAGCTCGCGGATCATCCGGATGAGTTTTTCGGATTGCCAGTCATTTCGTCCCTTGCCGTTCTCTCCGGGGAACGAATAGTCCATGAAGAGGCAGTCGATCGGCCCATATTCCGTCAGCAGCTCCCTAACTTGGTTGTGCAGGTAGGCGGCGTATTTGCGGACATCACGGTCCTTGGCCCGGGCGCGGAATTCGAGGTTGTTGAACATCGGGTGAAAGCGGTCGACAGGGTAGTCAGGATGATGCCAGTCCAAGAGCGAATGGTAGAAACCAACACGGAGGCCTTCCGCCCGGAAAGCTTCGACCAACGGCTTGATCAGGTCCTTGCCGTAGGGTGTTTTCGTCGCTTTGTAATCGGTATGCTTGGAATCCCAGAGGCAGAAGCCTTCGTGATGCTTGGTTGTGACGACGAAATATTTCATCCCCGCCGCCTTGGCCAGGCGGGCCCATTCTTTAGGCTCGAAAAGGTCGGGGTTGAAATGTTCGAAATATTTTTGATACTCCTCGTCGGTGATTGTTTCGCGGTTTTTGACCCATTCATGGCGGGCGGGAAGGGCATAAAGTCCCCAGTGGATGAACAGGCCGAAACGGGCATCGGTCCACCACTTCATCCGGGTTTCGCGCTGGGCCTCGTTTTCCTGGCCGGCCAGCGCAATCGCCGGCAGCGCCAATGACAAGAGTAGCAGAAGGGAGAAAGGCGCGGGGATTCTCATGGGAGTCACTCCTTTCGCGGGAATCGGTCCAATCGAAACGGCATTCGAACCGGCTTATAACATAGGCCTTTCGGGCTGTCAAAAATAAACGTCGCTTTGTCAGCACTGGCAATTTTTTGTTTTGATGGGAGCAGGAGGCCGCCCTCGGCCCCCGCACCCCGGGGAACCAGTCCCGTCGGTTCCCCCCGTCAGAAAACTGACGGGTCCCCCTTCCGCTACGG
>JBAQGA010000135.1:0-25812 GCA_049287565.1 Candidatus Aminicenantales bacterium
TTGTTGAGGATGTCTACGGGATAGACCCAAGCCCTGCGCCTCGGTCCCAGCTGGTCGTTCGTCAGCCCGCTCGCTTCCCCAGCGAGGAACGTCACTCCTATTTCTTCTTTTACCAAGGCTCGGGACGTGTGCTGAAAAGTCCGGATGAGCAACGGGCGAAGAAGAAAAAAGTTCTCCTGAGGAGAGTGATTACTTTTCCGGCGGTTGAGTGGATGGTTTTTTTTCGGTTTTCGGTTTGGTCTCCAACGGGGCCGCCGGAGTGCAGGGCTCTTTGGCCGGCGCCTTGTCTTTCTTTTTAGCCTCATCTTGGGGAGCTGATTTTTTAGCGTAATCGGTGATGTACCAGCCATTCCCCTTGAACTGAATGGCTGCCGAGGAAATCAGCTTCTTGAGCGCGCCGCCGCACTTCTTGCACTTGCGGAGCGGCGGGTCGTTGACCTTCTGAACGACCTCGACGCGGCACCCGCACTGGGTGCACTCATATTCGTAGATAGGCATGTTCGATGTTCCTAGAAATAGTAGAATATTATAGCAGAGAGGCGGGGTCAGTGGAAGATGATAGCCCCGAAGACGGAGATTTCGGTGCCCTCCTCTTTTCCGCAATAGAAGCCTCCTCTCCCCCGGTGGGAGAGGATGGAGGAGAGGGGGAAGGGAGAGGGATTGTTTTACTGGCCCGGGCTGGAGATGGCCGCCAGGCGCTTCCTGGCGTCCTCGACCTCGGGCCGGCCGGGGTCGGCGTCCTTCCAGAGCTCGAGGAATTTCCGGTAATGCTCTGCGGCTTCGGCCTTTTTCCCCTGCTGTTCGCTTATTTTCCCGAGCCTGTAATAGCTTCGGACATAGATGTCGCCGTAGCTTTGCCTGCCAGCTCCCAGAGAGATGATTTTTTCGTACTCCTGGCGAGCGCTGCTCAGATCCCCGAGTTGATAAAAGGCCGTGCCCATGGCGTCGGCAAAGAGGAGATGTTCATCG
The DNA here is from genome assembly GCA_049287565.1 of Candidatus Aminicenantales bacterium. Taxonomy (GTDB): domain Bacteria; phylum Acidobacteriota; class Aminicenantia; order Aminicenantales; family UBA8522; genus UBA8522. Next base: position 970 of record JBAQGA010000135.1, read on the forward strand.
GCGTCAGCGTTCAATAAGGACCGTTCCAGTTTGAACAGTTCAACGGCCCTGGCAAAGTTCTTTTTTTCCAGCTCGATCATCCCCGTCAGATAGTGAGAGTACCAGATGAGCTTTTTGTTGGGGGCCTGATCAACCGCTGCCTTCAATTGAGCAGCGACTTCCTGGGCCTTACTCATGGATTTCATCTCCAGATGGGCCAGCCCCTGATCGAGCAAAACACGTCTTTGATCACTGAAGCTTTCATCCGCGACCGCGTTTGTCCAGGCCTTATCGAGCTCCTCCAGGGCCGCTTCCGGATGACCCGATCTCCGCTCCTGATAAGACAAGCCAATCCGCATGAGCCTCTCCCAGCGGCTCTGCCCGAGGTTTTCCGCCAGTCCAATAAATGTCTGGGCCACTTTTTTCGCGTCAGCGAATCTCCCCTGGAGAACGTGCAGCTCTCTTAATCTGACCAAACCCCAGCCCCGGCCCAGCTGCTCCTTGCCCTGCAGCAGTTTCTTATATTCTTCTTCGGCTCCGGCCAGGTTATCCATATAAACATAAATTTCCCCCCTCGTCCGGATGTTCTCCCAGTCTGTCGGATTCAGAGCGGCCGCTTTGTCCAGCTCGGCAAGAGCAAGGTCAAGTTTGCCAAGCGCACGGAAGGTAGAGGCCAGGCTGCGGCGCATAACGGCGCTGTCTCCGATATTCTTAAGATAGGACTCCTGAACTTCGATGGACTTGTCATAGGCGCCGATGTGTTCATAAGCCCCAGCCAGGTTTGTATAGACGACCACGTCCTCGGTTCCGGCCTGTATGCAAGCACTATAGCGCTCGATGGCTTTTTCGTTTTCTCCCATCCGGTAGTAAACGATAGCCAACATGTTGCCGCCCGAAATATCATCGGGATACAGGGCCAGCAATTTCTCCAGCGCCTCGACGGCCTGGTCGTAAGTCTTTTCCGACTCCCCGTAATAATGACCCTGGATGTTGTATTTTTCCCGATCGGTCAGCCTGTCGCTCAGCGCCAGGGCCTTTTCCGCATACTTATTCTGTTCGGCAAAGTAGACCAGATTGCCGTAAGACCAGGCCATAGCCAGATAAGCAGAGGCAAACTCCGGGTCGATGGCCACCGCCTTCTCCATGGATTCGATGACCTGACGGTATTCACCCCTCACATCATGCCGGATTCCCTCGACATAGTACTTGTAGGCTTCGGGAGAGCTGGTGGTGACGATCCCCACATCCTTGTCGATGTCGGAGGCGATGTCCTGCGGCGATAGCTTGAAATTCGCTTTGATCCGCCTGGTCAGCTCGTCCACCATGGAGAAGATGCTCCCCTCCCCTGTTCCGGCCACCGACTCCGACCCGACAAGCTCGCCCGAGCCGGCCTCCTGGAGCGTGACGTTGATCCGGAAATCATCTCCGGCCTTGGCGTAGGCCCCCTGGATGATATGGTTGACTCCGCCTTCGGCGGCCACCTGGCGGAGGACATCCGCGGAGTATGTTTGGCTGTCCTCTTGCCCGAGCCGGGTGAGAATCTGGAAGAGCCTGTCCTCGCTCAGGACCCGGATGTGCTTCGATTGGGTGAGGTCCGTGACGAGCAGGTTGGCCAGCATGGTCCTCCAGTGATCCAGCCCGGCATCGCCCGTATTGTTCTTGAAATACATGATAGCGACGGAAGGTTTGTCCGTTGGAATTGGAGCCGCCTTCTTTTTCGGGATGACCCGCCAGAGGACAATGGCCAAGGCCACAAGAGCGATTAATGCAACTGCGGGAACGGCGAGCTTCTTAACCCCCACAGTCACCGTGATTTCTTTGGACGTGAACGCCTTCTTCTTTGGAATCACGCGCGCCGCAGTCGGCATCCCCTCCGCGATCCGCTTCAGGTCCGAGCGCAGTTCCCCGGCGCTTTGATACCGCCTGCCCTTCTCTTTTTCCAGGCATTTCAGGATCACCCGATTGAGGTCCTCCGGAATCTGGGCGTTGAGCTCTTTCGGCGGCCTGGGGACCTCGCTTTTGTGTTTAACGCCGACGGTGAAGGGTGTGTCGCCTTCGAACGGCACCCGGCCGGCCACCATTTCGTAAAGGATGACACCGAGAGAGTAGATGTCCGACCGGGCGTCGACCTCCTTGCCTTCGACCTGCTCCGGGGACATGTACTCCGGCGTTCCGATCATCACTCCGGCACCGGTGATGCCCTTCGCTTTGAGCGACCGGGCGATCCCGAAATCCATGATCCGGGCCTGGCCGTCGCGGTCGACCATGATGTTGCCGGGCTTGAGGTCCCGGTGGACGATGCCCAGCCCGTGAGCTTCCTCGAGCCCGTCGCAGATCTGGTTCGCGATGGACACCGCCGTTTCGACGGCCAGCCTTCCCGACTGGCGGATCAGGCCCTTCAGGTCCTGGCCCGAGACGTATTCCATGGTGATGTAATAGGTTCCTTCGCTGGTGTTCAAGTCGAACATCTGGCAGACGTTCTTGTGGCGGATCTTGCGGGCGAGCTTCAGCTCATTACGGAAGCGTTCGATCGTCTCCTTGTCCAGGGCGACTTCCGGCTTGATGAGCTTCAGGGCGACTTTTTCGTTCACTTCGGTGTCCAGCGCCTTGTAAACCCGGCCCATGCCCCCCTTCCCCAGCTCCTCGATGATCTGGTACTTCCCGGCGAAAGTCGATCCGGTAGTCAGGTTCTCGCTGGGCGCTCGGAGGGTTTCAGTCAGAACGGAGGGATCCTTGGTGGAGGGCTTGAGCGGCGCACCGCAATGCCCGCAATAAATCGTGTCTTCGGGATTGTCAAAATCGCATTTGGGGCATTTGTTCGACATGCCGCCTCCCCGTTCGAGCAGGTTGCCGAAAGAATAGCAATTCGCGGGTGCTTAGTCAACCGAAAATGCGCTTAATCCGACCTATTCAGCCTGATATTGTCCGGACTTACGAGGGCCGCTCGGGAGGAGTCTCCAGGCAGGAGGCGGTTTCGCAGCCCGTATCCTCCGCAATTTCAGGCTGGAACGTGGAATGGAGGACATTGAACCTCGAAGAAACGACAAGGTGAGCTTGGCGGATGATTCCCTGGACGTTCTGGCCACCGGCAATCTTCAGGTGGGCGCTCAAAGAAACGAATCCGGACGTAATGGTCCAGACGTAGAGGTCATGGACTTTCACGACCCCCGGGACCTCGGAAAGCGTCTCCTGAATGGCCGCGACATCCAGATGGGCGGGAGCGCCCTCCATAAGCACGTGAAAGGAATCCCTGACCAATCGGCCGGAGCTCCAATTTTGCTTACGGAACCGGGTTCGGATGTATTCGATGGTGGAAGGCGAGGCTAAAACGCCCGCTCCTCCAGCAGCCATTTCCATTGGAGGTCGCAGAAAACAAAGAGAGGAGGCCGACTTATTTATATTGTCTTCTATAGAAGTCAATAATGGAGCAATACTTGTCTTATATGGAAGACTTCCATATTTTAACAACACAATGGCCAAAGGGCGCGAGGGTGCCACAATCCTTCCTGAGCGGAACCGCGTGCAGAGACGTCCATCGCCTTCCTTCTTTTTTTCATGTGCTCTAGTGGTATGACAAAGCCTCCACATAGGGCTTCATGACGGTCCAAATCCGACACATCTTGGCATAATAATAGACCTCGTCGGAGGTGGCCTTTTGCTCACGAAGGCATTCCCTCGTGGCTTCGATAGCCGCTTCCAGGCCGATACGATTTCGGAATTTGAAGCAGTCGGCGACGCCCCAGAGGAAGCTGACGATTTCGCTGTGGTTCAAGATTCATGCTCCGAATGCCGAAATTCTATGATCAGTGGAAAACGATCGCCTCGAAGACGAAGATCTCGGCGCCCTTTTTCCAGGCATCGGGAGGCAAACCCGCCTTCACGCAGGCCTGGTTGAGGAAAGTCTCCCGGTCCCAGTTGTTTTCCACCGGCACTTGCGGGAGCAGGAGGCCGCGGTTCTTTCCCATGGAAATAACAAGACCGTGTTTTCCGACCTGGACGATCCGCGGATTGGCGATCTTTTGGAGTGGGGTGAGGACGGAGACCTCGACCTCCAGTTCGCTCAGTTCTTCACGTGCCACGGGAGTGAACCGGCCGTCCTCGGTGGCAGCATAGATGGCTGTTTGGATGACCGTTTCGTAGAGCGAAGCCACCGGCTCGATAAATCCGATGCAGCCGCGGAGCTCTCCCTTTTTCCTGAGGGTCACGAACGCTCCCCTCTCGGCCAGCAGGTTCGGGTCTTCGGTCCGGAAGTCGACGACCTTTTTTTCAGTGACATAGGTGCGGACGGCCTGCCGGGCCAGCTCGAGAAGCTCCTTTTTCTCCGCGGAAGAGAGCGAAAATTCCTTGGGCGGACCCGCTTTCAGGGTGACCGCGGCGGCCAGATAGCCGACCACGCGGTCTTCGTCTCCCGAGACATCCGAAGAATCGGAGTAGCGCAGGACTTCGACCCGCGGCTCCCCGCTTTTTTTCAGGGCGAAGAGCGTCGCCGCCACCCCTCCTCCGCCGCACATGATGTTTTCTCCCCGGGCGCACCTGCTGAGGATAGTGTTTGCCTTGAGGCTTTGGACGAGCGAGATAGTCCCGGCGTCAACCCTATTGGCGTCTTTTTTAGAAAGATAATGGGAGAGGTCCGTGGAGGCGACGATCAGCACTTTTTTATCGCCGCTGACCGCCGCCAACCCCTCGGCCAGCGCATTGACGTCCCGCCTGTTCGGGTAGCCCATCACGATGGGGACGATCTTGGCCCCGGGGAGCGCTCTCTGGATGAAGGGCACCTGGACCTCGACGGAATGCTCCTCGGCATGGGCCTGGGGAACATAAGAAAATCCGGAAGCCTTGGCGATACGGGCGGCGGTTTCTTCGTCCACTTGGGCGACGCCGAGCGGCGTCTCGAATCCGCCCTTGAGGTAGATCGAGCCGCCGTCGAGAGCATAGCGGTGGGACACCCCGATGATGACCACCGTTTCGTATGGTTTGCCCCGGACCAGGCGGTAGGCATAAGCGGCCGTTTGCCCGGAGTAAACGTACCCGGCATGGGGGCAGATCAGGGCTTTGATTTCATCGGTTATAACCGGGAGATCTTTGACATTCTCAAGGTAGGCGTCGACCTGGGCGGACAACCTGGCCTTGTCATTGTCATAAAAAGACCCGGCCCACACGGGTGCCCGCACATCCTGCGCCCGCGCCGCCCCGGAGGCAATGCCGAGCGCTAATAGAAGATAGAGACTTGTTTTTCTGTCCATCGTTCCCTCATAAAAAAATATACAGGCAGGTCATCAAAAAAGCAAATCTCCAGAAAGGCTCGGGGCAGTGGCATCGAAACCGCGCCCGATCTCTCCTTATACGGGTTTCTCATGCCACTGCCCCGAGCCTTGGGAAAAAGCGGAAAAGAGGATATAAATATCTTGTCTTAGGAAGGCGAGGGCTTGGGTGAGGAAGTCCGTCGACGACTGAGCGGGCGTCGCGAGGCGTCGAAGGCGCCGTGGCGATCTCATGGAGATTGCTTCGTCACTTCGTTCCTCGCAATGACAATTTCCGCGCTGGGAGAAAACGGGCGCGGTTTCGATGCCACTGCCCCGAGCCAAGCGTTGACTTTTTTTGCGGTTTGAGAGAAAATAAAAGCGTATTGCGAGGCATTCGACGATGAGAGATTTCTTCAAAACATTACTGACCTTAGCCGCGGTTATCACCGGTTTCTTTGTGGGGCTTCAGTGCGGCAGAATGAAGGAAAAGGCCAAGATCCCGAATTTCCAGGAAGAACCGGAAGAGAATATCTGAAGCCTTCTCCTCGAGCTATCGCAGGTTCTCAGTCCCCCCGTCATCGACAGTCCCATATTCCCATGATCTGGAAATTGATTCTCGCAAGCGAGAAGAATATAATAAAAAATAAAATATAAGGACTGGCCATGAACTGGGGAACAACCGGCATCTTGATCGTTTTCGGCGCCTTCGTCCTGCTGATGATCTTCAATCCCAGGTTATCCTGTTTCGGAAAGCGCATCCGGTCGCCCTTTTATCCTCTCTTCCGAAAAAAGGGCCGGAAGAAGACCGGACCCGCGGTCGAGGACTATGGGTTTCGGCTGGGTGAAGGGGAGGTGAAAAAAGCGCCCGCGGATGTCAAGAGCCGGAAAGAAACGGTCAAGAAAACGGACGATTACGGATTCCGTTTGGATTGATATTCGATCTCCGGTACCCGGATGGCGGAGCGAAAAGGAGGATCGGCGAGGGGTGGCGCGTGGGCCGTTTTGCTCCTTGCGACCCTGTTTCTTTTTTCCTGTTTTCCCTCGCGTCCTTCCGTGGCCCCCCTCCCCCCGGCCGTCCAATCGGTCGAAGGCTATGCTTCACTCCGGCTGACGAGTGAAGGGAAGACGGCGAAGTCCAGACTGTCCTTCGTCTTCCATCTTCCCGACAAGGGCCGGGTTGAAGTCATCGACCCGCTCGGACGGACGGCGTCGCTCCTCTTCCTGGCCGATGATCAGGCCTATCTGGTTCTCCCCCGGAAGCGCGCCTACTGGAAATCGGACCGCGAGGAGGTCATGTCCAAATTGTTGGGTTTCGCTTTGAGTCCCGAGGACCTGACGCATATCTTGACCGGCCGGGCCGACCGTCTGGCCGACTGGGCGCTGGAGAAAGACGGCCGGGGCCGGGTCGTCAGCGGCTGCCTCGCCGACCTTCGGTTCGAGATCCGTCAGTTCTTCGAGCCCGGCCCTCTCCCTCAGCTCCTCGTCCTCTCACGGGAGGAAACCAAGGGAAGCCTGAGGATCCTCCGGTTGAACTTCAATCAATCTCTCCAGGCCGACGCCTTCCGCCTTTTTTTTCTCGACGATGAGGACTATCGGCTTGCTACCTGGGAAGAGGTCGAACGGTGGCTCCGCGATGAGGCCGAACGATGAAGGTCCGGTCTTTCGCCAAAATCAACCTGGGGATCGAGGTGCTGGACAAGCGGGAAGATGGTTATCATGAGATCAAAACCCTTTTCCAGACGATCGACCTCAGCGACACTCTGGATTTCCGCCTTTTGGCCGGCCGGGAGATCCGGCTCAGCGGAACCGATCCCGCCATTCCCTGGGACGAGCGCAACCTCGTTTTCCGGGCGGCCCGGCTGCTCCAACAGTCCTTCCCGACGGCCGGCGGTGTGGAGGCCCGGATCACCAAGGCCATCCCGGCGGGCCGGGGCCTGGGCGGAGGGAGCGGCAACGCCGCCCTGGCGCTCTTTGCCCTGAACGAAATATGGGGGCTCGGGCTCGACCGGCAAAGTCTCCAGAGCTTCGCCCGGCGGCTGGGAGCCGATGTCCCCTATTTTCTGGAAGGTGGACTCTGCCTGGGCGAAGGCCGGGGAGACGAGCTTGTGCCGCTCGACGACCTGCCTGTTTTCTACTGTGTCCTGGCCCTCCCCTCTTTTCCCATTTCGACCTCCGCTATCTACGGCCGGCTGCGCTTGACTTCGCCCGACAAAGACAGTAAAATTAACCGGTTTTTAGCGCGCAGAGAGTTCGGGCTATTAGAGAATAGACTCGAAGAAACCATCTTTAGCCTGTATCCTCGATTAAAAGCGATTAAGAGTTCTTTTCTTCAAGAGGAAGCCGTGCTTTCCTTGGTGAGCGGGACGGGTTCGGCGGTTTTCGGGTTGTTCGAGGAGAGAGAAAAAGCCGCCCGGGCCCTGGCCGCTGTGGAAAGGACGGATCAGGCGCTTCTCGTGGAGACGCTCTCCCGAGAGCGGTATTGGGCAAGAGCCACGGCTGGGGTGTAGCCAAGCGGTAAGGCAACGGACTTTGGATCCGTCATCCGGAGGTTCGAATCCTCCCGCCCCAGTTCAATGCGGAAAGGATTGCGGAGAAGGAAAGGCCGATGAAAGTATTTGCCGGATCGTCAAACCAGGCGCTGTCCCGGGAGGTCGCCGCTTACCTCGGGATCGAGTTGGGGAACATCGTTCTCAGTCAGTTCAGTGACGGAGAGATCCACATCTATATCGACGAGAATGTCCGCGGCGAGGATGTCTTCATCATCCAGACCGGCTCGGCCGACTCGAACTTTCATCTCATGGAGCTCTTCCTGATGATCGACGCCGCCAAGCGGGCCTCCGCCGAGCGGATCACGACGGTCATGCCGTATTACTGCTATGCCCGGCAGGACTGGAAGGACAGGCCCCGGGTGCCGATCTCGGCCCGGCTGGTCGCCGACCTCCTCGAAAAATCCGGCGCCGACCGGGTTCTGGCGATGGACCTCCACTCGCCCCAGATCCAGGGATTCTTTTCCGTCCCCATGGACAACCTGACCTCGATGCCCGTCCTGGCGAGGCACATCGCCGGCCTTAACCTGGACAATCTGACCATCGTCTCGCCGGACGCCGGAGGCGTCGGGCGGGCCAGGGTCTTCGCCCGCAGGATGCAGGCCGGTCTGGCCATCATCGATAAGCGGAGACCCGCTCCCAATGTGGCTAAGGTCCTCCATGTCATCGGCGATGTCCAGGGTCGCGATGTCGTCATCTTCGACGACATGGTGGATACGGCCGGCACTCTCGTCCTCAGCGCCGAGGCTCTGAAGGAAGAAGGTGCCCGGAGGATCCTGGCCGCCTGCACCCACGCTGTCCTTTCCGGCCAGGCGATCGCCAAGATCGAAAAATCGCCCCTCGAGAAAGTGATCGTCACCAACACCATCCCGCTCAACACCGCCGCCCAGGCCTGCGCCAAGATCGTCGTCCTGTCGGTGGCCGAGCTCTTTGGCGAAGCGATTCGCCGGATCAACGAGGGAAGCTCGGTGAGCTCCCTTTTTGCCTAAGGAGGAGATGATGAGTTTCACCATCAAAGCGGAAAAAAGAGACGCCTTCGGCAAGAACGCCTCCCGGAGGATGAGAAAACAGGGCCGCATCCCCGCCATTCTGTATGGTGGAGGAACGGCCAGTATCCCGCTCGTTCTGGATAAAAAGGATGTCGTTATGATCCTGAAATCGGACAGCGGGGAGAACACGATCTTCAAGGTCGCCTTCGACTCCAAGTCTCAGGACGCCATGTTCAAGGACCTCCAGATCAGCCCGGGGACGGACGAACTCATCCACGCCGATCTGATCCACATCTCCATGGACAAACCTATCCGGGTCAACGTTCCCGTGGAGCTCCAGGGAGACCCGGTCGGCGTCAAGACCGAAGGCGGGTTCGTCGATTTCATGACCCGTGAAGTCGAGATCGAGTGTCTGCCCAAGAACATCCCCGAGCAGATCATGATCGACATCAGCGGGCTTCATCTCCATGAGTCCCTGAAGGTCAGCGATATCGTCGCTCCGGAAGGGGTTAAATTGATCAGCGACCCGGCGGCGGTCCTCGTGCTCATCGCTATGCCGCACAAGGAAGAAGAGGTCGCCAAGCCGGCCGAGGAAGAAGTGGTCGCCGCCGAGCCCACTGAGCCCGAGTTGATCAAGAAGGAACGGGCGGAGAAGCCGGAAGAGGAAGAGAAACCGGAGAAACCGGAGAAAAAGGAGAAAAAGGAGAAAAAGGAGAAGAAGGAGAAGTAGGAGTCGCGGTTGTGGGTTGTGATCGGTCTGGGCAATCCCGGGCGTCGCTATACGGGGACGCGGCACAACGTCGGCTTCATCCTCGTCCGGAGGCTGGCCCGACGCTGGGGCGTGAAGTTCCGGAAGCGAAAATATGGAGCTAAGATCGTGGAAATGATGCGGAATAACGAACGGCTGGTTTTGGCCCAGCCTCAGACATACATGAACTTAAGCGGTAAGGCCGTGAAACAGATCGTGGACGGATACCGGATTTTTCCGCAGAATCTCGTCGTTGTCTATGATGACCTCGATATCCCGGTCGGGCAGATCCGGGTCCGGGAAGAAGGCCGTCCCGGCAGCCATAAGGGCATGTGTTCCATCGTCGCCGAGATCGGGACGTCCGCGTTTCCCCGCCTCCGGGTCGGGATCGGGCCTCCAGCCGAGGGCAGCGATGCTGCGGAGTTCGTGCTCTCGCCGTTCTCCCGGGAGGAGCTTCCTGTCTTGGAGGATGCCCTGGCCAGGGCCGAGGACGCCCTGGAGATGGTCGTCGACGGCCGGATCGACGCGGCCATGAACGCTTTCAATCAAAAAGGAATGACCTAATCGCTAATACGCTCCTTGTTCCTTCTTTCGAGAAGAGGGAGCTTTAATATCCATAAGGAGGTCACATGAAGTTCTACGAGACGGGGTTATTGATCGCCCCTAACCTTTCCGAAGAAGACACCGAACGGGTCATCACTCAGATGGTCGAGATCATTTCCCAGCGTGCGGGAAAGCTGGTCAAGCAGGAAAGATGGGGAAAACGCCGGCTGGCCTATCCGATCAAAAGGTTCGGCGAGGCCTTCTACGTCTTTTTCCATTATGAGGGCAATCCGGACATTCCCCTCGAAATGGAGAGGCGGTTCAAGCAGACCGACACGGTCCTGCGCTACCTGACCCTGCAGAAAGACCCCCAGGAGGCTGTCCCGAGGAAACGAAAGAAGGAGAAGGCGTCGGAACCCGCCGAAGCCGGCCCTGAAGAAGAGAGCGAGAAGAACGAGGCCGGACCGGACACGGCCGGCCGGGAATCGGGAGAAGAGGTGAACTAAGATGGGCAGAGAAGAGAGATCGGAAAGACCGTCCTACCGGAGATTTTTTCCGCCGAAGAGGAAGTTCTGCCGCTTTTGTCAGAGGAACGTCCGGGATATCGACTACAAGAACGTGGACATTCTGAAGAAGTACATCCCGGAACGCGGCAAGATCGCCCCCCGGCGGGTGACCGGGACCTGCGCCTATCATCAGCGGAGGCTGGCCACGGCGATCAAACGGGCGCGCCTGATGGCCCTCCTTCCCTATGTAGAGGATTGATCCTCGGGGAGATTGCGGGAGGAACTATGAAGGTCATTCTGAAACAGGACGTCGAAAACGTCGGTCGCAAGGGAGATATCGTCAACGTCGCCCCGGGCTACGGGAGGAATTATCTCATCCCCAGGAAGCTGGCGCTCAAGGTCACTCCTTCGAACATGAAGATGATCGAGATCGAACAGCAAGCTTTGAAGAAGAAAGTGGAGAAGGAGCGCGAGTCTTACCAGGACCTGATCCATCGGCTGAACGAGGTGACCCTGGCCTTCCCCAGGAAAGCGGGGGAGAAAGACATGATCTTCGGCAGCGTCAGCGCCGCCGACATCAAGGATGCCCTGGACCGGCTGGGATTCGAAATCGAGAAGAAGAAGATCGGCCTCGAAGAGCCGATCAAAAGGCTGGGCCATTACACCATTCCGGTCAAGGTGTTCCATGATGACAAGGCCACCCTGCGGGTCGAGGTCCGGAAGGAAGAAGGGGCGGCCGACGAAGGGGACGCCGGAGAACCCAAGGACTAAAGGGATGGAAGGAACGGAAGGACCGGCCCTTCTGCTCCGAAGGAGAGGTTGACTATGGAACTCGACCTCATGTTCTTGAAAAAAACCCCGCCTTATAGCCCGGAGGCGGAAAAGACGGTTCTCGGGGGCATCTTGGTCCATAACGAAAACCTCAATACGGTTCTCTCGATCATCTCGCCCGAGGACTTCTACAAGGACGCCAACCGCAAGATCGTCGAGAGGATCATCGTCCTTGTGGACAAGGGACTCCCGGTTGACCTGCTCTCGCTGAGCGAGGAGTTGCAGAGGTCGGGGATCCTGGAGGAAGTGGGGGGCGCCTCTTACCTGTCCTCTCTCATGGACGGAGTTCCGAAAAGCCCGAACGTCGAGTACTACGCCAAGATCATCAAGGAAAAATCCCTCCTCCGCAAGCTCATTCTTTCCTCCGCCAAGATCATCAATTCGAGTTACGAGCAGAAAGAGGATGCGGACGAACTGCTCAATGAGGCCCAGGCAGCCATCATCGAGGTGGCTGAGCAGAGGGTCAAGCCGGGATTCGTCTCAGTCGGGCAGCTGACCTCGCCCACCCTGGAGATGATCGCCCACCTGGCCGAAAGACGGGAGGCGGTCACCGGCGTGCCCTCGGGGTTCCGCGACCTGGACAACCTGACTTCGGGTTTCCACCAGTCCGAGTTCGTCGTCGTCGCCGCCCGGCCGTCCATGGGCAAAACCGCGCTCTGCCTGAACATCTCCCAGCACGCCGGGCTGAACACGGATTACGCCGTGGGGTTCTTCTCGATGGAGATGGCCAAAGAGCAGATTCTCATCCGCATGCTCTGCGCCGATAGTCAGCTCGATATCAAGCGGGTCAGGACGGGCTTCATCAGCGAGCGGGAGTTCGAAAAACTCAAGCTCAGCGGCGAAGCCCTCTCTCACGCTCGGATCTTTCTCGACGAAACTCCCGGCCTGACGGTGATGGAGATGAAGGCCAAGTGCCGGCGGCTGAAGATGGAGAACAACTTGGACGTGGTCTTCGTTGACTACATTCAACTGATGAGGCCGGGCAGCCGGTTCGAGAACCGGAACCAGGAGATGGCCTTCATCTCGCGTTCTCTGAAGGAGCTGGCCAAGGAGCTGCGCATCCCGGTGGTTGGGATTTCCCAGCTCAGCCGCGCCCCCGAAAAAGGCCGGCGCGAGCCGAGGCCGCAGCTCAGCGACCTGCGCGAATCGGGGGCCATCGAGCAGGACGCCGATGTGGTCATCTTCATCTACCGGGCCGAGTTATACAACCCCCAGGATGAAACCCTCCGCGGCATCGCCGAGGTCAACGTCGCCAAACAACGCAACGGTCCGACCGATATGATCAAGCTCGCCTTCCTGAATAAATACGCACTGTTCCGCGATGCTGAGTTCGATTTCAGCCCCCCGGAGGCCTGAGATGGCCAGCCTGCTCCGGAACGTTCTTGTGCTCGGCGCCTTGGAGCAGCTCGGCGAGGTCGGGCTGCTGTTCATCAAGACCCTGAAGAACCTGTTCCGCCGGCCCCGGGAGCACAAGATCCTGATCCAGCAGCTCGAGGAGATCGGAGTGCGATCGCTGCCCGTCATCTCCCTCACGGCTGCTTTCGGCGGGCTGGTCTTCGGCCTCCAGACCTATGTCGGGTTTCACCGCTATATCGGCCCCGGGTCGGAAGCGTACGGGGGCCCGATCATTTCCCTCGGGCTGTCCAAGGAATTGATCCCCATCCTGGTCGGGCTGATGGTCTCGGGCCGGGTGGGTTCATCCATGGCGGCCGAGATCGGGACGATGAAGATCACCGAGCAGATCGACGCCCTGTTCAGCCTCGGTGCCAACCCGGTCCGCTACCTCGTCGTCCCCCGCACGCTGGCCGCATTCTTCATGCTCCCCTGCCTGACGCTTTACGGGGACATCATCGGGATCACCTGCGGGTATTTCTACAATGTCGTACTCATGGACGTCAACCGGATCATCTATCTCCAGAACACGCTGCGCTATCTGGAGCTCTGGGACATAGCCAGCGGTCTGATCAAAGCGGCGGTGTTCGGCGTCGTCATCGCCATCGTCGGCTGCTGGCAGGGGCTCAAAGCAGAAGGGGGCGCCGAGGGTGTCGGCCGGGCCACCACGCGCACCGTCGTCCTGGCCAGCATCTCGATCCTGATCCTCAACTTTTTCCTGAGCAAAGTCTTGCCGTCGACCCTACGCGGATGATAAAAATCGTCAACCTGGAGAAGTCGTTCGGAGAGAACGCGGTCCTTTGCGGGGTCAACCTGACCGTCGAAAAAGGCGAGACCATGGTGATCATCGGTCAGAGCGGTTCCGGAAAGAGCGTGCTGCTCAAGCATCTCATCGGTCTCCTCAAGCCCGACGCCGGGGAGATCTATATCGACGGCGTCGAGATCACCCGTCTCCGGGAGGACGACCTGCAGCGCACCATCCGGAAGTTCGGGATGCTCTTCCAGGGCGCCGCCCTCTTCGATTCGATGACGGTGGCCGAGAACGTGCGCTTCGGGCTGGACCGCTACAGCCGCTGCACCGAGGCAGAGATCAGGACGGCTGTTGCGGAGAGCCTGGCCATGGTCGGCTTGCGCAAGGTGGAAAACCTGATGCCTTACGAGCTCAGCGGCGGGATGAAAAAACGGGTGGGGCTGGCCCGGGCCATCGCCTACCGGCCGGAGATCATGCTTTACGACGAGCCCTCGACGGGAATCGACCCCATTCGGGCGGACGCCATCAACGACCTCATCAACAAACTGAAACGAGAGATAAAAGTCACCTCGGTGGTCATCACCCATGATATGGTCAGCTCCTACAAAGTCGCCGACAAGATCGCCATGCTTTACCGGGGCCGGATCATCGAGGTCGGGACACCGGAGGAGATCCAGAAATCGGCCAACCCCGTGATCCAGCAATTCATCCATGGACACGCCGACGGGCCGATCAGAAATTTCTAGGAATGAGGGAAAGACCATGACACGGGAAGCGAAAATCGGGATCTTCTTGGGCGGGACGATCCTCATCGTCGCCGCGCTGATCTTCATCGTCGGCGATATGTCCACTTGGTTCAAGAAGCCGGGATACAATCTCATCGCCTATTTCCCTTCGGTCACCGGGCTGGAGAAGCGGGCGGCGGTGCGGCTCGCCGGTGTCAAGATAGGCTATGTCCGGGAGATCAAGCTGGCGGAAAGAAAGGCCCAGCTTGTCCTGAATATTTCCCCGCAGTTCAAAGTGCCCCGGGGTTCCAAGGCGGCGATGGCTTCGCTCGGGCTCATCGGCGAGAAGTACATCGAGATAACGCCCAGCGAGGAGACGGCCTACCTTGCGCCCGGGGATACGCTCGAGGCGACGGCCGCCGTCAGTTTCGACCAGCTCGGCGTCCTCCTCCTCTCCATCGGCGAGGAGATCAAGGGCGTCAGCCAATCCCTGCGTCAGATAACGGGCGAGGAATCCCAGAGGAACCTGCAGGGGATCCTTCGGAATCTGAATTCCTTCGCCGAGGAGCTGGACGGATTCCTGGAAGAAAACAGGGGAGAGCTGCAGACCGGCATCCGGGGCGCTTCTCAGGCGGTCAATGAGTTCGACCGGACGGTCGGCGTCGTCTCCAAGAGCCTTGACGAGACTATCCGTCTGGTTAAGGAGATCGCCCAGGAGAACAGGGAAAGCATCCAGTCGAACCTGGGAAAGATCGATGAGCTTCTCTACGAAATCGAGCAGTCCGTCCGGCTGCTCAGGAACACGCTGGAGAAGATCGACCGGGGCGAGGGAACCGTCGGCCGGCTCGTCCAGGACCCGAAACTCTACCAAGAAGCCCGGGAGACGGTCGGCAGGGTTAAACAGACCGTGGAGCCGCTGAGGAGGCTGCGGGCGACGGGCCATTTTCGGGGAGATTATCTCAACGAGACGCAGAAAGTCCGGGGCGCGGTCAGTGCCGCCTTCTACTTGACCCCCCGGAGCTTCCTGCTGGGACAAATCGTCGATGACCCGCGGCGGGAACGATTCGTCTATTCCGCGCAGGCGGGGCTGCGCTTCGGCGCGCTGACTCCACGGGCCGGGATCATCGAATCGGAATTCGGGGCGGGGGTGGATCTCCTGGCTCTTGGCGACCGTCTGATGTTCAGCCTGGAGGGGTTCGATTTCCGGCGGGATGGCGGCCCCCGTCTCCGCTTGGCCACCCAGTTCGCTCTGCTCCGCTATCTCCACCTGGTCCTGGGAGTCGATGACCTGGGCTCGGATTCGCGGAGAGAGGTCTTTTTCGGCCTCGGCTTGGGAACGCGATGACGACCAAACTGAAGACGGTGTTCATCTGTCAGAGCTGCGGCACCCACTCGCCGAAATGGCTGGGCCGCTGCCCGGGCTGCGGCGAATGGAACACGATGGTCGAGGAAACCGAGGAGACAGGCACCCCGGCCGAATATTCTTTCCCCCCTTCCGAGGCGCTCCTCTATCGGGACATCCGGGAAGCGGCCAAGCAGAGGATCCGGATCCCCGCCGAGGAATTCAACAAGGTCCTGGGCGGAGGGGTTGTCCTCGGTTCGGTCGTTTTGATCGGCGGGGAGCCGGGGATCGGAAAATCCACCCTCATTCTCCAGGTCTGCCGGGATTTTGCCGCCCAGGGCGAGCGCGTCCTCTATGTCTCCGGCGAAGAATCGCTCGAACAGATCAAGCTCCGCGGGGACCGGCTGGGCGTCCGGGACGGAGAGCTCTATCTTCTGGCCGAGACCAACATGGAGCGGATCATCGCCCAGGCCGAGAAGATCAAGCCGCGGGTCTTCGTCCTGGATTCCGTCCAGACCGTTTTCTCGGCCAAGCTCTCTTCGAGCCCCGGAACGATCAGCCAGGTGCGGGAGGCGGCCAACGGGATCTTTCGCTTCGCCAAGAAGAACAGCGTCTCCTCTTTCCTCATCGGGCACATCACCAAAGAGGGGTCGCTGGCCGGCCCAAAGTCGCTCGAACACATGGTCGATGTCGTTCTCCTGTTCGAGGGAGAACGGGACCACGGCCACCGGGTCTTGCGGGCCCTCAAAAACCGCTTCGGACCCGTCTCGGAATTGGCCATCTTCGAGATGGCCGCGTCGGGGCTTCAGGCCATCCCCAACCCGTCCGCCTTTTTCCTGAAGGAGCGGCCGGCCGAAGAGTCGGGGAGTGTCGTCGTCTCGACGATCAAGGGAACCCGGCCTTTGCTCGCCGAGGTCCAGGCGCTTATCTCGCCGACCCTGTTCGCCGCCAATCCGAGGCGGATGACGGTCGGGATCGACCACTTTCGGACAGGCATGCTCCTGGCCGTCATCGAGAGGAAGTTGCGGGCGAGTTTCGGCGGCCAGGACATCTATCTCAACGTCGCCGGCGGTCTCCAGATCGAGGAGCCGGCGGCCGACCTGGCGGTTGCGCTGGCGGTTGTCTCCTGCCTCAAGAACAAGGCCCTGCCCAGGGACGTCGTCGTCTTCGGCGAGGTCGGCCTGAGCGGCGAGATCAGGTCGGTCTCGAGCCCCCTGGCCCGGATCAAGGAGGCCTTTTCCCTCGGGTTCGAAACCATCGTCCTGCCCAAAGGGAACCGGGCCATGCTGGAGAAGGAGGACCTGCCGAAGACGCGGCTGATCGGTGTTCAGACCATCAAAGAGGCGTCGTCCATCATATTTCCACAATAAGGATTGATCCCATGGGCATTCATATTTTTCGCTTCTTCATCATCGGCTGCATCACGGCGGCCGGATACTTCTTTCCCGTCTTCGGGCTGCCCCGAGTCGCCGGCGCGGGCATCGCCCTGATCGTCGCGGCGATTATCATGTATCTCGAGACCCGGATCCGCCGCACCCAATTCAAGGTGATCTGGAGCTCGACCATTGGGACCTATGCCGGCGTTTTTCTGGGCTGGTCTCTGGGAGCAATCTACAAAAACATCACCACGGATGCTTCCACCGCGCTCTTCATCCGGATCTTCTTCCTCATCATCATGCCCTACATCGGATTCCTGGTGGGGGCGCAGAAATCGGAGTGGCTCAACCCCGCCCATCTTTTCCGTTTCTTCAAGGAGAAAAGCGTCGGCCGCAGCTACAAGATTCTCGACACCAGCGTCATCATCGACGGCCGCATCACCGATCTTTGCGACACCGGCTTCATCGAGGGGACGCTGGTCATCCCCCAGTTCGTCCTCAAGGAGCTTCAGTTCGTGGCCGATTCGGCTGACTCCATGAAGAGGCAGCGGGGCCGGCGCGGGCTGGATGTCCTCAATCACCTCCAGAAGTCTTCCCAGATCTCGGTCGTCGTTTGGGAGACGGACTTCCCCGAGATCCGGGACGTCGACTCCAAGCTCATCGAGCTGGGCCGGCAGCTCGACGCCAAGATCGTCACCAACGACGTCAACCTCAATAAAGTGGCCAAGCTGCGCGGCATCGCCGTCCTCAACATCAATGAGCTGGCCAACGCCCTGCGACCGGTCGTCCTCCCCGGCGAGAGCATGCGGATCTTCATCCTCAAAGAGGGAAAGGAGAAGGACCAGGGAGTCGGCTACCTGGATGACGGGACCATGGTCGTGGTCGACAACTCGCGGCGGATGATCGGCCAGAACATCGACATCACCGTGACCTCGGTGCTCCAGACGACCGTGGGCAAGATGATCTTCGGGCGGTACAACGAAGAGGCCCGATGACCAAGGTTACGGCCATCATCGTCGCCGCCGGGGAAGGCCGGCGCTTCGGTTCCGCCAAGCAATTCGCGCTTCTGCGGGGCCGGTCCGTGCTCGACCACAGCCTGGCGGCGTACGCGGCCCATCCGGAGGTCGATGAGATCGTCCTTGTTCTGCCGGAGGAGGAGAGCGGATCAGAATATCGGAAGGGGTCCGGCAAGGTCGTCGCGGTCGTCGGCGGAGGAGCCCGCAGGCAGGATTCGGTGGCCCGGGGCTTCGAATGCGTGGATTGCCGCCCGGCAGATATCGTCCTGGTGCATGACGGCGCGCGGCCGCTGGTCGGCCGCGAGGTCATCAGCCGCGTGATCGCCAAGGCGAGGGAGTGCGGAGCGGCTATCCCGGTCGTCCCGGTCGACGACACGATCAAGGAGACGGCCGGAGGGATGGTCATCCGGACCCTGGAGCGGCGCAGTCTTCAACGGGTCCAGACTCCCCAGGGCTTCGCCCGTGAAGTCCTGGAGAGAGCCCTGCAAAAGGCCCGGGAGGACGGATTCTATGGGACCGATGAGGCGGCCCTGGTCGAGAGGGCCGGGCATCCGGTGGCCGTGGTTGCGGGAGATCCCCGGAACATCAAGATCACCTCGCCCGCCGACCTCAAGTTCGCGGAGGCATTCCTTGAAGATTAAGATCGGCCTGGGCTATGACATCCATCGCCTGTCTAAAGGGAAAATCCTCTATCTGGGAGGCGTCAAGATCCCTCACCACTCCGGACTGGCCGGTCACTCGGACGGAGATTGCGTCATCCACGCGCTCGTCGACGCCATGCTCGGGGCTCTGGGGGAGGGAGATATCGGCCGGCTCTTCCCCGACAACGACCCGAAATGGAAGGGCGTCCGGAGCGTTGTCCTGCTCCGCAAGATCGTTCCCCGGCTGAAGAGAAAGAAAGCGGAGATCTTGAACATCGACCTCGTCGTTGTCGCCGAGGAGCCGAAACTAGCTCCCTATGCCGAGAGGATGAAACAGGCGCTGGGCTCGATCCTGGGCATTCCGGAGGAAAATATCGGGATCAAGGCCAAGACCAACGAGGGCTTGGGCCTGTTGGGCCGGGAACGAGCGATCGCCTGCTGGGCGGTCGTCCTGATCGAGTTGAAGAAAGCCGAACAGGGATAAAAAAAGAGGCTGTCCTTTCTCCGGAGGGAGGAAGAACAGCCTTTAAAAAACGGGAATGAGTTGGGGACTGAGGTCTAATCGACCGATGGAGATATAGGCAATCAGCATCTCCACGAACGTTTCCCACAAATCCTGGAGACGCGCTGTCAGCCTCATCAGCATTCTTCTCCGAACTCAGGAATGGCTGCGGGGCGACTCCGCTTCAGCCAACACGTTGGCGATGATCTTATTGCCCGCCCTCTTCCCGATCTTCATCATGTCGACAGCGGAAGAAGAGGCGATGAGGTTGAACCCGACCAGGGAGATCAGCGCCGCCACCAGCAGGATCGCGACTTTCGCTTTGAAATTCATTTTATCCTCCAGAACGAGCGTTTCATTGTCGTCTCTCACATGTATAGACGGATGAAACCTTAAAAAGGTTCCCCTTTTTTTGACCAAATCCTATAAATTATATGGGAATAGTGGATATAAAGCCAGATTCAGGCATCCCCTCGGGAGCCTTCTGGTTTCAGGCTATTTTTCCCTTTTCAGGCACTTCTCAGGTGATCTGACGGCCGGCGAATCCGGTGGAAGGTCAAGCCGGCTGAACCGGGGAGTGAGGTCGCGGGCGAGATTTCCTCCACCCGCGGAGGCGCCGTCAAAAAGAAGAGCAGGCCGGGATAGACCTCCGCGGACCAGCTGCCGAATAATCAGACGAAAAATTCAGCAGGCACGTCCTTCAGGCGGACGATATCTTTCACCCGGTCGGCCACGTCAAAGCCCTTGACGCAC
Source organism: Candidatus Aminicenantales bacterium (assembly GCA_049287565.1). Lineage (GTDB taxonomy): Bacteria > Acidobacteriota > Aminicenantia > Aminicenantales > UBA8522 > UBA8522. The sequence continues at coordinate 20,853 of JBAQGA010000135.1, forward strand.
CGGACGGAGCAAGTCCTACAGTCCCGGCAGGGGTTTGCGGGGAGGTCGAGCTCCTGCAGCAAGTCTCGGGCCAGCCCCAGGTTCCTGTAGCCATATGCGTACATGTAGCTGCGCATGATCTCGGGAACGGGGAGCTGCTCCCGGCAGTTCGGCAAGCACTTCTTGCAGTATTGACAGTAAAGTCCGGCCTGGACGTCCAGCCTCAGGTCTTTGAGCTCCTGCTCTGTCAGCGTCAGGTCGGTCATTACGGCCAGGTCGTCTTCGAGCTGGTCGAAAGTGGTCATTCCCGGGATGGCGGTCGTCACGTTGGCGTCGTTGAGGACCCATTTCAAAGCGGCTTTCATGTTGATCGGCTGCTGTTTTTCCTTGTCCCAGAAGGCCCCGGCCTGGGTCTTCATGGCGACGATGGCGATCCCGGCGCCGGCGGCTTCGGCGACCGCCCGGCGGACCTCGTCACGGTGATCCTGGCGGAAATTGTAGGCGGCCAGGACGACGTCATGGACCTTGCCTTCAACGGCCGCCCGGATGACCTCGGGCTCATTCGAGTGGGTGGTCACGCCGATGAAGCGAGCCTTTCCGTCCTTCTTGATCTTCTGAAGCGCGCTGAGGACCGACTCGTGAAGAGTCTGCTCCCGGGCCTGGACGTTGTGCTGATAGAGAATGTCGACGTGCTCGAGGCCCAACCTCTGCAGGCTGAGGTCGAACATCTCGAGGAAAGGCTCGGGTTTGGCATCCGGCGGAATGGCGCCGGTTCTGCGGTCCCGGCCGGGTGCCGGGACTTTGGTGGCGATGACGAAGGAATCGCGGGGGCGTCCCTTGAGGACCTCGCCGATGATGACCTCGTTCTTCCCCCTTTGGTAACCGTGGGCGGTGTCCAGCATGACGATGCCCCGGTCCAGGGCCGCCCGGATGAGGTTGGGGTTGTCCGAGTTCATAACTCCCATGCTGACGACGGGCAGCTTGAGTCCGGTCCGGCCGAGTATCCGGATAACAGGTTCTTTTCTAGCGGAGGCGATCGCTGGAGACGGACTCTGGGGAGCTCCCAAGGCGGGTTTGACGGCCAGCCCGGCCAGTCCGGCGGCGCTCCACCTCAGAAAAGACCTTCGCTTCAGGGGATTCATGTTTCTTGTCATCGCTCTCTCCTTGGGTTGGATTTTCCATTCTACTAAATCTATCGTAATTATAGCAATAGTAGAATCAAAAAAAGCGCGGGTCTAATTTCTTTTTTCTTATTCGTCCAAGGAATCTCGGCGCCCTGTGTCTAATTCTCAGGGTGCGCTGAATATGGTGAAGGAAACGGAAGAATGATATGATCGGCGGCAGATGAAATGGATGCAACTTTCTTTATCTTCGGTTGATTTAAAAAAGAGATACAGAAATCGGTTTCTTTCCCAGCGGAGGTATCCATGACTAAATTGATGATCAGGAAAACGCACCGGAATTTCATCTTCGCATTTTTCCTGCTCGCGGCGGCGGCCTGCGGCAAAAGGGTTTATGTCGTGGAGAGTCTCATCCCCCGGCAGGAGATCGTCATCGACGGGAAAGCGGACGACTGGAAAGGAGCCTTATCTTTTGTTGATGAAGAAGCGCTGTTCATCGGTTTTCAGAATGACCGGAGCCATCTCTTTATTTGTCTTCAGGCAGGGACGGAGAGAGTGCCGAGGCGGTTGCTGAGGCAGGGGATGACCGTCTGGTTCGATCCCACGGGAGAGAAGAAAAAAACATTGGGAGTCCGCTATCCTCTGGGAGGTCCCCTCGAGGTATGGGACAGGCAGATGATGAGGGATCAACCGGGGGAGGCACAGGAAAAGAGGCCGGAAGACCTCTTGGATGAATTGGAAGTCCTCCGTTCGGGGAAGGGACCTCCGGAAAGGATGACCTTGGACGAGGCCAAGAAGGACGGCTTGGAGGTCAGGGTGGATTCCTCTGGGGGGTTCTTCGCGTATGAGCTCAAAATTCCGCTCGCTCCCTCCGCGAACCGACGCTTCTCTCTAGGAATCCAGCCGGATGCGGTCATCGGGATCGGGTTTGAAACAGAAAAGTGGACCCGGGAACGGACGCCGGGAGGAACTCCCGGAGATATAGACGGTGGGCGCGGCGGCATGGGAGGTCGTCCCGGAGGTATGGGAGGCCGTCCCGGTAGAATGGGCCGGGGCGGAGAAGCCGGCATGATTCCGGATATTCCCGAGCCCATCAAGATCTGGGCCAGAGTCCGGCTGGCTTCAGGTGAACGAGGTGACCAGCCAGGAATCCTGGAAATAACGCCCGAGCCGCCCGGGCGCTGAATAAGCTCGGAGGAGCTTCGCCCGGGGACTCTGTGGTGTATCATGAAATGGTGAGGGCTTCGCTATGATCAAGAAATGGATACCCGCTATTTTGCTTTTCTTTTTGGCTCTGCATTCTTTTTTCACTCCCGGCTTTACCCAGAGCACCGAAAAGGAAAAAGAAATCGATGAGCGAGTGCGGGCGTTCCTGGCCAGAACGCAAGGCCGTTGGTATGACATGAACGTTCCCGAAGCCGATGGCGAGATCCTCTATCGGCTCGTTGTCGAGAATGGGTACAAGAAGGCTCTCGAGATCGGCACTTCGACCGGACGGTCGGGGATCTACATAGCCTGGGCCCTGAGCAAAACGGGAGGCCGGCTCACGACCATCGAGATCGACGAGGGAAGGTACCAAGAGGCGGTGGCGAATTTTGAGGAAGCCGGACTGAGCGAGCATATCGATGCCCGGCTGGCCGACGCCCATGAACTGGTCCCGGAGCTTCCCGGACCGTTCGACTTCGTTTTCATAGACGCCGATAAAGGCTGGTACACAAATTACGCCCGGGCGGTTGTTCCCAAGCTCGCGCCCGGCGGCTGCATCGCCGCCCACAACGTTTACGAGCGGAGAGGCCGATGGGGCGGCTATGGAGGGACCGGCGATTTTTATGAATATATGAGGAACCTCCCCGGCTTCAGCAGCCGGATTCTCAGCGAAAGCCGCGGGGGCATCTCCGTCAGCTTTAAAAGAAAAGAGAACTAGGCCCAGGAGATATCTTCCGCCAGGCGAGCCGCCCTCCTTCTATTCCGCAAGAAGAATGAGCATCTTCTTTTTTAATCAGAAATATGGTAGGGAATGAAGAGCGGGCCGATGGCGAAAGAAAAAAGCCGGATGGAACGGGGAACGAATATCTACCGGGAATTCTTCCTCCGGATCGAGAAGAAAGAGCCGCTGGCCCTGGCGACCATCGTCGCGGCCGAAGGCGCCACCCCTCAAGTCCCCGGCGCGTCGGCCCTTTTTTCCGAGAGAGGACTTATTCTGGGCACTCTGGGAGGAGGGATGCTGGAAGCCGATGCCCAGCAAAAGGCCTTGCATTGTTTGAAGAAAGGCCGCTCCGTTTTGTACCGATTCGATCTCCAGGGCGAAGAAGTGGGGGCCGTGGAGCCGGTCTGCGGCGGCTCGGCATGGGTTCTCATCGACGGCTCCCCGGCCGACCACCGGGAGGCCTGGCGCCGCTTGAGTGAAGCCCTCCGGGCCCGCCGGAGCGGCCTCCTGGCGACCCAGATCAACCAGCATGCCGGGGAGAAAGTAGAGATCAAACGCCTCTGGTTCGATGAAGGGTCGGCCCCCAAAGGCGGGGAAGGCGAAAGGCTTGAACGCCTGGCCCGGGAACTGGCCGACGCGCACCGGAAAAAGGAACCGGTTTTCGTCAGAGACGTGCGCATTTCGAAGGACCGGCAGGCTTCCTTTTTTTTGGAGCCCCTCTTCCCACTCCCCTGTCTCCTTATCGTCGGCGCAGGCCACATCGGCCGGGCCGTCGCCCATCAGGGCAGCCGGCTGGACTTCGAGGTCACGGTTATCGATGACCGGCCCGAGTATGCCAGCCGGGAGAGGTTTCCCGAGGCGGCCTCTCTCGTCGTCGGCGAGATCGACCGGACGACCCGGGCTTTTCCGGTCTCCTCCGACACCTACATCGTCATCGTCACCCGGGGCCACAGCTTTGATGCCGAAGCCTTGCGGGCCCTTATCCGTTCTCCCGCTGCCTATATCGGGATGATCGGGAGCCGCCACAAGGTTGCCTTGATGAGAGAGCGATTCCTCTCCGAGGGTTGGGCAACGGCCCAGGAATGGGACCGCGTCCGTACACCCATCGGGCTGAAGATCGGGTCCAGGACCGTCGAAGAGATCGCCGTCAGTATCGCCGCCGAGCTCATCCAGGTCAGAAGCCGGGCCCGGGAGTTGAAATCGGGGGAGAAGCGGTGATCTGGGCGGTCGTCCTGGCGGCCGGCGAATCCCGGCGGATGGAGCAACCAAAACTCCTCCTCCCTTACGGAAATGAGACGATCATTGAGACCGTGGTCCGGACCGTCGTCTCCTCGAGCGTCGATAGGACTCTGGTCGTCCTGGGAGCCCGCCGCAGGGAGATCGAAGAAAAGATTCGTGGTTTCTCCGTAAAAAAAGTGATCAACCGGGAATTCCGGAAGGGGATGTTCTCCTCTGTCCTGTGCGGGCTCGGTTCACTCCCTCGGTCCGCCCGGGCGGCGGTGCTGGTCCTGGCCGACCAGCCGGGAATTCCATCGCGGGTCGTCGATTCCCTGATCGAATCGTTCTGCCGGGAGAAAAAGGGAATCGTTATTCCCGTTTACGGGAAGAAACGGGGCCATCCCTTGCTCCTCGACCTGAAATACCGCCGGGAGGTCGAGGCCCTCCCCCCCGAAGCCGGGCTCCGCGGTCTTCTCCGGAGGCATCCGGAGGACATCCTGGAGGTCCGTGTCTCCAGCTCGGAGATCCTGCGCGACATCGATTCCCCCGCGGATTACCGAAAAACGAGAACGACCGGGGCAAAATCACAGCGGTGATATCCGCCGCTGCCCTAGTATTCCCCCCGGAAGCATCTCTAAACCCGTGATCTTGATGATGGCCGCAGGAGGCCGCCCTAAAGCCCCCGTAGCGGAAGGGGGACCCGTCGGCTTTAACC
>JBAQGA010000136.1:0-4567 GCA_049287565.1 Candidatus Aminicenantales bacterium
GGCTATCATACAAACCCGAATCCGGATTGGAGGAAGCCATGACAGCGAAAAGAATATCTGCCTTTTTACTGCTGATGGCGCTGGTCCTGCTGCCCTCTATAGGGCTGTGTCAGGATAAGGCGGAAAACGAAGACAAGACCCTGCGCCTGCCGATAGGGGACCCCAAGCTTAAGAACAAGGTCGTCGAGGTCGCTGCCGGGGAGATCGTCTCGGCCAGGGCGGGAAAGCCGCTGTCTTTGGCCAAAATGATCAGAGAGATGAAGGACAGCCGGTTCATCTACGTCGGCGAAAGCCACGACAACATGATGATGCACGACATCCAGCTCAAGGTCATCCGGGGACTTTTTGAGCAAGATCCGGCTATCGCCGTCGGCCTCGAAATGCTGCCGGCCGAATGCCAGCCCGTCCTGGACAAATGGACTCAGGGTGATCTTTCCAAGGAAGAATTCATCCGCCGGGTGAATTGGTATGTCCACTGGAGCATGAACTTCGGCTACTATGAGAAGATCCTCGATTTCGCCCGGGAGAACCGGCTCCCTGTCTTCGGGCTCAACGCGCCCCGCGACGTCATCAGCAAGATCAGGATGAAGGGCTGGGAGGCGCTGACCGAAGAGGAAAAGGTCCTGGCGCCCGAACCCGACGTATCCAACGAGGACCATCGGGCGCTCATCCGCGCGATCTTCGAATCGAGCGAGATCCCCCACGCGATGAAGGGGGAGGGGTTGGACAGGATGTTCGAAGGCCTCTACAGGGCCCAGTCAGCCTGGGACGAGGTCATGGCGGCCAACGCCATCCGGGGCACCGAGCGGGGGAAGAGAAAGATGGTCGTCCTGGTCGGCTCCGGCCATCTTCTCTATAACCTGGGTATCAACCGGAGAGTCCAGGAGAAGAACCGGCTGCCGTTCCGGACCGTGGTCGCCCTCGAGATCGCACCGGAAGAAAAGACCCTGGCCGTGGCCGGGAGCTTTGCCGATTACATCTGGGGTATCCCGGAGCAGGAGCAGCCGGCTTACCCGGCCATCGGGTTGGCCCTCAAGAAAATCGACGGATTGGAAAACCTGGTGCTGGAAAGGAAGCCGATCGATGGCGTCGCGGTCGGAGGGGACTTCGAGAAGGGGGATGTTCTCCTTTCCGTCGACGGGAAAACGTTCGCCGACATCAATGAATTGCGCATCCACTTGGCCCAACATAAGTGGGGCGACGAGGCCAAGATCCGGCTCCTCCGGAGCGGCGAAGTTCGGGAGGTAGTGCTTAAGTTCGATTATAAGCCGCGCGCCGAGGAGAAAGACGAGAAGGTCGAGAAAGCGCCGGGCGAAAAGATGAAGATGGCCGTGGCCGCGGGGTCGAAGGGGGACCGGATCGACCGGCTTCGCCGGCATATCGAGAACGTCGTCAAGCGCGCCGATGGAGAGGTGGGTGTCGCCGTCAGGCATCTCGAGTCCGGCCAGGGGCTCGAGCTCAACGCCGGGACTCCTTTTCCCATGGCCAGTGTCTTTAAGGTGCCCGTCTTGGTCGAGGTCCTGGCCCAGATCAAAGAAGGAAAATTCTCACTCGACGATGAGGTCAGCGTTCAGAAAACGGACCAGCATCTCGGGAGCGGGATCCTTTCCAGCCTGACCGCGCCGGGAATAAAACTCTCGGTCAGAAACCTGGTTAACCTGATGATGCTCCTCAGCGACAACTCGGCCGCGGACATCCTGCTCGAGAAGGTGGGCGCGGAGAACGCCAACAAGCGGCTGAAGGAATATGGGATCGAGGGCATAATGGTGAACAGGTCGTGCCAGGAGTTGATCATGGACCGGATTGGGATGGACTATCAGGAGCACAAAGGAAAGACCCTCGATGAGATCCTCGTCGCATACCAGAGTATTCCGGAACGACGCGCCGAGGACGAGCGGGAGTCAATCCGGGAATTCAGCCGGGAGATGAAAGACCAGAGCACCCCGGCCGCCATGAATAGGTTGCTCGAAAAGATCTGGAAAAAAGAAATCCTCGACCCGGAAAGCTGCGACCTCATCATCTCCATCATGTTGAGGTGCCAGACTGGGCATGGGAGGATCATGGGAGAGTTGCCGCCGGGAACGGTCGTGGCCCACAAGACGGGGACGATCGCCGGTACGGTCAACGACGCGGGGATCATCTATCTTCCCGACGGCCTCGGCCACGTCGCCCTGACCGTCTTCAGCAAGAACTTCAGCGACGAGACAGAGGACGTGGAGAAGATCATCGCTGAGATCGCTCGGCTTATCTATGATTATTTCTATTTCACCAATTGAATCGATGGGGAGCGTCCCCTTGGAGGACGTCCCCTGAATGGCTCGAGAAGGTCCCTAAATTCATTTCTTTTTGGGCCCTAGGATCAGCTGCTTATTCTCGAGCTCCAGCCAGATCGCCTCGACCAGGTTCATGAAGCGAGGGCGGCCCTCCTGGGCAGGGGGCGTTTCCTTGAGACCGAAGCTCTCCAGAGTTGCCTCCAATGATTTTCCCTCGGCGACGAACGTCTTTATCTTGGCCTGCTTCTCCTGGAGCGCCTGGATCATCCCCTCGATATCGGCTCTGGTCGCCCTGCCGGCGTGACCGCTGAGGAACGTCTCGGCGTCCAGCGCCAGGACGGACTGGAGGACTTTGACCAGCCCGAATGAGTTCCCGTTCTTGTGGCGATGGACCAGGGGGTCGCGGCCGGCAAAGTAGAGGTCGCCCAGGAAAGCCACTTTCTCTTCGGGCACATAGACGACGACATCGCCGCTCGTGTGAGCCGGCCCGAAGTAGCGGAGCTCGACTTTCCGCCCGCCCAGGTCATATTCGGGACCTCCTGAGATAAAGGTCTTTATCCGGGGAAGATAGGCCCTTTGCTTCTCGTCCTTGAAGGCCTCATCCATGTAATGTTTCGTCTCCTCATGGGCCCAGATCTTGATGTCCGCCGGGAAGCCGGTGATGCCGTTGACATGGTCGCCGTCGCTGTGGGTTAAAACGAGAACGGTGATCGGGACGGCGGATATTTTCTTGATCTCTGCGAGCATCTGCTTGGCCGATTCCTCGCTCATCTTGGCGTCGATGACCATGATCTCCTTCTGGCCGATGATGACGCCGGCGTTGGCACCGCTCCCGCCGTTCACCTGATAGATATCGTCGGCAATCTTTTCAAGGGCTATGGGCGCCGGCTGCTGCCGGTACTGAGCCGGCTGGGCCTGTTGTTGCTGCTGTTGTGCCGCCGACGTGCCGAGAATGACTGCTAGAGATAACGCCGTTAGCATTCCGATTTTTTGACTGGTTCTCATTTGGCCTCCTTTTGTTGACGAAAATTCGCGTGATCGCAAAACTCAATGACATGAACATGAATTCTCTTGAATTCGTTGCGTGTCAACAGATCCTCGTTTATACCCTTAAGTGGACCCTCAACTTATCTCCGAGCATCCAGTTGATTCCCACCCTGACCATGGTCGATAAAGGCAGGGGAGTGGTGGCGACTTCGACCTTTCCCTGCTTGACGGCGGCGATGATCGAGGGAATGTTTTTATCAGCTTCGACCAGTGAGCAAGTATACCCCACCTGCCAGATATTGTGGCAGTCCGATGACCCGGCAAGGGGCTTGTTGTGCTTCCGCGCGGCCTTGACGGCTTTCCTGTTCGGGTTGATGAAGTGATTGTAGAAGAAGGAAAACTCGATGGCATCGAACGCGGCGATGTTCGCTTCGAGCTTCGACCGCAAGCACTTGAACCCGGGGTAATAGGGGTGTGGAGCGATGACCAAGCTCCGGGAGTTGTCCCGCCCGGCGAGGTCGGCGAGCGAGTCCATCTTCAGGTCCCGGTCGATGTCGGGATTGACGATGACCACGTGGCTGTTGGAGAGGGTCATCTCGACGCCGGGGATAAGGAGAAGGCCTTGCTCGGCCGCGTATTTATCCAAACCCGGGCTGAAGGTGACGACGTGGTGGTTGGTGATGGCCAGGGCGTCGAATCCCAGGGCCGCGGCCCGGTCGATGAGTTGCTCCGAGCTGAAGTCGATGTAGTCCTTGGGGTCGTCGCTTGTATGGGTATGGAAATCAATTTTCAGCTTTGTCGGCATGGTTTTAGATTAGCCCCCTAAGCCTAGCCTGTCAAACCGGGCCTAGCCACCCTCTCCCAAACCCTCTCCCATCAGAGGCTGTGTCACAATTGCCAATTGTCTTTGCGAGCGACTTTTGAGAGCGAAGCAATCCGGCTCCTTGGGCCGTCCCGAGCATGGCGAGGGATCTCATCAAGCGGAAATTGGCATGAGATTGCCACGGCGTCTTCGACGCCTCGCGACGACCGAGTCGGATTGCTTCAGTCGCTGCGCTCCTTCGCAATGACATTATGACTTGTCTCTTAAGGGGGAGGGATTCAAATAATTCAGTGCGTAATTATGGTTAGTGTCCCCGGAAATTTCCCCAAGCCACCCTCTCCCCAACCCTCTCCCGTCAGAGACTGTGTCGCAATTAGAAAGGAATTGCAGATCAACAATAAAAATATTCATGGGATATCCATATTGATATAATACGATAGAAGCCGATGAAAGAGGAGTGAGGATGGCCTATCGATATGGAAAC
>JBAQGA010000137.1:0-6836 GCA_049287565.1 Candidatus Aminicenantales bacterium
GTCCGGATATAACCAGTGCACAGACGTAATCGATGATGGTCGAGGCTAGCATGACAAAGACAAAGAGTTTTTCTCCCCAGGCATAAAAAAAGAGGCTAGAGAAAAGGAGAAATAGATTGCCCGGGAATCGGGATATGCGTCCTGTTTTGGCCAGCGAGACGACCGATAGAAGAAAATAGATGCCGAGGGAGATCGGCAGAAAATAGAACAAAAACGTCACCGAACTGAAAACCACCGCATCCTCTGTTAATATAAACGCATTGAATTATGTTACATTGTCATGGCAAAAAACTATGGGGAGCCTGGCGATTTCCTCACAATAAAAAAGAGAGCGTCGCGTCTTTTCACTCGGCGCGATGACACAGCCATTGATACATCCGTAATAGTATGAAGGGCCGGTCAGAAGAACATTCTAATATCGGCAAGAAATAACAACAATCGGACCGCTCTAAAGACTGTCTATTTGAACACAGACCCTTCCTGTTTTCAAGCCATAATCGCCTCGTTTTGTCCTTGAGTCAACGGGATTCAATGTTCACAGCCGGGGCCGGGCCAAGACCAAGACAGAGGCGGAGCGGGTGGGAAAATATATGATCCGGGATTGATGGGAAAGTCGAGCCAAAGATGCCCACCCGGCACCACAGGAAAAACCGCAATTCTGACGGGGCGCCCGGACTCGTTTACATCATCGGATTGCGGGGCGGGGCGGGAGGCTTCAGTTCGTACTCCCCGGGCGGCTCCGCCCCCAACAAGTGGCGGACGAAGTAATCCCAGCGCCGCCGCACCATGTAGGGCTCGTTGCCGAACCCGTGACCGCGGTTCGGGAAAAGAATCAGGTCGAAATCCTTGTTCGCCTTGATCAGCTCATCAACCACGAGGAGCGTATTGTACGGCGGCACGTTGCTGTCCATCGTCCCGTGCGCCAGCAGCAGCTTTCCTTTAAGCTTTTTGGCGAAATTCTGGTTGGCCTGGCTGTCGTAGTTCGAGGTGCCGTCGGGATGGGAGACGAGCAAGCCCTGCCATTTCTCGCCCCAATCGTCCTCGTAGCCCCGGTTGTCATGGTTTCCCGCCTGGGAGACACCGACCTTGAAAAAATCCGGGTAACGGAACATCGCGTCGCAGGTCGCATAGCCGCCGCCCGAGTGCCCATAAATCCCCGCCCTGTCGATGTCGATCCACGGATGGCGCTCGGCCAGCTCCTTCATCCCGGCCACCTGATCGGGAAGCGTGTTATCGCCCATATTGCCGTAATAGGCGTCATGGAACGCCTTGGAGCGGCCGGGGGTCCCCATCCCGTCCAGTTGGATGATGATGAAGCCCAACTCGGCCAGGGACTGGGCATCGCCGCTGGCGGGCAAAAAGCTCCGGCTCCGGACGCTGCCTGACTGCGGGCCGGGATAGATGTTATTGATGATCGGATATTTCTTGGCCGGGTCGAAATTCGTCGGCCGGAACATCATGCCGTAGAGGTCGGTGACGCCGTCGCGGGCCTTGACGGTGAAGGGCATGGGCGGTTTCCAACCTGTCGCGAGAAGAGCGGAAATGTCCGCTTTTTCAAGCGTGAGGAGAAGCTTTCCCGCAGCGTCCCGAAGCACAGAGACCGGAGGAACATCGGGCCTCGAATAGCTGTCGATGAAGAAGCGTCCGGACGGCGACAGGCTGACCTGGTGGTCGGCGTCCTCCGAGGTGAGCAGGCGGAGGTCCCGGCCGTCGAGCCCGACGCTGTAGAGATGCCGGAAGTAGGGATCGCGATCTTTCTCGCGGCCGGCTCCCAGAAAGACAATCCTCCGGTTCTCCTCATCGACCTGCAACAATTGGATCACGGGCCACTCGCCTGCCGTGATCCGGTTTTTCAGTTGACCGGTCTCCAAGTCATAAAGATAGAGATGTCCCCAATTGTCGCGCTCGGAGAACCAGACGACTTCGTTCGAAGCGGCCAGGAAGCGCCAGTTGGCCCGGCCGTTCCCGGACTCGAAGTAAGTCTCCACTTTCTCTTCGAGAACGTCGCGGACCTCACCCGTATCGGGATCGGCCAGGCGAAGCACCTCGTGCTTGTGATCGCGGGAGGTCGAGACGAAGACGAGCCGTTTCCCGTCCGGGCTCCACTGCACATCCTCCATGCCGCCGCCCCGCGATTTGATATCGTCGGTGAAGGTGGACCGGTGCTGGTCGGGAGGCATCTTCAGCCGGACCGTGCGCGGACCGTCGACGTGGATAACGATGCGCTCGATCATGGACATAATTTTGTCTCCGGGCAGCGGGTATTTCCAGGCCTGCAGGACGGGGTGGCCCACCTTGGTCTCGACGAGATACATCTCGCCGACCTCGCGCTGGTCCTGCTGAAAGGTCGCGATCTTCCTGGAGTCCGGCGACCAGGAGACGACCGGCCGGTCGCTCTTCGTCCATCCGGCGTTATCGGTCGCATAGCCGTAGTTCTTCAGGCCGTCCGTCGTGAGCTGCTTTTCCGTCCCGGTGGAGACCTCGCGGATCCAGAGATTGTCGTCCCGGATGAAGGCGGCGAAACGCCCGTCCGGCGACAGCACCTCGGGGCGCCCGTCCGCGCCGAAGCGGCGGCCTTCGCCGCGCCTTCTTTCGGGGGGAGCCGCCTCACCGCGCTCGATGGGTTTGAGGGACTTGCCCTTCAGGTCGCACGACCATCGCTTGCCCTCGGCATTGAACGTGATCGTTTTCCCGTCCGCCGAGAGGTCGAACGTCGTGAAGGGAAGATGGGTCGCATCATAGGTCTTCCCCATGGCCGCGGACAGAGCCGCGGCGACCTTGGCCTGATCAAAAACCGGTGCGCGGGTTCTTCGCTGCGGGTCGACCAGCATAAACTCGCTCCCCTCATTTCCGAGAGAGTTCCTGTACCAGAAGCGATCGCCCGGCAGCCAAGTCGGGCGCACGGCGGCACGAAGAACAAGCGAGGTCACGTTGTAGGGCATGAATTTCTCGGCTTGGGCATAGTCGGCGGCGGTCAGGGAACGAAGAGTCTCTCCGCTTCGCCCTGAGGCAACGGCCGTGATCAAAAAGAAAAAGCCAACAAGCAAAAACAGGAGCGTCCAACGGCCAGACCGGATTTTTCGCTTCATCATTTCAAAGCTCCTCTCTCGAATTTTTCCTCGTTTCATAATAAGTCTTGAGGTTTATAGACCGTGATCCAATCGATTCTCGAAAAGCCGTCGTCGTTCGTCGCCAGTGCCTCTACACCGCTCTCCTTCATCGTGGCCGCGATCAGCGAGTCATTGACCATCAGGCCATGCCGGGCGCGTATGACCTGGCTGTTTAGCATCAGCTCCGGCGTCAGCGGACAGACCTTGATGCCCATTTCGAAGATCGCTTGCGCCGCAACAAAATAGTCGGCCAGGCGGCAGACGGTCTCGGGCTTTTCCCTGAGCTTCTTGAGGATGTGAGGGGCTCTGGCGAGCTTCTTGAAGGCGGCTTCCGCCAGCATCATCCTGTGCATCACTTCGGTGATGACGATTGTCGATGTCAGGCCATTCAATTCGCCGTCTTCGCAGCGGGCCAAGACTTCTGAACATTCCGCCGAATTTCCGGTGAAATGGTAGATGAAAATATCGGCATCGACAAAAATATCGGAACCCTGGGGAATGTCTTTAAGCCTCGTGTATTCCCGGCTCATTCATGATCTCCTTAAGCTTGTCCGGAGACAGCTTGATGATGCCCCGGGTTTTGGGGACGATCCCCTTTCTCGACTTGTCCTTCTTCCTTTTTTCCAGGTATTCTGAAACCGCCTCCTCAAAAATCCGGCTGAGTTGCTTTTTTTTCTCGAGAGCCGCTTTTTTAGCCTCCCAGAGAAGACGTTCTTCCATCACGGTCCCTATTTTCTTTTTCATAACCGCCTCCGCTGATGGAAATATATGATATTCTCCGGATATTGTCAAGAAATCTATTTAACTTTCTAGATATCCAACAATATTGGGATCTCGAATTCCCCATGCCTGGATTAGTTTTACGATCAGGGCGCTCGGCTTCGGACCTCACCTGAAACGGTCAGGTCTTAAGCCAGGACTTCCCCCAAAAATAGGGCCCGTTTCGCTCACTTATTTTCTTTCTATTGGATACATAGAAAATCATCGAGATGGGCTAATTTTGGGGTAACTTCAGGAGATCCTCAGCTTGACAAGCTTTGAGGAACAACTATATTGATGGAGGCGACAAAATATCCATGGTGCAAGCCCCGCAGAGAACCTCTGGGAAAAGAGAGATTCTCATCATCCTCCTCTTCAGTCTGTTACTGAATGTCTTGGGGATTTGGTTTGGACTTCCCAGTCATAACGGCTGGGCCCCTGACGAGATTCTCCCCCGTGATGTGCAAGACGGGATTGCCCGACGCTTCTCTCCTGATTGGTATCATAAATATCCGCCACTCCATTATTATCTGCTCGCCCTGGTGGAGGCACCAATTGTGTTCTTTGCTAAAATTCGCGAGTTGCCCCTCGATGGTCTTTCTGTCTATTCAATTCTGATTTTTGCGGGACGATTTTTGAGCCTTTTTATGGCCGCCGGCATCGTCTTTCTTGTTTACAAATGCGGGCTGGAAATTCTTGATCCAATGGCGTCGCTCTTGGCCGCCGGGATCTCCTCCCTCCTCATTCCTCTGGTGTATTATTCTAAAACGGCCAACGCGGATGTCCCCTTTCTGATCTGGTTTATGGGTTCGTTGTATTTTTTCCTGCGCATCCTCAGGACCCGACGGAGGAAGTACTATCTCCTTTTTGCCCTGACTGCGGTCCTGGCCGTTTGTGCCAAGGACCAGGCCTACGGTCTTTACATTATTCCACCTCTGGTTGTGCTCTGGTTTGACTGGAAAATCCAGAAAAAGGCTGCTCCGAATCTGACAATTTTTCGTTTTTTGAGCAACCGGAATTATCTCTTTGCCCTGGCTGTGGCCGTCTGCACTTTTTTCCTGGTGCACAATCTGGCCTTTAACTTTCAGGGATTTCTCGACCACATCAAAATGATCACTGGCCCCCTCAGCCAAGACAGTAAGTTGGTTTCCCATACGTTATCCGGACATATCTATCTGTTGGGTCGAGCTTGGGGCCAGATCCGGTTTTCGCTGGGATGGCCGCTCTTCCTAGTCTGCCTTGCGGGCGTGATTAAGGCATTGCTTGCGAAGCCAAGAAATACTTTTTTGCTTTCGCTCCTTGCCTTCGTCGTGTCCTATGAAATTTTCTTAATCCATGTGATCCTGTATAATTATTCTCGCTTTTATCTTCCTCTTCTCCTCATCTTGTCCCTTTTTGGAGGCCAATTTCTGGCTTTTGTTTTACAGGTTCATACCAGGATTTCGACCGTCTTTCGAGTCGCTGTGGCAGTCATCTTTGTTTATTCAATTTTATATGCTGCCTCCCTCGATGTGTTCATGATCAAAGACGCCCGCTATGCCGCCGAAAAATGGATGAGGCAAAATATTCCCAAGGAGGCCACAATCGGGCTGGCCACCTGGAGAGCCTTTGCGCCCCGAGTGGAGGATTATCGATCTTTCGGGATTCCGCGCAGTTTGACGAGATTTCAAGCGCTCTCATCCAAACCCGATTTTGTCATTGTCAGCACTGAATTTAGCCGGAGATTTAAGCCCGACATAGCAGGGGGTCAGTTTTTCCAAAAAATGAACCAGAGGGCGGAAACGTATAAGATCGTTTTCCGTCACCAAACGCCTCTCTCCTGGCTTCCTTTGAGGCATCATGAAGTCCTGGAGCAAATCAACTGCATCAATCCAGAGATCGTGATCTATAAAAAGGTGTCCCCCTCTACTCCGCAAGCAGTTGGAGGCTCTCCATCGTTATCGCCAGTGGAGCAGACTGACTGAGGCAATATGTTCAACTCTCCTCAAGCTATCTGAAGATTTCGCCAAACATGGTATAAGAATAACGGTTGGATTGGGCGAGGCGACGGCTATGACAATGCCGCGACGGTATCATTCTTCAGCACTCTGAAGAGCGAACTCGTGCATCGCGGCGTTGAACTATCAAACGCCGGTCAAGCATGCTAATGCAACAATCCAAGCTTAACGGCGTGTCTTTTATATCATAGTTTTCGATATTTTTGGGCACCAATTAAACACAGTCAAGAGTTCCCCCAATGATAAGGCCCGAGATGTACTAACTTATTTACCATAAGCGAGTTAGCCTTGTAACTTATGCAGATCAAAGAGACCACACTCTTGGTTCTGGACATTTCTGATATCAGCAAGAAGTAGGTGAAGGAGTTCGGGAAAAAACCGTTGATGCTGCCGACGAATGTGAAAATCACGGGAAGTCGAAGAGACTTCTGGCGGATGGTGGAGAGCTATCTGGTGCGCTGGCGGATAGAGGAAACCATCCGGTTCATCAAGCAGAGCTACCAGCTGGAAGAGATCCGTTTGCTGACTTATGTTCGGCTGCAGAATATGATGGCACTGGTGACGGCCGTGGCTTACTTCACGATGGCCTATCTGGGGTTGAAGACGAAACTGCGCGTTTTAATGAGACATCTGTTGAAAGCGGCCAAACGCGTGTTCGGCATCCCGGAGTTTCGCTTCTACGCCTTGGCCGACGGCATCAAAGAGCATCTCTTCGCCCGAAAATGGGGCTTCCAGGGCCCCAATTTATACCCCCAACCCGAATCTGCACAAAAATGGCTCTTCAGTCCCTAAAATTTTGGGGGAACTTCAGTGGTCTAAAACCAGGACTTACCCCAATAAATCGGGAAGATTTCAGCTAACCTCTTCTTTTAATGGCAGATGCATACGATTTCAAGTGGAATCGTAAAAATGGGGGAACTTTCAAGTAAAATGGGGTCTCTCTCGATGCCAAGCCTTGGGGCTTGCATAT
>JBAQGA010000138.1:0-15220 GCA_049287565.1 Candidatus Aminicenantales bacterium
GCTCGAGACGAGCCCAACCTTGACGGACGGCTTGAAGCGGGGGAGGAGGTCAAGGCGGCTGAGTTCCTCGACGCCCCGGACCCGCTCGCCGACGACGGCCTTCGAGCCGCCGCCCGAGCAGGAGGTCAGCAGGATGGCAAAAAGGACCGAGAAAAGGGCCCGAGCAATGTGCCGGGGAACCGGCTTCCGTTTTTTGATGTTCATCATCGGGCTTCTCCTTCGATATCCGTCGGGATCCGTCCCCTCTATCGAAATAGCGCGAAGAACAAAACGACGGCGGCGATGATGGCAAGATCGAGGGCCGAGACGCTCATCGGTCGGGCCCATGATGGGCTAAAACGCCGCGCATTGCAAGCGCGGGCCGGGGTCGATGCGCTGGATCGAGATGAAGGGGAGGATCAAAAGAGCGGTAGTCACGACCAAGGTCAGATGGAATATCCATCCGACTTCATTGTATCATTAGGCGGAGGGTTTAGATGAGAAAAAAGATCAGCTTAAGTTTGGTCTTATTTTCAATTCTATATATTTTCTCCTGGTGCTGCCGGCAAAGTAAGGCTCAATGGCGGGGAAAGATCGAGCGGCACAACGGCGTCGACACTGTTAAAAATCCAATTGATCCAATATATGGGTACGTCGGTTAAACCAGCCGCCTAGATCCATTCGACCACACGCATCCGCGGGCCGCCGGCCGTGCCCGTGTTCACCGTCGATCCCGGCTCGAAGAGAAGCACGTGGACTTCCTCGTCGGCCACCGGCCGATGCTCCGTCCGGTGCGGGACGATGATGAACTCCCCCGGCTCGATCATGATCTCGCGGTCCCGGAACTGCATGCGGAGCTTCCCTTGCAAGACCAGAAAGAGCTCATCCTCGACCTCATGAGCGTGCCAGACAAACTCGCCCTTGAGCTTGACCAGCTTGACCTGGAAATCGTTGACCGCGCCCACCGCCTTCGGGCTCCAGAAGTCGGCGAAGAGCCCGAGCTTTTCGGACAGGTTGACCTTCTGCATTATGTCCTCCCTGGCTGTCGCGTTTATCCTAGCGGGGCAAATAACAGCGTTACTCTAAAATCATCCCGCTCGGCATTGCCCCCTCGTCGATCACCCTTTTCAGGTAGCCTGAATAATCATTCAACTTCGCGGTGAGATATTATACACCATCAATGGGAGGAGATTGGCAGCGGAGGCAACATCATGCATATTGAAAATGGTCCGGTTGAAAAGAACGGATTACGAACCCCGCTAGAGGAGAGCCGTAATAGTCTCATCACCGGCGGCCGCCCGACAAGCGGACCGGGTCTGCGGCGAAGATCGACTGCGGTGTGTAGGGGGTGGTTATGGAAATGGTCATCTCCCCTTTGGTTTGGGTTTTCCAACCCATCGGTGTGAATTCGCCCCAATTTCCCAGCTCGTTTCCCTCGATATCGTACTTCTTGATGAAAAGCCAGCGCTCCTCTCCATAGACGTTTTCATCGGCAAGATATCCGGACTCGTCGGTCAACAGGATTTCATAATGAGAATTCCGCCAGGGATGGCCTTGAATGAAGCGCCCCGTCCGTTCGAAGAGAGAGGTGCGGCGCGACTGGCTGTCGAAAACCAGCAGCCGACCGTCGGGGAGGAAATCCATGGCCGTTATCCGCTGGAACTCCCCCGGTCCCTGGCCCTGTCTGCCGATGGCCCGGACAAACTTCCCCTGAGGGTCAAAAACCTTGATCATAGAATCCTGATAGTCGCTGATATAGATCAAGTCATTCTCATCCACGAGGATGTCAGCCGGCCGGTAAAGGGCCGCTTCTTTGGGTTCTTCGTCGCCCCCGAAGCTCAGCTCTTCTTCGAATTCAACCTTCAGCCCGGGTTGAAGTGGGTCCGCCGGGTTGTGGACATACTCGACGCCGTCGATCACTTCCACTTCAGGTCCAGCGGGCTTTTCGGCGCAGGCGACAGACCAAAAAGCCGCTATTATGAGCAGCCCAATCAACCGATGTTTCATGTTCAGCTCCCGGGATGAATACCTATCGCTTCATTTGCAGAATTCAGGTGGAGGCGAGAGCGCATGAGGAGAGAAGTCAAGCCAACATCCGATTTTATATTTTTCCGCTCCATAGACGTTTCCCCATACATAGGCTATTTATCCCATCCCACCATCGTCAGGTCAAGAAAAGTTTTCGGAGCCCCGAACGGGCGGCCTCTCCTGCGCCTGCGACGCCCTTCCCTTGATGAAAAGCAAGGACGGGTCGGCAAGAACACACCATATTGGGGCCGACAGAGCCAAAAACTTTGTTTCCAAATAAGATGCGTTTTTCGATCCGTTCCGTAAGACTATAAAAAAAACAATCCAGTTTAATTAACCGAAGGGCGCTGCGCTCATCTAAGGGCCGGGCGGCAGACAGAGACGGGACTCATCCCGTCCGAAACCATATTGAAAGCCTTCGGCCGCGATGGCTGGTCGCCCCCCTCTGCCTGAATGGGTCCGGGCCTGGCTCAAAGCGGAGGACGCCCGTCCGGCGGATTGAAGCCTCCTCTCTACGACTTCACCCCTTCCCTTATAGTTTTTTTGTCAGAACACGCTATAATAGCCTTTTTCCGCGTTTTGTCCGGCCTTAAAGCCGACTTTGCATCGAACCATAATAACACGGAGATTCAGACTATGAGGAAATCAGCTTTAGCCCTGCTGGCAACTATGCTCTTTGCCGTAGGATTGCCCGCTCCTTCATTCGGCCAGTGGTTTCTTGACTTTGAAAACGGGCTCGCCCTGCCCGGCTACAATGACGTCCGGATCCCTGGAGACAGCGGAACTTTGTTTTCTCTCCGTGAAGACCTGACGACCGATCCCTCTTATTTTTTCCGAGTCCGTTTAGGATACCGGTGGAAATCGGGACACACCATCTCTATTTTCGCCGCTCCTCTCCGTCTCAACGCCGCGGGAAGCGTGGACAAGGAGATTTTTTTCTTCGAAGAGACTTTCCCCGCGAATGTTCCCTTGACGGGCATGTACAAGTTCAACTCTTACAGGCTGACTTACCGATACGATATTCTGAGAAAGGAAAAGCTACGCGCGGGGATCGGATTCACGGCCAAGATCAGGGACGCGGCCATCAAGCTCGAAGGCGACGGCCGGAGCTCCAACAAAACCAACGTCGGGGTGGTGCCTCTCATCAATTTCAGCGTTCTGTGGCAATTTCAAAAAGACTGGAATCTTCTTTTCGAAGGAGACGCGGCGGCGGCCCCCCAGGGGAGGGCCGAAGACGTCTTGCTGGCGCTTCAGTACCGACTGAACGACAAATTCACGCTGAGGGCCGGATACAGGATCCTGGAGGGGGGCTCGGATGTCGAAGAGGTCTATACCTTCGCCCTGATCCATTTTCTGAGCGCCGGCCTCACCTGCACTTTCTGAGAGAATCCCGGTCCAGAAGCCATGAATATCCTCTTGACCGGAGCCACGGGTTATATCGGACGGAGGCTCCAGGAAAAACTGCTCGCCGATGATTCCGTGCGTCTCCGGCTGTTCGTCAGGAATGCCCGGAAAGTCCAGGCGGATCTCATTGACCGGGTCGACCTCTTCGAAGGGAACACCCTGGACAAAGACTCCGTCCGGAAAGGACTCGCGGGTATCGAGGTCGCCTACTACCTAGTCCACTCGATGGGCTCCGGCGGGGATTATGAAAAGCTCGACCGGCTGAGCGCCCAAAATTTCCGCGATGCCTGCATCGAAAACAGGGTGAAAAAGATCATCTACCTCGGGGGCTTGGGAAAGAAGGACACGTCCTCCAAGCACCTGCGAAGCCGGCTCGAAACGGGTGAGATCCTGAGTTCGAGGCCCGACCGGATCCAGTGTGTCTGGTTCCGGGCCGGAGTCATCATCGGCTCGGGAAGCGCCAGCTTCGAGATCATCCGTCATCTGGTTCAAAAGCTGCCTGTGATGACAACGCCGAGATGGGTCCGGACGAAGACCCAGCCCATCGGTGTCCCGGATGTGCTTGAATATCTTTTCCAAGCGAAGGATGTCCAGGTCGAGGGAAGCGTCACGGTCGACATCGGCTCCGAGAAAATGAGCTTCAAAGACATGCTTCTCCGGGCAGCCGGTGTCATGGGATTGAAAAGGATCATCATTCCGGTGCCGCTTCTCAGCCCCCGGCTCTCTTCCTCTTGGCTCAAGCTGATGACCCCTGTTCCTTATCCCATCGCCAAGGCCCTGATCCAAGGATTGAAATCGGAGACGACGATCCAGAACGATAACGCCCGGAAATATTTTCCGGGGATCCTTCCACTTCCCTATGATGAGTCGTTCCGGAGGGCCCTCGACGAGATCGAAAAAAAGCAGGTCGTCAGCCGCTGGTGCGACAGCAGCGCCCAAAGCACCTGCGATATCGAGGGGCGTGACCGGCCGGAAGAAGCCGTTACCAGGGAGTCGATCTCCGCCGATTTCGGCGCCGTTCCGGCGGATGCGGTATTCGCAGTGGTCGAATCCATCGGCGGGAACAACGGCTGGTTCACCTATGATTGGCTATGGCGGTTGCGGGGTTTCATCGACATCGTCTTCGCCGGGCCCGGCTTGAGCCGGGGACGCCGGGATCCCGAAAGGCTCCGGATCGGCGACGGCCTGGACTTCTGGAAGGTCGTCGATCTGAAGCCGGGAAAGCGTCTCCTCCTCGTCAACCAGATGAAGGTCCCGGGCAAGGCATGGCTCGAATTCTCCATCGAGGGCAGTCAACTGATCGTAACGGCCCACTTCTACCCGAAGGGGCTCTGGGGAAGGCTGTACTGGATCTTCACCAAACCCCTCCACAAGCTCATCTTCCCCGATATCGCCAAAGGGATCATCAGAAAAGCCAAGTCATCTTAAAGCTCCTTTCTTCCGGTTCCCAAATCAAGTGGACAGCCGAAGGCGCCCTGATTCATCATTCTTGACGATAGGGGGATGCAAAATGGTTTGCGTTATCATGACGCCGCCTTCGGGGCGGCTGACTTTCCCGCTCACTCAATAAGGTCAGGCGACTGGGAAAGAAGCAAAACTATTGCCAATCTGGTACAATCAGTTACGCAAAAGCTGCTTTTGTTCATGAAACCACTGTTTTCAAAAAGGATTTTCACCGCACGGTCATTCCTGAATGATATCGGATATCTTCAGGTGAAGATGCCCTCCATTGTTGCAGCAATGAGAAATCCCGCGATCAGCAGCGCATTCAGGGAGAAATGAGCGGGAGCCGGACGGCCTCATGAAGAAGCGGGGCGTCATCTTCGACCTCGACGGGACGGTCGTCGAAACGGGCTACGATTGGCGGAGGATCCGCGAGGAGATCGGGACGGGAGAAACATCCATTTTGACCTACCTCGAATCGCTCGAGGAGCCCGAGCGCTCGCGGAAGAGGGGCATCCTCGAAGGCCACGAGGCGACGCAAACCGAGACGGCCGTCCTCCGGGAAGGGATCCGGGAATTCCTGGTTGAGCTCCGGGCCCGGGGCGTCGCGACGGCCCTCGTGACCAACAATTCGCGCAAGAACACGGATTTCCTCCTCGGCAAGTTCGGACTGGCCTTCAATTGCGTGATCACGCGGGAGAGCGGATTGTGGAAACCGTCGGGGGCCCCGTTCCTCGAGGTCTTCAGGCGGCTGGGCCTCAAGTCCGGCGATTGCTGCGTCGTCGGGGATACACGCTTCGACGTTCTGGCCGGCCTGGATGCGGGCATCGCCGCGATCTTTCTTCTTTCCAGTGAGCCTGAAAATTTCGCCGGCTTCCCGGTCAAGGTCTTCCGCGACCTGAAATCCCTTTCTGCTGCGTGCTTGGCTTTCCTGGCCGCTTGAAAATAAAGCGCTTAATAGACCGCGGGTTTCATCTTTCTCATTGAACAACCGTCCTCTCCTGGCGGCACACAGGATTCAATGTCCACGGCCGAGTCCGGACCAAGACATAGTTTGAGGCCGAGCGGGTGGGAAAATACATGATCCGACCCCTTTTATCCCTGGATGAACGGGAAGGCCGGGTCGGCTACCGGTATGGAAAAGACAGAGAAGAGGTGGAGCGGATGGACTATCTGGAGTTCATCGCCTGGGTGACCTCGCATATTCCCGACAAGGGCCAGGTCTCAGTCCGCTACGACGGTCTCTACGCCAATGCCCATCGCGGCAAGATCCGAAAGGCGAATCTGGGTGATCCCCGGCGCTTTTGGCTCGTCCACGACTGCCAGGCTCCTGTCGGCTATCTCCAACTCAATTTGACAAGGGGCGAATTCCTGATTTATCATCCCCAACGACGGGATAAGGCAAAATTGGAGGTCGAAATATCATCCGGCCAGCGCAGCAGAAAAGGAATTTCTTATTCTCCAAATCCCATTCAGGGATAGATAATCCTGATATGGAGGAATCATGCAAAACACGGTGAATTTGATCATTCAATTGATCAGCGGAGCTCTGGGAGGAAATCTGGCCGGCGGTTTGTTTAAAAAACTCTCCCTGGGCACGGTGCTCAACTCGATCCTCGGCATTTTGGGCGGAGGACTGGGCGGCCAGCTTTTGAACGCGGTGGGCTTCGGGGATACAGGCGGCCCCAGCACGGACATCGGCAGCGTCGTCGCCAATATCCTGGGCGGCGCTGTCGGGGGCGGAATCTTGATGGCCATTATCGGGGCGATCAAGAAGGCCTTCAGCAAATAAGTCCCGGCCTTTTTTGCGACTTAAGACAACGATATTCGGTCATACCGCTTGATCTTCAGGCGATCGAGCCCCAGGCGGAACAGCCGGTAGGGAAGAATCCTGTCGCCAAAGGACCTCTTGAATGTCCCGTGAGTGAACTGGGGCCTTTCTTTGACAACGCTCGGGACTATCTTCAGGGTTTTCCCTCGCCTTTGCATGAACTCGGCCAGAATGGGCAGCGTGGAAACGCCCAGCCGGAGCGATGAGACAACGTGGATGCCACGCCGGGAGCTTATATCAGCGGCGAGATTTGAGTCCAACTCAAGCGGGATCAGTGAAAATGCGCCTGATTTGTCTTCGAGTCGCGATCGATCCGTCCCGACTATGGCGAGTTGTCATTTCCTGCGTATTCCGATACCATGAGATCAATGCCGTCTGCCCGAATCCGCGATGATGCGATATCTATTTTCCAGGCGGGGCTGAAGGCCGTCGACGCGGCCAACGCCGTCCGGAAGCACGCCCGCCTTCAGAATGACATCTTGACCGTGGGGGATAAAAGCTATGATCTCGGCAGATATGACGGAGTTTACATCATCGGCGCGGGGAAGGCCGCGGCGGAGATGGCCCGGCCGCTCGAAGAGATTTTAGGGGACCGCCTGCGTTCGGGTGTCATCAACGTGAAATACGGGCATGCCCGGCCCCTTCTCCGGATCGAAGTCAACGAGGCGGGTCATCCCGTCCCCGACGAGGCCGGCCTCCGCGGCACGGAAAAGATCAAGGAAACCCTGCGTCGGACCGGCGACAAGGATCTTGTCATCTTTCTCCTTTCCGGAGGGGGCTCGGCGCTCCTCCCCTCGCCCGCGCCCGGCCTGGCTCTCGACGATAAACAGAGGCTGACCCAGCTTCTTCTTGAAAGCGGGGCCAACATCCAGGAGATCAACACCATCCGCAAGCACATCTCCGCGGTGAAAGGCGGCCAGCTGGCCCGGCTGGCCTTTCCGTCGACCCTCATCTCGCTTATTCTTTCCGATGTTATCGGCGACCGGGTGGACAGCATCGCCTCCGGGCCGACAGTCCCGGACGGCACCACCTTTTCCGCCTGCCTGCGGATCCTCGATAAATACGGCGTCGCCGATAAGACCCCCCCGGCAGTCCTCGATCATCTGAGAAAGGGAGCCCGGGGCGAGGTCGAGGAGACTCCTAAGGCCGGAGACCCGGCCTTCGCGCGCACCCAGAACGTGATCGTCGGCAGCAATATCCAGGCCCTCCTGGCCGCCCAGGAAAAGGCCGAATCCCTGGGATACAACTGTCTCATTCTTTCCTCTTGCGTCGAGGGCGAGACCCGGGAAATCGCCCGAATGCACGCGGCCCTGGCCCGGGAGATCCTGGCCAGCGGCCACCCGGCGAGGCGCCCGGCCTGTCTTATCTCGGGAGGAGAGACGACGGTTACTATCCATGGCCGCGGGCTCGGCGGCCGCAATCAGGAATTCGCCCTGGCCGCGGCCATCACCCTCGACGGGCTGGCGGACATCGTCGTCCTGAGCGGCGGCACAGACGGGACCGACGGACCGACCGATGCCGCCGGGGCGATCGCCGACGGGACGACGGTCGGCCGGGCCCGGAAGCTGGGGCTCGAAGCAGCCGATTATCTCCGCGAAAACGATTCCTACCATTTCTTCGAGCGCCTCGGCGATCTGCTGATGACCGGCCCCACTTTAACCAACGTCATGGACCTCCGCTTGGTCCTTGTCGGCTGAAGGATTGAAAATGCCCAAGACAAAGATCGTCTGCACCATCGGGCCGGCCTCCCGGTCCCCTGAAACCCTGGCCGCCCTCATCACCGCCGGCATGAGCGTCGCCCGCCTGAATTTTTCCCACGGTTCGCACGCCGAGCACGGCGCGGTCATTTCTCATCTGCGCCGTCTGGCCCAAGAGCTCGGCCGGCCCGTGGCCATCCTCCAGGACCTGGGCGGACCTAAGATCCGGGTGGGACCGGTCGCCGGGGGGACGGTGATGCTCGAGCCCGGCTCGCTCTTTACCCTGACCCGCCGCCGGGTCCCGGGAAGCGCCAGGGACGTTTCTATCAGCTACCCCGCTCTCCCCCGGGATGTCCGCCGCGGAGATACACTGTTGCTCGGAGACGGGGCGATCGAACTCCGCGTCTCCCGGGTGACGCCACAGGACATCGAGTGCCGGGTGATCATCGGCGGGCCCCTGAGCTCCCACAAAGGGATCAACCTTCCCTCGCGGAGCCTGCGGCTCCCCGCCATCACGGAAAAAGACGAGAAGGACCTGGCCTTCGGCATCCGTCAGAAGGTCGACTATATCGCCCTCTCTTTTGTCAGGATCGCCAAGGATATCCTGAAGGCGAAAAAGCTCATGGCGGCGCGAAAGTGCGCTATCCCCTTGATCGCCAAGATCGAGAAACACGAAGCCCTCGACAACATAGACGAGATCATTCCGCTCGTCCAAGCCGTCATGGTTGCCCGGGGCGACCTGGGCGTGGAGATTCCGCTCGAAAGCGTGCCCCGGATTCAGAAATGGCTGATCCATAAATCCAACGTCAGCGGGAAACCCGTGATCACGGCCACCCAGATGCTCCGCAGCATGGTGGACAGCCCGAGGCCGACCCGGGCGGAGGTGGCCGACGTGGCCAACGCGGTCTTGGATGGGACGGACGCGGTCATGTTGTCCGAGGAGACAGCCATCGGCCGGTTTCCCGTCGAGTCCGTCCGGATAATGGCCAGGGTCGTCGCGGATGCAGAGAGGATTTTCCCCTATGCCGACTGGACCCGCAAGTGGTGGGGGGAAAGCGGGAAGTCCCTCTCCGAAGCCGTGGCCCTTTCGGCCTGTACTCTGGCCGATGAGATCCGGGCGGCGGCTATCATCAGCTTCACCCAATCCGGGCTCACCGCGCGGCTTGTCTCCAAGTTTCGCCCCGCTTGTCCTATTCTGGCTCTGACGCCTCTCCCCGAAACCCACCGACGCCTCAGCCTGGTCTGGGGGGTGATTCCCATCATGGCCACCGGCCTGAAGACGACCGACGATATGATCAACCGGGCTTTCGAGGCCGCCGGGAAATCCGGGCTGGTCAAACGGGGACAGAAGGTGGTCATCACGGCGGGTGTTCCCCTGGGCGTTCCCGGAAAGACCAACCTGGTCAAGGCGGAGGTTCTGAGATAGTTTCTATTAGAGGTGCTTGAGTTCGTCCTCCTTCTCGTCCGTTTCTTTTTTCGTGAACTTCTCTTCCAGGAACGACCGGGCGACGTCTTTCCCGCCGAGGCCGAAAGCCAGCGCCAGAGCCAGGACCACCCCGCCGAAGACGATGGTGAAGGCGGCCAGCACGGCTTGGCGTCCAATGCCGAGCTGTTCCATGGCCATGACAAAGGCGAAGAGCACCACCGTGGTTTTGACCGCCCGGCTCAGCATGCCTGACTGCTTGATCCCGGCGTTGACGGAAGCGATCAGGACGGCCCGGCCCAGGAAATTCCCGATGAGAACGCCAAAGATCAGCAGGAAAGCGGCGATAAAGACGTTGGGAAGGTAGAGAAGAAATTTCTCCAGAAGCTGGTCGACCGCCGGCAGCTTGAGCGCGTTCAGGGCGATGATGAAGAAGATGACGACGATCAGCCAGTAGAAAATCCGGCCGATGAATTTCGTCGGCGTGTCCTTGACGGCGATCTTCTGCAGGGATTCGGTGATACCCAGGCGGGAGAACAGTCTGTCCAGTTTCAGGAGCTTGAAGATCCGGACGATGACGGCCTTGACGGCCCAGGCGAGGAACAGGCCGATGACGAAGATGACCAGGGCGCTGAAGAGATTGGGCAGGAATTCACGGAACTTCAGGTAGAAATCCTGCAACGGTTGACCGATCATCCTATCGATGAAGTTTTTCATGGTGACCTCCTCGATCCGGCCTGCGTTCAGGCCTTCTCCCCCCATTTCTTGATGAGGTAACTTTTATCATTCTCATAGGCCAGGCAGAGATCCTCCAGCCTTTTTTCGACCTGCTCCGCCGTGCTCTCCCAGGTCTCGATGACAAAGGAGGCGACCTTGCCGATGTAGAGCGGGGTGAGCGATTTGATGAGGTGTTCCGGACTCATGATCTTCCTGTGAAAGGCCATGGCGAAATGATAGATGATCCTCACCCATTCGGAGTCGGGAAAATGGAAGCCGTCTCTCGGCGCATCGGCCAGGGATTTCAGGAAGGCGAGCTGCTCCCGGGGGAGGAAGGATTGGTAAAAATCGGTCAGCTCCCTGGCCCCCAGCCGGAATTTCTCGATCATCTTGTCCAGGTTGACCTGGATGGGCTCGAGGCCGACGGAATAGACGAAACCGAAGGTTGTGACCGGCTCCGACCCCGCGACTTTCTGCCAGACGGGTTGGTACTCCACCATCAGATTGAACACGGAGCTGACGACCTGATGGAGCATGGCGCTGAGGTCGGACCCCGGGTCCTTGGGGTCGTGGATCTTGGCGCCGAGAAAGGCCTGACAGATCTTGAACCCGTTGGCCACCGCCGTGGTCGTCATCCAGATATCGATGCCGAAGCGGGCCACGTCCGTCTCCCAGACATCCTTGCCGAGGTAGAAGGAGGCGAGCCGGCCGGAGAATCCGAAATCGCCCCCGATCGGCTGGCGGATCCGCCGCCCGTACAGGGCCCTGGTCATGGGGTAAACGATCGTGTTCGTGATCGTGCCGTCGTATTTATGACGGAGGTAATAAGGGGAAACGTAATCGAACCCGTCCTCAAGGACGGGCTTGACCAGGAGCTCGATCCATTCCGGAGTGATGCTTCTCAGGTCGGAATCCACCACGGCGCAGGCCCGGACGTTGAGCCGCCGCGCGATCTCGAAGACGGTCCGGAAGGCGCTGCCTTTTCCCGGGATGCCGTGGTAGGGCGTCACCAGCTTATGGAAACCGCCCGCCGGCTGGTCGATGAGGACGGAATCGAGGTCGACCTTCGTCGCCTTGACGATATCTCTTGTCCCATCCGTCGACCCTCCGTCGGAGTTGACGAGCAGGGACCTAAAATTGGAGAAGTACTTAGACAGACCGGCCTCGACCGCCTTGACGACGTGGATGATGGTCTTGGAGTTATTGTAGCTGGGAATGCCGATGAGAATGTCGGCTTCCTTGAGGGCGGCGATCGTTTCCCGGACGTCTTCCCCGAGGATGATCGTGTTGTCCGCCATTCTCCTTTTTGTCTCCTTATTTTTTTCTATTATAGACGCCGAAGAAAGCGACTGCAACCATGGGAGAAAATCCGCAAGCGGCTATTTGGCGCAGGAACCCTATTCGGCCTTCAGGTCCGAGGTGCAGAAGGGGCAGCGGGTCGCCTTGATGGAGACCGCCGAAAAGCAATACGGGCATTCCTTGGTGGTCGGAGCCGCGGCCGGCGCCTCGGCCTTTTTCTTCAGCCTGTTGATCCACCGGATGACCAGGAAAACGGCCAGGGCGACAATCAGGAAGTTGATGAGGGTGTTGATGAATATCCCGAGGTTGAGGGTCACCGCGCCGGCTTCCTTGGCGGCGGCCAGGGAAGCATAGGGTCCCGCGGTCATCCCTTCTTTGAGGACAACAAACAGGTTCGAAAAATCGGCATTCCCCAGGAGCAATCCGATGGGCGGCATAATGACGTCGGCCACGAAGGAGCCGACGATGGCTCCGAAGGCCACGCCGATGATGATGCCCACGCCCATGTCGACGACATTCCCGCGCATGGCGAATTCTTTGAATTCTTTAAGCATGAGAATCCCTCCTCTTAGAAATTTACGGCTGAACCTTGCGGAAGCCAGGCTCCACCCCGCCGTCATCAAGATGCCAGTAAGGTAGCCAGAGCAGGCCGGACCAGACGGCAACGATATCTTTTTTCTTCGGCCGGAGTGTCAAAGGCTGCAGGACCTCCGTGTCCGGGTCTAAGGCGTCGGTAATCCTGGCGGCTTCCGCCTCAACCTGTTTCTCGAGGTCGGTCAGCCGCTGTTGCGCCACCTCCAGCTGTTGCCGCGCCCTCTGGATATCCATCTTCTCGTAGTAAGCGCGGCTGGCGCTGCGGGCGCTCGTTGTGGCCCGCCCAACCTGCGCGGACCTTCGGCCCAGGATGGACCCCAGGATGGTTGCGCCCACGGAAATGGCGGTATGGGCCATTTGTCCCTTATACTGTTCCTGTTCCCGTTCGAGCCGCTGCCGGGCGGTCAGGAGCTGCTTCTCAAGCGTGGCGAATTTGGCGGCATATTTTCGCCTCAATCGTTCGAGCTCGGCGTCCCGCTTCTCCCGGACCCGCTGGCCCAAGCGGAGCCGAAAATCCCTCTCCGGCTCGCCGGGCCGGGAGACCTCATCGAACATCCGGCTTTTCCAAAGGCTCACCTGGACGGTCCGGGCCGCAAAATCAAGGTAATCCGCCTCCGCCGACTTGAGGAGCTGACCGGTCCGGCCGGGCAGGGAGAGGAAAGCCGTTGCTTCTTGGGGCTCTCTGGCCATCTCTTCCGCTTTGACAGTCCAGGGGGCGGCCTGATCCCAGAGCAGGCCGATCGTTTCCTCCCCCAGTTCGAGATAATGCCCGATGGACTCGGAGGATGACAGGCCCAACTTGTTATCGAAGATTGCCGCCTGGGCTAGGGCGGCCAGAGAGGGATGATAGACCAGGCGCCCCGGCGCCGCCGGCCGCTCGACGACCGGCGCGAATAGCTCTCTGGATCCGGGCGGAAGCGGCGGCCTCACTCCTATTGAAACGGCTGTTGGAGACGCCTCCCGACGAGCGGCGGGGCCGGCGATATCGGACGCCGCCGGCGCCGCTTTGGCCTTTTTCCCCTCCATGATCTTTTTGATCTGCTGGCGGGTCAGGGGACCCCGGAGGTAGGACATCGCCCAGCGGGTGTTCATCAGCACGGGCTTGTCTTCGTGGACGTCATGCATCAGGAAGACCCGTTTCTTGAGCCCGCTGATCCGGTCGGAGACCTCGTTCAAGTCGATGTTTCCGCCGACTCCGGCCAGGCCGTCGAGGAGGCGTTTCTTGTCGTTCTCGGTCTGCAGACGCCCGATAAACCAGGTCCCCGTATTGGCTAGGCCCTTGTAATCCAGGTCGACCGGATTCTGGGTGGTGAGCACCAGTCCCAGGCCGAAGGCCCGGGCCTGCTTGAGGAGAGTCAATAGGGGGCGCTTGGAGGGAGGTTCGGCGACCGGAGGGAAAAACCCGAAGATTTCATCCATATAAAAAAGAGCACGCAGGCTGGAGGTACCCGGCTGCCGCCTCATCCAGCCGAGAAGTTGGTTGAGAAGCAGGGTGACGAAGAACATCCGTTCCGCGTCCGTAAGATGCGCAATGGACAGGATGCTCAGACGGGGTTTTCCGGCGGGAGTATAGAGCAGGGTGTCCATCTCCAGAGGATCACCCTCGAGCCAGGAGGCGAATCCCGGAGCGGCCAGGATGTTGTTGAGCATCACCGCCAGCCGGCCCCTTTCCGGGGCGGGATAGAAAGCCTCCAATTCGAAAACACCCACCCGCTTGAGCGGGGGGGACTGGACCCTCTGGATGAGAACGGGGAGATCAAGACTCTCGCCGCCGCTCCAGGCCGCCTCGAGGAGGTTGGAGATCAGGATGTGCTCGCGGCTCTGGAGCGGATCGGCCCGGATCCCGAGGAGACCCAGGAGGCCGGAGACCGTCGTGGAGATGCGCTGGCGGAAAAGGTCCGAGTCCTCCACGAGCTCGGGCGGAGGAGCGTCAAAGGACTTGAGGACAGACAATGGCAGCCCGGCGTTACTCCCGGGGGTGTAGATGGTAATATCGGCCGCCTCCAGGAGAGAGCGGATGCGGCTTTTATCCTGGCCCCACTCGGCCAGCCCTTTCCGCCACAGCTCGGCCTGCGCGCGGGCATAATCATCAGGCGAGAGACCTTTCTGCGCGGCCTCGTCCTCGTTGATCCAGGGCCGGAAATCCTCGGGACGCAGATCGGGAAAGAGGAGCGCCAGGTTGCCCAGGTCGCCCTTGGGGTCGACGATTAAGGCCGGGATGTTGTCGATGGCCGCCTCCTCCAGGAGACCGATGCAGAGGCCCGTCTTGCCGCTTCCCGTCATGCCCACACAGACGGCATGGGTCACCAGGTCCTTCGAGTCATACAGAAGGTAATCCGGGGTGACCGCCTGGGTTTCCGGGTCAACGATCTTGCCGAGATAAAAGAGCCCGAGCTTTTCGAAAATCTCCGACATTTTGGACCTCGTCCCGAAATCGGTATAACCCGCCGTTCTCAGCGCTCAGGCGAGCGCGACAGGGCTTCTATGCAGGGGATTATTACTACAGCAACAAATGCAGTGTCAAGGTAACAATAGGGAACGTTCCCCAAAGGGACACCCTTCGTTGAGTTATAAGAATTATGGTGACACTAAACTTAATTCTGAGTGGCTTATGGGTGGTTTCGGGAATTAACCTGGATTATTCATGGAATGAAGAGTAAAAAATTCCCTCTCCCTGGAGAGACTGTGTCGCAATTAGAAAGGAATTGCAGATCAACAATAAAAATATTCATGGGATATCCATATTGATATAATACGATAGAAGCCGATGAAAGAGGAGTGAGGATGGCCTATCGATATGGAAAC
>JBAQGA010000139.1:0-18210 GCA_049287565.1 Candidatus Aminicenantales bacterium
AAGCCGACGGGTCCCCCTTCCGCTACGGGGGCTTAAGGGCGGCTTCCTGCGCCCAATTCAATCACGAAGAAAGAGATGCTTACGGTTCCGTGGGATAAGTTGCGCTGCTGGAGGGCTTGACCTATAATCTTATCCAGCCGACGCGACGAAAAAATGTCCTCCTCTGGATGAAGGAGCGTTGGGCAGCTGGAAAAAAGAACAACCATGAAGACAGATCTGGATGAGGCGGCAAAACCCAAGGTCAGACCGCCACTCCACGCCGATTTTGTCCCGGCGGCCCTCTGGAACAAGGCCTACCGGGCCGCGGCCGGGGCCGACGGCCGCAGCGACTCCCTGGTCGTGGGTTTGATGAGAGCGGACGGTTCGATCTCCCGCTATCAGACCGTGGCGTTCCCTTTGGGACATCCGTGCTTCGAAGCGGGCCTCCGCTACGCCGAACGCCTGATCAAAACTCTCCTTTGGATGTGGGGCGGCCACAGAGTGATCGTCGGCGGCCCGGCGGCCGTCGGGAACCACATCCGAAAGTCCTATGCGCGCCGGGGCGAGCGAGCTTTCGACGCTGGACTGATGTCCACCGCCTACGGCAAGAAGTTCTCCGTGGAGGTCACGGCGGCCGATTCCGTTCCTCCGGCTCTGGAGAAGACACGTCCCTTGGGGCGGCACCTCGACGGTTGTCGCATCGGGTTCGACCTCGGAGCCAGTGACCGCAAGGTCAGCGCCGTCATCGAAGGAGAAACCGTCTTCAGCGAGGAAGTCCCCTGGGACCCCCGTCATCAAGACAATCCACTCTACCATTATCACCAGATCATGTCCGGGCTTCACCAGGCCGGCTCCCAGCTTCCGCGCGTCGAGGCCATCGGGGGGAGCGCGGCGGGGATCTACATCGATAACCGGGCCATGGTCGCCTCCCTCTTCCGCGGTATCCCGGAGGCGGATTTCCGGAAGGGAATCCAGCCGATGTTCTTGCGCATGCGCAAGGAATGGAAGGTGCCGTTCGAAGTGGTCAACGACGGCGAGGTCACGGCCCTTGCCGGCTCGATGTCCCTCGACGCCAACCGCGTACTCGGCATCGCCCTGGGCTCGAGCCAGGCGGGCGGCTACGTCAATGACCGGGGCAATATCACCGGCTGGCTCAACGAGCTGGCCTTCGTTCCGGTCGATATGAATCCCGCCGCTCCCCAGGATGAGTGGTCGGGGGACGCCGGCTGCGGCGTCCAGTACTTTTCCCAGCAAGCCGTATTCCGGCTCGCCGGCGTTGCCGGGATCAGGCTGGCCGATGACCTTTCGGCGGTCGATAAGCTCAAGACCGTCCAAGAGCTTCTCCACGGGGGTGACGAGCGGGCCCGGCTCGTCTTCGAGACGATCGGCGATTACCTGGGCTATGGGATCGCGCATTACGCGGATTACTATGACATCGGCCATGTCCTCGTCCTCGGCCGGGTGAGCTCGGGAGAAGCCGGGCCGATCATCCTGGACAGAGCCCGCGATGTCCTGAAAGCGGAGTTTCCCGATCTCCTCGGCAGGCTGACGCTTCATCTCCCCGACGAGAAGAGCCGGCGCATCGGCCAGGCCGTAGCCGCCGCCAGCCTGCCTGTCATTGAGAAAAAATGAAAAAAGGAAGGACCATGGACCTGAAACTGAGAAAACCCGGGAGTGAGATCTTTATCCCCGACGGCACACCCCTCCCCGGGGCTGTCGGGCGCGCCTCGTACCTGGGTGTCGCCGCCCATCCCGATGACCTTGAGATCATGGCCTACCACGGCATCCTGAAGTGCTTTGCCAGCGACAAGGACTGCTTCTTCGGGCTCATCACCACCGATGGCGCCGGCAGCCCCCGCGACGGCTTTTATAAGAGATTCACCGACGAGGAGATGAAAGCCGTCCGCAAGAAGGAGCAAAAAAAAGCGGCCTTCGTGGGCGAGTACGCCGGGGTCGCCTTCCTCAACTACACGAGCGCCGAGATCAAAGAAGCCGGGGATCCCGGCCCTAAGGACGACATCAAGGATTTGATCACGCTGGCCAAACCGAAGATCGTTTACACCCATAATCCGGCTGACAAGCACGACACCCACGTCGCCGTGGGATTAAGAACCATCCAGGCGATCCGGGAGATCCCGGCCGAACATCGTCCCGAGCAGGTATTCGGCTGCGAGGTCTGGCGGGACCTCGACTGGATGCTGGACGAGGACAAGGTCGGGCTCGATGTCTCCGAACACCAGAACCTGGCGACCTCGCTCGTCAGCGTCTTCGACTCCCAGGTGGCCGGCGGAAAGGGCTATGACATGGCAACCATCGGACGGCGACGGGCCCACGCGACCTACTATGCTTCCCACGACGTAGACGTGGCCACGTCGATGATCTTCGCCATGGACCTGACGCCCCTCGTCAAGGATCCGTCGCTGGACATCCAGGAATTCGTCTGCCGCTATATCAACAGGTTTGCCGCGGACGTCAGCCGGAGGATCGAAAAACTGCTCTGATTGCCGTTCGGCTTTTAACGGGACAGCCGGCTACCGTCTTCCGGGAGAGGGTGAGCGGCGCTATGTCAACCCCATTTTCTTGAGGGCCTCTTCGCCACGGGACTTGACCTGGGGGGCTTCCTCAGGCAGGTACAGAACCACCCCTCCCTTCATCGGCCGGATAACGATTTTTCCGTCCTCGGACAGGCCGTTGGTAAACTCGACCGGGTCCTGGCCGTTGAAGTATTTCTTGAAGGCCTCGTTGAACCCGCTGTAGACGGAATGGATTCCCTTGTAGGGATCGCTCCGCAACTTCTGGATGGCCAGACGGACGAATTCTTCCGGTGATATCTTCTTGTTCATTTTACCTCCTCATCGAGAATGAGTCTTCAAAGTATATGAGACGCCGCAGAGGCGGAACGAATCTCAATAAAAAACCTTTTACTTTTCGGGCCCTTTTTCCTAAAATAGGAAAGAAGGACGGAGAGAAAGATGGACAGTTGTTTCAGCTGCAATTTTTCACTTAGGAAGGTCAAAATGAAGGGCAAGTTCTATATCGAAGGGCACAAGTCCAAAACCGGCTGGGAAGACGAGAGCACCTTACTCTTCGAGGGAGACACGGAGTACGATACGCTCGAGGAAGCCACCGCCAAGGCCAAGGAATATTTTGAAAAAGAGAAGGACCTGCACCTGGTGGTCATCTACCAGCAAGACAAGCTGGGAGTCAAGGAAGGCGCCAGGATGATCTTCCGGAACGACGAAGGCCATTTGGAGGAATCCAACCTCTTCTATTGACCTGGAATCCGTCGCTGAGGATTCCCTCCCAAAGTTTCGTCAGCAGAAAAACGATGTCCAAGCTCGGATCCATTGTCCAGGCCTTGATGCAGATGAGCGGTCGGGAAGACCCTGCCTTTTCTTTCGATCCGGGCCAAGATAATACTGCCCAGGCCCTGAACTCCGCATTTTTGATCACCCTCACTGGGGCATCGCATCCGGCATTCGACAGAGCCAAAAGTTACCTGGAAGGCATGACAGAATCCGCCGAGTGGGGAGAAGCGGCGAAATTCTATGTCGAGGGGGAATCGCTCGTTCGGCGGGAAATAACAAGCGCGAATCGGAATGACCCTGATCTTGCCGACCGGCTCGATCGGCTTTCCGCGTGGGGCTCTCTTGGGCGCAACCTGGCCGATGTCAAGGCCACGGCCGAGAAATTCTGGGCCGTTTTTTTCCCCGAGGCGAACGGCCTCCTAAGCCACAGAGAAGACCGCATCGAAGAGTTGCGCTCCAGACGCCGGATCACGATTACCCGACTGAATGCCTCTCCGCTCGTCGATCCCGCCCGCGAATTGCTTTTTTCTTCCAACGTGCTTTTGACCTTGCCCCTTGAAGCGAAGCCGTTGGACGAGCTTCCCCTGAGTGATAAAGCCAAGAAAGGGCTCTCTAAAACCAGGCAGGAGCCACAGCTCTTCTGGTATGACCACCCGATTCCGGTCGGCGTCGAGCCGGGGAAAAACGAGGTTCTTTATGGCCTCATGGGCCTGGAAAAGGCCCTGGAGTTCGAGCGCGAGCGCAACCATATTCCCCGGGGATCCAGGCCGAGCTGTGTCCTCTCGGTCTCGGTCACCCATGGGGGCCTCCGGGAGCTGGCCAGAGGATTCATCCAGGAGGAGCTGACCCGGTCCGGCGGATTGAAAATGATGGACCTCTATGCCTTTACGGAAGCCGACACACGAAGGATTATCGCCGAGATTCTCGGGCCGGCCGGAGCTCATTACCTGCGAGGGAAAGACACAGAGCAACTCCTAAAAGTGTTCGGCGTCGACGGAGAATACGGGCGGCACTACAGCTTTTTAAAGGCCATTGCCGCTTTTTGGCAGGTCTTGATCGACCCCCGCATCAAGGCGACATTCAAGATCGACCTGGACCAGGTTTTCCCACAGAGGGAACTCGTGGCGGAAACGGGGTGTTCTGCCTTCGAGCATTTCCAGACCCCGCTCTGGGGAGCGCAGGGGGTGGATGCGCAGGGGCGGCCCGTAGAGTTGGGGATGATCGCCGGTGCCCTGGTTAACGCAAAGGACATCGACCGGTCCCTGTTCAGCGCCGATGTTCCGTTCCCGGACCAGGAGCCGTCCTTTGATGAATTCATTTTTTTCAGCCCCCTGCCTCAGGCGCTCTCGACGGAAGCGGAGATGATAGCCCGTTATGACCGGGACGGCCTGGATGGACAAAGGGCCTGTCTCCAGCGCGTCCATGTCACCGGGGGGACGAACGGGATCCTCGTGGAAAGCCTGCGCCGCCACCGGCCGTTCACGCCTTCTTTCGTGGGCCGGGCGGAGGACCAGGCCTACATCCTGTCCGCGCTCAAGAATCCCGGACCTAAACTGGCCTATTTGCACAAGGCCGGGCTGATCATGCGGCATGACAAGGAAGCCTTCGCCCAGGAGGCCATGGACTCCGCCTTTGTGGGGAAACTGATCGGCGATTATGTCCGGATCATCTATTTTTCCGCTTATGCCAGGGCCCTTGCGAACAACATCAGGGAGCTTAAAGAGGCCATAGACCCCTTCACGGGCTGTTTTGTATCATTCATTCCGGCGACCGTCGTCTATCTCCGGTTTGCCTTCAAGGCGGCCTCTTTCTTTGCTTCAGGCAAAGACCTTCAGGGAGTTCAGTTCATCAGGGAGGGCGCCCCGCGCCTTCGGAAAACCCTGGATTTTGCCTCTGGCAAGGAGCGCCTGCTCGAGCGAACCTATTTCCAGGAACGCGCAGGCTGGGATCTCTTCTATGAAACACTCTCCGCCGTTGAAGACGCCATCGCGAAAAAGGACGGTTTTGCTTTGGGCCTTCAAGAGACAGCTCGAGCCATCATTAAAGACTGCGCTATTTTTTCCGGAAAGGAGTGACTGATGCTTTTCGATGTGCAGCGAAGACACACGTTCCTGGACAGGAACGGCGGGACCCTGGATCTCGACCGGCGGACGGCCCTCGATCAGTATGGGACCGTCCACGGTCCGGATTTCAGCCGGCTGACTTCGGTTGTCATCATTTCGGCGGAAAGGGGGGCGGACACCAGGAGAGGCGTCGAGTCGATCGTCGCCAATACGGCGGAGCCCTTCGAGATCATCCTGAGCGATGTCGGGTCGAGCCGGGAAACGCTCGACGTCATCACCGCCCTCGAGGATGCCCACAGGAACCTCCATGTCATCTACAACAAACAGAGCACGGGAACGACCGGGCAGCGCAACCAGGGCATCTATTTTTCAAGAGGAAGCCAGCTTGTTCTGATGGACAACGATGTCCTCGTCTTGTCCGGATGGTTGCGTCATCTCCAGGAGGGAGCTGCGTGGGATCCGAAAATCGGTCTGGTGGGAGCCAAGCTCCTCAAAGCGGAGATAGACAAAGTCTACTACTGCGGCGCCCATACGATAACGCTCGAGAAGGACGGCCGGGTCTACGGCATCGGTCTGATCAAGTCGGGACCGCTGGCCGACCTGCAAAGATATGATCCTCTGGCGATGAATGGGGGAGAGGTCCCCTGGTACACGACCACGGCTCTCCTGGCCAAACGGGACGTCTTGTTTGAGGTCGGAGGCTTCGACGATGTCGCCGCCGGCCGGGGAATCTTTATCGCCAACGAAGACAAGGATCTGAGTCTGAGCGTCCGGAAGGCCGGATATAAAATCCATTATTGTCCCGAGGCTGAGGCCATCCATAATCATGATTATTCCAAGGTGGACAGGAAGGATGCTTATCACAGCCAATACCGTCTCCGGATGGAGCAGATCAAGAAAGACACGCAATATTTCCTCGACAAATGGGGCATCACCTATATGATCGAAAAGCTTCCCCACGAGGACAATTCCCGTCGCTGGGACGGAAAAGAGCTGGCTCCCGTGGACCTGGATCTCGAGTCCGCGGAGTTCAGTGACGACATCGTCACCCTGGGATCTCTGAGCAAAGCATGGCCATAAGCCGCCCGGGTGATTTCAGCTTGTCATTTGGATAGCAAAGAAGAAGGGCGAAAAGGGGGTGAGCTCATATACAAATTTAGAACTTTCCTCAGGCGCAGTAGCATCGCCTGTCAGATTCAATGTCTTCAGTCTGTTGCTTAGCCCTCCAGCCTCCTATTAGCATCCCCCATTTTCGGGCATGTATCAGGAAACATGCAGATCGAGGCAACTGGCATCTGGGAGCTTCAATAGCACTACTGGACCACGCCATCAGGAAGGATGGGGGGGAATTCGTTTATTTTCTGTTGCGCAGCCGGTGCGCTGCCTCCCGCAGGTCTAGCCTATCTTTGATCACGACGGGCCGGCCGCGGTGAGCGGGGGACTCTGTTCCTTGAAGAACGAAACGGCAATCTCGTGGCTATCCGAACGGAGGTCATAGTACTTGGGCTCGTTGAGGTCGAAGACCATCCTGGTGATGCAGCGGGGATTATTGAGCTGGAACTGGGCGACCCTGACCTTCCTCAGCCCGTATTTATCGACCGCAAGCGTAGAGACAGACACTTCATAGACGGCGTCGTAAACATCAACGACCAGACGGAGGGGCTTCTCCAGGGTGAAGACCCTGGAGACGGTTTCGCCGCTGAGTTTGGCCCAAAATTGAAGCTGGCCGTCCTTTTCCTCGACGTTCAGCTTGGTCATGAAGGCGTTCGAGCCTGAGCTCCGGTCCAACCGTTGCTGGACCTCTGGTTCCACCGGAATTTGTCCGGGCCCTCTCTGGATCCTGTTCAGCTCGATGACCATCTGGCTATCAGAGAACATCACTGTGTACGGAACGTGCTCTTGAACCTGAATCTGGAGCCGGGCCTGCTCGGCTCCCGTCTTTTCCACCCGGATTCCCGTGACGAGCTGGTTGTCGGCTGCTTCAACTGGAGGATCCGTGGAGATATTGACGTGGTCAAGATCGAGGACAATAGCCTTGGTCGCGTAATAGGTTCGGGCAACCGTCAGGGCGGTATCTGTCTCCAGGATGATGCGGGTGTTCAGCTTTCCCGGCTGAAACGAGATCTTTTTTATCGTGGTCACCGAGGAAGAATTGTACCCGAGGCCGGCGAAGATGACCAAAAGGCTCAATGTATTGAAGGGCAGCCAAAACGCTTTTCTTTTCATGTTACCCTTCTTCCTGATGTGGTTAAAGATTATCAAAGAAGGCGCACGGAGTCAATTGGAGAGCGATGTCCAGGCTCGGATGAAATCGCGGGCGATACAGAATCAATAAAAGGCCTATCTGTTATGTGCGGCGAGCCAGGCGGCGGTTTCCTCGAACACGTTGCGGCGCTGTTCCCACAGGGTGGGGAAATGAGGCGCACCGGGATAGGTGACCATGCGCACTGTCTTGCCGCGTTCGGCCAGGAGAGCGTAGTACTCGAGCCCCTGCAACATGGGCACGCGGATGTCGTTTGTTCCGTGGAGGATGAGCAGAGGAGTGGTCACTTTGTCCGCGAACATGACAGCGGAAAATTTGAGGAAGGGCTCGACGTCCTTCTCTTGCCAGCGCTGGTCATAATCAATCTGTTGAACATCGCTGGTCGGGATGAAGCTGAGCCAGTCGGTAATTCCGGCGCCTTCGATGGCGGCCCGGTAGCGATTCGTCTGGGTGATCGTCCAGGAGGTCATGAATCCTCCGGCGCTCCAGCCGAAGATCGCCAGGCGATTCGGGTCGGCCCAACCCTGCGCGACCGCATAATCCGTCGCGCTGTCCACATCCGAGTAAGCCCGATCGCCGAAGTGCTGATAGATCGCGTTCAGGAAATCAGAGCCGTAGCCGGTTGAGCCGCGATACTGCGGCTGCATGACGACATAGCCCAAACCGGCGATGAAGCGGGCCCAGTTGTCGAAATAAAGGAAATCGTTCCCCTCCGGGCCGCCGTGCGGCAGCACCAGAAAAGGATAGCTCTTTCCCTCCGTGTATCCTGCAGGGAAGGTGACGATGCCTTGGAGCTTTGGCCCGTCTTTCGCAGTCCAATCGACCACCCGCCTCGGGCCGAGGGCGACATTCGCCAGTTGCTCATCGCCTTCATGGGTGATCTTGACGAGTTGATCCTTTTTTGCCACAGCGACATTTCCCGCGTGCTTGGGATCCCCGACGGTGAAGGCAAGCCGCTCCGGCGCTCCGGCAAATCTCGGGAAAACGGGCGTGCCTAAGACGGTCCCCTCCGGCCAAGTATACACCGGCGTAAGGATACCGTCTTTAAAAGCATGAACTTCCCCTTGGACCCCGCGGGCTACGAATACCCAGACAACGTCTCGCGTGTCACCGACAAGGCTCTTGGCCGAACCGTCCAGGTCTGGCGTTCGGTCCACCGGCTTGCCCCCGGTGAGCGGAACGGTCCAAACATGGTCTGGAGTGATGACTTGTGTCGTCGTGCTGATAAAGGCGAGTTCGTTTCCCCCCGCCGTCCAGGCGATGCCAGAGGCTGCGTTCGGTATCTCCGCCACGCGTCTGACGCTCGAGTCCGTGCAGGTGTCCACAAACGAATGCACATAGTGATAGCCCAACTTCGGCGTTTCCGACAATACGGCGATCGTCGAACTGTCCGCCGACCAGGCCAGACCAGTGATATTTGTCAGGCCGGGACACCACCAGCTGCCGTTGGAGCCGTCGCGATTGACGACGTAGAGGCTTGTCTTATCGCTTTCGACAACCGTGCGGGTGTCGGCGAGCGAGTCTGGGGGCCGCGGGTCGGCCAGCAGCGCGAAGCGAGAACCGTCGGGTGACATGGTCGCATAGCCAATTCCGGCTTTGAGGGCGATGATGACCGTGGGTTTGTCTGCATCAAGCGGCACGATGGTCAGTTGACTCTTATTCTCGACTTCCAGCATGCCGTAGAGCGACGCACCGTCTTTCATGAAGCCCAAGGGGGCGAAGTGTTCCGCAAGAGTCAGCTTGCGTTCATTGGAGCCATCAGCGGCAATCAGGCGCCACTCGCGATTGGTGCGCCCTTTTGAGCCGCCGAACGACACTTCATAGAGAATCGTCTCGCCGTCGGAAGAGACGGCAACCGGACGGGCAGAGCGAAGGGCGGCCATATCCTCCGTGCCAAAGGGATGCTTTTCTTCAGCCTGGATTGAGATAGCGCTCAAGTTGACAAAAAAGGCGAGGGCCATCGCACATAGGATTTGCTTTTTCATTCTTCCCCTCCTGTCCTATTGTTTATAGTTCAACCTATAGCACGGCGAAAATAAAAAACAAATCTAAGGAGGGCAGACCCCTTTTCCACGCCATATAAAAGTTCATTGATCAATGACTCTTGATCCATTCCAGCAGCTTCTTATCGAACAATTCCTGTTCCTCAACCATCGGAAAATGACCGCTTTTCTCGAAGAGATTGTAGGAAAGGTTTGGCAAGACATCTCTCCTATCATCCCAGAGAAAATAAGGCCATAAATAATCGTAGCGGCCAATTGCTAGAAACACCGGTGTCTCAATCCGACCGGGTCTTTTGGCGATGTCATAATCTTTGAAAACAACATTGAACAAATGAATAGCTATGTCTTGATTGGTTTCCACGACTTCATAAATCCATGACAAGTCGTATGTTGGATCGTAAAAGAGTTTCGGAGCCATGGCCATATATGTTTTGACAGCCCTTTCTTTGGGCGACATCTGGCTAAGCTCATCTTCCGTTATTTTTTCCCAGTTCTGTTTAAGGATCATCTTCCTTTCAGATGAAGCATCGGATTCCCAGAATTCATCTGCCACTCCAGCAACGCGATATGGCGTGTTACCCGTCATGACCACGTGAGACGTATTTTTAGGATATTTCCGGCCGTATTCGAGGGCAATATAGCCATGAATTGAGTGTCCAAATACAACAGCCTTATCAAGGCCGAGAGTTCTACGAACTTTATCAATGTCATCAAGATATGTATCAAGCGTCATCTTGGATATCTCTAATGAACAATTGGACCGTGCATCATGTCTTAAATCCATAAAAATAAACTTGAAATGATTTCTCAACTCCTGAGACAATATTCGGCGTTGGCTCTCTGAATGGCCGAGACCAAGCCAAGGTGTTCCTTTCCCTTCTATAACATAATGAAGTTCAGCGCCCTCGACAGCTACAACCCCTGAAGTCCCTTCCTGTTGAGAGCCCCCTTTTGCTGTTTTAGCTTCTTTATTGGTACATCCCAAAAGGAGAAACACGATGAACAAGCTCAGAATTAAGATTTTTAGATTCTTGTTCATGTTTACCCACTTCATTGACTCAAGCTAAATGGATGATATAACGAACTCACTGAATAATGAAGAGAAAATAAGGAAGGGTGAGTGAGGGGTCTCGAACCCCCAACCTGCGGATCCACAGTCCGCTGCTCTAACCAGTTGAGCTACACTCACCGCCGGTCGAAAGGTGAGGTCATTTTGCCATCCGCGGGGGAAACTGTCAATAAGGAGGGGAGGCGGAAAATTTGGGGAGAAGATACTCAATCAAGAGATTAAGTTCATGTCCCCAAATTTCTCTGCTCTCCTGCCGGCAGAAATAGGATGAATGGTGATGAGATTGCTTCGCTGCGCTCGCAATGACAAGGGCATCCCCCTCTCCTCCATCCTCTCCCGCCAGGGGAGAGGAGGATTTCACCGCTGGCCTTCGATAAGGTCGAGCACATCGGCCGAATCGCGCCAGCGGGGCTTGACCTTGACCTTCAGGTCAAGGTAGACCTTGGCATCCAGGACGTCTTCGATCTCGCGGCGCGCCTCGATCCCGATCTCCTTGATCACTTTCCCTTGCCGGCCGATGACGATTTTGCGGTGATTGTCTTTTTCTACGAAGATCGAAGCGCTGATATACGCCGCTCTACTTCTCTCTTTGTCCCGCTTTCTCCGCGGTGATTCCGGGGCTGAAGACGGCGCTTTCGAATTTATTGGCGCTTCATTGGGAGGGTGCTCCGAAGGCGCCTCCGGTTCTTCCTGGCCTCTTTTCCGCTCCTCGATCCTCTCGACCAGCACCGCGGTCACGAACGGCAACTCCTCTTCGACGCGCCGGAGGAGCTTCTCGCGGATGATCTCGGCCAGTTGGAAGCGCAGCGTCCGATCGGTGACCATGTCGTCTGCATAGAGCTTCTCTGCTTCCGGGAGAACCCTGTAGATCTGTTCCTCCAGGATGTCCAGGTTCGTCCCTTTGAGCGCCGAGACGGGGATGATCTCTTTGAACGGGAGCAGGTCCTTGTATTGATCGATGATCAGAAGGACCTTCTCTTTCTTGATGATATCGACCTTGTTGATGAGAAGGAAGAGGGGGGTTTTGACCTTGCGCAGCGTCTCGACGACGAACTCGTCGCCGTGTCCGTACCTCTCGGTGGCGTCGATGAGCAGGCAGATCAGGTCGGCTGTCTCAAGAGCCGAATAGACGAAGTTCATCATCCGCCTGTTCAACGTGTGGAGCGGCTTGTGGATGCCGGGATTGTCGATGAAGATGATCTGCCCTGCCGAGGTCGTCTTGACGCCCAGGATGCTGACCCGCGTCGTCTGAGGTTTGTCTGAGATAATGGCGACTTTCTTCCCCAAGAGGCTATTGAGGAGCGTCGATTTTCCGACGTTCGGGCGGCCGATGAAGGCCACGTAGCCGGCCTTCATTTTTACCCGTCCTCTCCGGCCCGCGTCCCCTGAGACGCCCGGATCTTCACTTTTTTGATTCTCTTCTGGCCCCCCTCCAGGATCTCGAAGGACAGGCCCTTGATCTCGAACGTTTCCCCGCGCTTGGGCAGGCGGCCGAGGTGGTGGGCGATAAGACCGCTGACCGTGACGTAGTCATCAGTGGCGATGTCTTTGTCGAACTTGTCCTCGATGTCATCGACACTGGCGTCGCCCGAGACCACGTATTCTCCCGGTCCGGTCTCCGCTATCGATATCTCTTCATCCTGGTCGTATTCGTCCTGGATCTCGCCGACGATCTCCTCGATAATATCCTCCAACGTCACCAGCCCCGAAACGCCGCCGTGTTCGTCCACCACGATGGCCAATTTTTGCATCTGCCTCTGGAATTCCTTGAGGAGCCGGCTGACTTTCATGGATTCCGGCACGAAGTGGACCGGACGGATGATCGGCTCGAGGGGCAGGTCCTTGTGTTCGTCCCCGGAATAGGGCAGGAG
Source organism: Candidatus Aminicenantales bacterium (assembly GCA_049287565.1). Lineage (GTDB taxonomy): Bacteria > Acidobacteriota > Aminicenantia > Aminicenantales > UBA8522 > UBA8522. The sequence continues at coordinate 12,557 of JBAQGA010000139.1, forward strand.
GTCCTTGGCGATGACCACTCCATCGACGTTGTCGACCCGATCCTTGTAGACGGGGATACGGGAATATTTCTCCGTCTGGATGAGCTCCCGGAGCGCTCCGAAGGTGGCCTCCCGGCGGACGAGGACCATGTCCAGCCGCGGGGTCATGATTTCCTTGACCAGGGTATCGCCGAACTCGACCACACTCTTGAGGAGCTCGCCCTCGTGCTCTTCGATGATGCCCTCCTCGGTGGCCTCGTCGATGAAGGTGTCGATCTCTTCCTCCGAGGCTTCGTGGATCTCGTCTTCGATCTGCTTTTCCTCGAGCTTCCGCAGCAGCCGGGTCAAGGGAGCGGCGATCCCGTGGACGAACCCAAAGGAGGGGAGGAGGAACCGCAGGACGGTTTTCTTGTTCAGGGAATTCAGCAGCCGCGGCAGGTAGTCGAAGAAGATGAAGAAGACCAGCAGAGATCCCAGAAAGAACCAGATGGGCCAGTGCTGCAGGCGCGGGATGAGCCGCGAAATGTCGATCAGGAAAGCGATGATAAAAACGACTCGCAGGCTGTCGATGGCGATCCGGGTCTCGTCGTAAAGGTCAAGAACCCTCTCTCTGTATTCCTTGGCCTTTTCTTCCAGGAACCGGCTCAGCGATATCTTGGAGAATGTGTTCAGACAGGCGTGGAAGAGAGAGAGGAAGAAGGCGCAGAGGAAAAGAAGGGCCAGGCCGGCCCACGTCCAGAAATCCGCCGTCATGCCTCTAATCCTCCCCGATCAGGACCTCCCGGACCCGGACCTCCTCCTCCTCGATCCCCTTGCCGTGATCGAAGTGGATAAGGTGCAGGAATCCGTGTACGGTCAGGTCCAGCAGTTCCGTCTCCAGACCGTGAGCCTCGGCGAAGCTCTGTTTGAAGGCCTGGGGTACCGAGATGACGATATCGCCGAGATAGGGACTTCCCTCCCCGATATTTTCCCCGCCGGGGAAGCTCAAAACGTCGGTCGGCCCCTCTCGCTTCATGAACCTCCGGTTGAGTCTGGCGATCGTCCGCGTGTCGACGAAGGCCAGCGTGATGTCGGCATCACCGAGCTCATATCTTTGGACCAGCCGGGCGAGCAGGCCGGCGAATTTCCTCCGGTCGACCCAGTATCTAGACTGGAGATTGATGACCTCGATCATTGACCTTTTTGCCGTTGGCCGGCTTTTTCTTTTTTTTCAGTTCGAAGTTGAAACCCGGATAATCGAGGCGAGGGTGATAGATCGCGTAGAGCGTCGTGTGAAAAGAGGCGGCGATGGCCCGGAGCTCCCGGAGCGAGAAGTCACAGTTGTCGAGCTGGCCATCCTGGAGGTAGTTCTCGAAGATCTCAACGATCACGCGCTTCAAGCTTTCGCGGGAAGGGGTTTTGATGCTTCGCGAGGCAGCCTCGATCGAGTCGGCCAGCATGATCAGGGCGGCCTCTTTGCTCTGAGGAGGGGGGCCGGGATAGCGGTAGTTCTCCTCCTCGATCGTTTGCATGTCCGGGTCGTAGACCTCCTTGGCCTTGTTGAAGAAATAGCGGACGAGCGTGCTGCCGTGGTGCTGCTCGATGATCTCCTTGATCCTCTTGGGGAGCTTCAGCTTCCTGGCGAGTTCCACTCCTTCCTTGACGTGGTTGATGATGACCAGCGAACTGAGACTCGGCGCCAGGTCCTTATGGAGGTCGGGATTGCGGCTGATATTCTCGATGAAGTATTCGGGCCGCTTGACCTTGCCGATGTCGTGGTAGAGCGACCCGGCCTTGACCAGCATCACGTCCAGGCCAATATCCTCGGCCGCCTTTTCGGCCAGCGCAGAGACGATCAGTGAATGGTGGTAGGAACCGGGCGCTTCCATGGCCATGCGTCGGAAGATGGGGAGGTCCGAGTTGGTGAGGTCGAGGAGCTTGGTCGGGGTGATGAACCCGAAGATGTTCTCGATAATGGGGAGGAGCACGAAGGCGAGGGCGGCGCTCAGGATTCCGCCCAGCAGGCCCATGCCGATCTCGGTGGCGAAGACATCCGGGCTGTTGATCTTTTCCCGGATGAGCTCGAAGATGATGATCAAAAAGACGTTGGTCGGAGCAACCGCGAACAGACCGGCGCGCAGCGCCGACGTGCGCTTTTGCTTCTTGTAGTAACGGATGCCGTAGACGGCCGCCAGTCCGCCGATGAAACTGAAGAGCATCAGCTGAAAATTGCCCTGGAAGACATAGCCGACCAGAATGCTGTTGAGGACAGCGAAGATCAGGGTGATGGTGTTGTTGGTCAGAAAGGCGAAGATGATGACCCCGAACTGGAAGGGGAAGGCATAGCGATAGATCTCGACGTCGGTCAGGACGGCGATGCGGGAGACCTGGCTGAACAAAGTCGCGACGAACACGGCCAGCTTATAGACGAGGAGACTGAGGATGAGGATGATGCCCATCATCCGGTAGATGTTGAGTGCGGCCCGGAACTTGAGCAACGATTTCAGGAAATACCAGAGGGTAACGAAAATCAAGGCGAAAAGAAGGAACGTCCCGGCGAAATGGACGACCCAGTCCCGCCCTTCCCGGAGGTTCTGGTTGATGATGGAGATCCGTTTGATATTCTCGGCGGTCGCTTCGTCCCCTTTGCGGACGATGACCTTGCCTTTTTTTATGGTGTAAAAGACGGTCTCCGCCCGGTCGCTGGCCATCTCTTTCCTGGACTCCGTTTCCAGATTGTTGTAGGTGATATTGGGGGCGAGCAAGACATTCGCCAGGCCGACCAAGAGCCTCTTGTTGCGGGTTGAGATCTCGAGCTTTTCGACCTCCGCGGCGAACTGGCTTCGGGCTTCCTTGATATCCAGAACCCCGCCCACCTGGGTGAGCTGCTCGTTCCCCGGTCCCCGGATCAGGAGAAATCCCCTCTCGGGCTCCCGGCGAATGAAAAGGTTCTTGGAAACGATGATGCCGTTGGAGAAAACCTTCCCGGTCAGGCTGACCAGTGTCTCCTCAATCTCGGAGGAAAAATTTATCTTGATCAGGGATTCGAACTCGCTCACCGGGATGTCCAGGTCGAATCTCTCGGCGACGGCCGTTTGGAGTTCGGCGGCTCTGGCCGGCGGAGCGGCCGTCTTCAGACTCTCCCGGCCGAACTCGAAGAACCGCCGGATCTTCTCCTCAACGTTCAGGAAGGAGTTCTCGTCGAAAACATAGACCGGCAGGACAGCCGCCGCGGCCTCCGCTTTTCGTTTGGCCGTCGTCTCGGTGTCCTCGATGGTCAGGTCGACGGGGGAGACGATGTCGGCCGCAGCAATCTCGCCCTCTTCGATCAGGGGAAGGGAACGAGAGGGGACATAGGAAAGAAAATAGGCGAGGACGAAAACGAAAATGATCAGGTAGAAGAAGGGATGCCGAATGATCCGTCGCCCAAAATTCGTCGTCTTCCCCCCGGATTCCGATTCCTCTCCATCATCCTTTGGACGGGGAGAGGGGCTTTTAAAGAGCTTGAGGCGGCGGAACGATATGAAATTCATGGGACCTTAGAGGCCTTGGAATCGGCCCGGTCATAGGCCTTGATGATCTTCTGAACCAGCGGATGCCGCACCACGTCCTTCTCATTGAAACGGAGAAAGGCGATCTCGGGGATGGACGTCAGGATTCTGATCGCTTCCAGGACGCCCGATTTCTTGGGCTGAGGCAGGTCGATCTGAGTGATGTCGGCTGTCACCACCACCTTGGAACCGAACCCGGCGCGCGTCAGCAGCATTTTCATCTGCTCCCGGGTGGAGTTCTGGGCTTCGTCGAGGATGATGAAAGAATCGTTGAGGGTTCGGCCTCTCATAAAGGCCAGGGGGGCGATCTCGATGATGCCCCTCTCGATCAGACGGTTGGCTTGATCGGTCCGGGTGAGGTCGAAGAGGGCATCGTAAAGCGGGCGGAGGTAGGGGTTGATCTTTTGGTACAGGTCGCCGGGCAGGAAGCCGAGTTTCTCGCCGGCTTCGACGGCCGGACGGGTGAGGATGATGCGGTTGACCTGTTTTTCCTGGAGGAGTGTCAGGGCCATGGCCATGGCCAGATACGTTTTCCCGGTTCCGGCCGGGCCGATGCCGAAGACCAGGTCAAATCCGCGGATCGCCTGAATGTACTCCTGTTGGTTAAGACTCTTGGGGTTCACCGATTTCCGGGAGAGACTCAGGGCCTCGGCGGGAAAGTAGGATTCCAGGGCCTGGCTGTTCCCCCCCTCGAGGAGGTCCAGGGCGATGTGGAAATCTTCTTCCCGGAGCGAACAACCCCGCTCCTCGAGTTCGCTCATCTTCTCGAAGTAGAGCCTGGCGAACTCGACCTTCTTGGGTTGGCCGTCCACGATCAGGCTGTCTCCTCTGATAGAGAGGTTCACCCCGAGACGGTTTTCGAGCTTGCGGAGGTTCCGGTCGAGGACTCCGGAGAAGACGCTTTTCCGGATATAGGGGTGAGTGACTTTTTCCATATCAGAGGGCAGGGGAAGGGTCTTCAGTCATTGAGTAGTCATAATAAACATCAAACGTTGGGAATTGTCAAGCCGACCGGGGCTTCCGAGCTTACCCCCTTTTCCAGGCTAGAGACAGAGGAAAGTTGAAAAAAAAGGCCGGTTCTTATATAGTCTTAGCCTGTGTTATTAGGCCCATTAAGGCTGGGTGGCCTGTCCAACGCCCTCCGGCCTGAAGAGGAAGATCATGGAAAAAGAGTCTCTGAGCGTATCCATCCCCGCATCCCTCTATAAAAAGATAGAGGAGGTCATCAAGGGGACGGATATTCCGTCCGTTTCCAGCTACGTGGCCAAGGTCCTGCGGGAGAAACTCTCCCGGGAAGAGACACCGGGAGAGGCCTTCAGCAAGGAGGACGAGGAAAAAGTCAAAGAGAGATTGAAGGCTCTCGGCTATCTCGATTGACCGCCGGACTCCGCTCCATCCCCAGCCGAACAACCGGAGGAAAAGATGATACATCCCCACGGCGGAAGATTGATCGATCGCGTTCTTTGGGGCGATCGCCGCAAAGAGGCCTTGGAAAGGATCAAGACTCTCCCCACCCTCAAAATCACCGATGAATCCGTTTCGGACGTCGAGAACATCAGTACCGGCGTCTTCTCGCCGCTCGAAGGATTCATGGGAAAGGCCGATTTCCGCAATGTCCTGAACGAGATGCGTCTGCAGAACGATCTCCCCTGGACCATCCCCATCGTCCTTGACGCCGGAGGCGAGGAGGCTGCAAAGTTCCAGGAGGGAAAGGATGTCGTCCTGCAGAGCGAGAGCGGACGGCCGGTGGCCATCCTCCACCTGGAGGAGAAGTTTGAATTCGACCGCGACGAACTGGCCGACAAGGTGTTTCTGACCACGGACCGGGCTCACCCGGGGGTGGCCAAGGTCGCCGGGATGAAGGAGGTCCTGCTGGCCGGTGCTGTCGACCTCCTCGAGATCTCGCCGACGCCCTTCGACCGCTATAAGCTCAGCCCGAAAGAGACACGGATCCTGTTCAAGGAGAAGGGCTGGAAGACGGTCGTGGCCTTCCAGACGCGGAATACACCGCACATCGGCCACGAATATGTGCAGAAGACGGCCCTGACCTTCACCGACGGCATCTTCGTCAATCCGGTGATCGGCCGCAAGAAAAAAGGGGATTTCAAGGACGAGGTCATCCTGGCCTCTTACGATGAGCTGATC
>JBAQGA010000140.1:0-5920 GCA_049287565.1 Candidatus Aminicenantales bacterium
GGATAGGGGGGAGGCCGGACGTGATGATGCGAAGTGGCTCTCCGGCCGCGTGGGCATCGATGGTCTCGACGATCGTCCATCCGAAAGGCGGGGTCCAGGTGGGTCTCATATCAATTCTCCCGTCCAGATTCTAGGACAGATTGATAGCCGGGGCAACGAAAAAAAGCTTGACAAGTAGGTATGATATCTAATATATTACGCATCAGGACGAAAAACGGAAAAATTATTGTCCGAAAAACCGCTCATCAACATCAAATCCCTGAAGGAACAGGTCTATGAATATCTGCGGGAGCAACTTCGTACCGGGAAGATCCTCCCGCGATCTGTTATCAACCTGGACGAGACCAGTCGAAAGCTCGGCGTCAGCCGGACGCCCCTCCGGGATGCCCTCTTGCAGTTGGAAATGGAAGGTTTCGTGACCATCCAGGCGCGTCGGGGCGTGGTCGTCAATACTCTCTCCCTCTTGGATATTAAAAATTGCTACGAGGTCATCGGCGCTCTGGAGAGCACGGCCCTCTGGCACGCTTTCACCAAGATCGGCGAAGCGGAGATCAAAGCCATGGAAGACCTGATCGAGGGGATGAAACGGGCCATCCAGGCCGACGATTTCGACCTCTATTATGAAAAAAACTTGGCGCTTCACGATGTTTACCTGGCCTTGTGCGGCAATGAGCGCCTCGTCCGGATCGTCACCACTATGAAGAAGCGGCTCTATGATTTTCCCAGGCAGCGGGGTTTCATTAAAGAGTGGGAGCTGGCTTCCATCATCGAGCACACGGAATTGCTCAACTTAATCAGGCAGAGGAAAGCCTCCGAGGCGGCCGCCTATATCCGGGATGTCCACTGGTCCTTCAAGGTCCAGAAAAAATATATCACTCTCTATTATCGGAGCGCCGTGAATCCAGGGATTCGGGCGGAGGATTGACGGACGAACAACATGAGCGAAGGACTGATCTTCGATATCAAGAGATATTCGATCAACGACGGACCCGGTATCCGCACGACCGTTTTTTTCAAAGGATGTCCTCTTCAATGCCGCTGGTGTCACAATCCCGAGGGCCAGTCTTTCACACCCGAGGTCATGGTTAGGGCCGCTCGTTGCCTGAAAGCCTGCTCCGAATGCCTGGCCGTCTGCCCGGAGGGAGCGCTCAGCAAAAGCGGCCCCATACCTGTGCTCGACCGTATCCGCTGTACGGCTTGCGGGGAATGTGCCGAAATGTGTCCCACTCAGGCCATCGAGATTGTCGGCCGCCGTATGAACGCAGCAGAGCTGATGCGGGAAATCGAGAAGGACCGCGTTTTCTATGAGGAGTCGGGCGGCGGAGTGACCTTTTCCGGCGGTGAGCCCCTCTCCCAGCCGGATTTCCTGGACGAGGTCCTCGCGCTCTGCCGTAAGAAAGAGATCCACACGGCCATCGACACCTGCGGATGGGCCGCGCCCGAGGTCCTGGAAAGAATCGCCGCCAAGGCGGATCTTTTTCTCTTCGACCTCAAGACCATGGACGAACAGAAACACATCGCCTTCACCGGCGAATCGAACCGGTTGATCCTGGAGAACCTCAGGAAGCTAGCCGCCACGGGCAAAAAGATCGTCGTTCGTATCCCGATCGTTCCCGGTGTCAATGACGACACGGAGAACATTCGCCGCACCGGCGGGTTCCTCCGCACCTTCGCAGGGATCTCCGAAATCAGCCTCCTTCCTTACCACAGGCTGGGGGGAGACAAATCCAAGGGAATTGAGAAAGAAAGCTCAAGCCTGGAATTTGCGTCACCGACCGACGAGAGCCTGGAAAGGATCCAAGCGGACCTGGAATCCCGCGGGTTCCGGGTGAGCCGAGGAGAATGACCGATGAACGAGCGGATCAGGAAACTGAGAGAGCAGAGCCTGCAAGCCCAGCCCAGGATCACGGCTGAGCGGGCGCGGCTCATCACCAAGTTCTACATGGAGCACACGTCTCCCACCATGTCTCCGGCGATGAAACGGGCCCTGGCCTTCAAGCACCTGCTCAAGCACAAGACCGTCTGCATCAACGAGGGAGAGCTGATTGTCGGGGAGAGGGGGCCCGCTCCCAAATCCACCCCGACCTATCCTGAGGTCACCGCCCACAGCCTCCAGGACCTGGACATCCTCGACAGCCGCCCCAAGACTCCTTTCCAGGTCGACCCGGAGACACGGAGGATCTACGAGGGGGAGATCATCCCCTTCTGGCGAGGTCGGACCATCCGTGAAAAGATTTTCGCCGCTATGGATGCCGCCTGGATAGACGCCTACGAAGCCGGCGTTTTCACCGAGTTTATGGAGCAGCGCGCACCCGGCCACACCGTCCTCGACGACAAGATCTACAAGAAAGGATTGGGGGATTTCAAGGACGACATCCGCCGGACGATCGCCAAACTGGACTTCGGAGCCGACCCCGAGGCATTCCATAAAAGGGAAGAACTCGAGGCCATGGCGGTGGCTGCGGACGGGCTCATCCTCTATGCAGAGAGGCACGGCGAGAAAGCCCGCGAACTGGCCGCGCGGGAAAAAGATCCGCAGAGGAAGAGAGAGTTAGAAAGGATCGCCGAAATTTGCTTCCGCGTGCCCCGGTACGCGCCCCGGGATTTCTGGGAAGCCTTACAGTCCTACTGGTTTGTCCACCTCGGCGTCATCACCGAACTCAACACCTGGGACTCTTTCAATCCGGGACGGCTCGACCTGCATCTCTATCCCTTCTATAAAAAGGGGCTGGAGGAGGGGACGCTAACCGAAGAGTCTGCCCGGGAACTGCTTCAGGCCTTCTGGATCAAGTTCAACAACCAGCCCGCCCCGCCCAAGGTGGGAGTGACCGCCGAGGAGAGCGGCACCTATACCGATTTCTGTCTGATCAACCTCGGCGGCGTGAAGAAGGACGGTACGGACGCCGTCAACGAACTCTCCTTCCTGATCCTCGACGTCGTCGAGGAAATGCGGCTCCTCCAGCCCAGCTCGATGGTCCAGATCAGCAAGAAAACACCGGACCGCTTCCTCCGCCGCGCCCTGGACATCGTCAAGACCGGGTTCGGGCAGCCCTCCATCTTCAACACCGATGCTATCATCCAGGAGATGATCCGGCAGGGAAAGTCCCTGGAAGACGCCCGCCTGGGCGGGGCCAGCGGCTGTGTCGAGGCCGGGATCTTCGGCAAAGAAAACTACAACCTCACCGGCTATTTCAACCTCCCTAAGGTTTTGGAGATCACACTCAACAACGGCCTCGACCCGAGGACGGAAAAGACCCTCGGCCTTGAGACCGGCGACCCGCGGGCTTTCGCGAGCTACGAGGATCTCCTGGCCGCCTTTCGGCGGCAGGTCCGCCATTTCATCGACATCAAGGTCAAGGGCAACAGCATCATCGAGCGAATTTATGCCGAGTACATGCCCACCCCCTTCCTCTCGCTTCTTATCGACGACTGCATCGCCCGGGGCCGGGACTACCACGACGGCGGCGCCCGTTACAACACTTCCTACATCCAGGGCGTCGGCATCGGCAGCACAACCGACGCCCTGACCGCGATCAAGGACAACGTCTTCGACCGGAAGAGGGTGACCATGGCCGAGCTCCTGGATGCCCTGAAGAATGATTTTTCCGGGAAAGAAACGTTGCGCCAGCGCCTCCTCAACAAGACCCCGAAATACGGCAATGACGACGATTACGCCGATGAAGTCATGGTCTCAATCTTCGAGATCTATTACGACGCCGTCAACGGACGGCCCAATACCAAGGGCGGGACCTACCAGATCAACCTGCTTCCGACCACCGTCCATATCTATTTCGGGAAGGTCACGGGGGCGACTCCGGACGGCCGCAAAGCCCGCGAGCCTCTGTCGGAAGGGGTTTCGCCGGTCCAAGGCTCCGACCGGCATGGCCCGACGGCGGTGATCAAATCCGTGTCCAAAATGGACCATCTCCGCACCGGAGGGACCCTTCTCAACCAGAAATTCACCCCCCAGCTCCTGTCCACCGAGGAAGGGCTCCGCAAGCTGGCCCACTTGGTCCGGTCCTACTTCAAGCTTGACGGCCACCACATCCAGTTCAACGTGGTGACGGCCGAGACGTTGCGCGAGGCCCAAAGGCACCCGGAAAGATACCGAGACTTGATCGTCCGGGTCGCCGGCTACAGCGATTATTTCGTCGACATCGGGTGGGATCTCCAGGAAGAGATCATCCGCCGCACCGAGCAGGCCGCGTTCTGACGGCCGAACATCGTTATTCTTTCCGGTCGTCTCGGATGAACTTCCGGGCAAGCTCCTCCGAGTCCCCATAGAAGCCCTGGAGTCCCAGGAGTTCTGCGGTCAGGTCCTGGCGCACGGAGCGGTAGGCCGGGTCATCGTAGACGTTTTTGAGCTCCTCGGGATCCTTTTCCAGATCGTACAGCTCCCAGGCGTCGATATCATGGTAAAAATGGATGAGCTTGTGCCGTCGAGTCCGAATCCCATAGTGCCGCTTGACCATATGGACGGCCGGATATTCGTAATAGTGATAATAGACCGCCTTCCGCCAGTCTTTGACCTTTTCGCCGAGCAGCCAGCCGGCGAGCGAGCGTCCCTGCATCTCCCGCGGGACAGGAATCCCGGCCAGTTCCAGGAAGGTCGGCCCGAAATCCAGGTTCATCACCAACTCATTGTTCACCGAGGCGCGCGGGATGGACCCGGGAAGCTTGACGAGAAGCGGCATCCGGAGCGATTCCTCGTACATGAACCGCTTGTCGAACCAGCCGTGATCCCCGAGAAAAAATCCCTGGTCCGAGGTGTAAACGACGACTGTGTTTCCGGCCAACCCGGAGCGTTCCAGAGTGTCCAGAATCCGCCCGACGCTTTCGTCCACGGCGGCAATGCAGGCCAGATAGTCCTCCATGTAGCGACGGTATTTCCACAGGACAAGGTCCCGCCCCTTGGGTTGCTTCTGCAAAAAAATCTCTCTCTCCGGACCATAAGCTTTCTCCCAGATTTCCTGCTGCTCCGCGTTCATCCGCGCGGGCGGAGGCCCCATCTTGAGGTCCGTTGCCTCTCTGAGGTGGTCCTTAACCGACATCTCCTGTTCCAGCGCCGCTCTCGACCGCCCGGAATAATCATCGAACAGCGTTTTCGGCTCTGGGATATCCGCCCCGTCATAGAGATTCAGGTGCCGCGGAGCCGGTTCCCAGGAGCGGTGGGGGGCTTTGTGATGCAACATCAGGAGGAACGGCCGGGTCCGATCCCGGCTTATCTCCAGAAAATCCACGGCCAGGTCTGTCAGGATATCCGTTACGTAGCCTTCGTGCCGCCTCAGTTCGCCCATCTCGATGAGATCGGGATTGTAGTATTCGCCCTGGCCGGGAAGGATGTTCCAATAATCGAACCCGGTCGGATCACTTTTCAGGTGCCACTTGCCGACGAGCGCGGTCTGATATCCCTCCTGTTGCAAGAGCTTCGGAAAAGTTATCTGGGCCCCATTGAAGGCAACGGCGTTATCCCGCAGGCCGTTGAGATGGCTGTACCTGCCCGTCAGGATGACGGCCCGGCTCGGCGCGCAGATCCCATTGGTGCAGAAGCAATTCCTAAGAAGCATCCCTTCCCGGGCGATCCGGTCGATTTGCGGAGTTGTATTCACCCGGCTGCCGTAGGCGCTGATGGCATGGGCCGCGTGGTCATCGGACATGATAAAGAGGATATTGGGTCGCAGGGCCGTCCGGACAGCCGGCTTCTCCCGCCGGCAAGCCGGCAGGGTCCACATCGCCACGGCCAGGGCCAGCGCCAGAAAAACAGACAGTTTCTTCATTGGTCAGTCCCTTTCCCCGTCAAATCGCACTTATCGTTTGCTCCAATTTCAGGCTCCTCGCTATTTCGTGTGGGTAGGCAATTGAAAATATATTTGTGCGCTCATAAAATGGCCTATTATGAAAGACAAAGAACTTTTTCAAC
>JBAQGA010000141.1:0-4844 GCA_049287565.1 Candidatus Aminicenantales bacterium
GAACAGACTTGCCGTGCCTTGCTGGTTTACAGTATAATAATCAGCCGATTTCAGGGACCGTGTTTTGCCGGCGAGGTGGAACACAAAGTCGAGGCCGGCCGGGAGCGCAGGGATAGAGAAGAGGTCACCCCTCAGCACCCGGACCTCCTTTTCGAGGAGTGCCGGTTCATTTTCCGGGTTCCGGACCAGGACGAAGACCTCCACCTCCCTGGCCAGGAGGAAATCGACGAGATGGCTTCCGATGAAGCCGGTTCCACCGGTGAGAAAGGCCCTCATTGTCTCGATTCTATGATATTTGTCTGTCCCGGTCAATGGCGACCGAAGCGAACGCGGAGGAGACGAACAATTAAGCACACGGCAGCGCTCATCGTCATCATGGGGATATTTTTCGGCCTTGTTCAGGCGTCCACCCTGACCATGCCTCTGGAGCAAGTGAAGCCGGGCATGAAAGGGAAGGGCAAGACCGTTTTCTTGGGCGGCGAGATCGAGGAGTTCGACGCCGAGATCCTGGGCATCATCGAGAACAACCAGCCCAAAAGGAGCATCATCCTGGCCAAACTCTCCGGCCGGGGCCTGGAGAATACCGGAATCATCCAGGGCATGAGCGGAAGCCCCATCTACATCGACGGCAAGCTCATCGGAGCGGTCGCCTACTCCTTTCCCTTCGCCAAGGAACCGATCGCCGGGATCACACCGATCGATGAAATGCTGGCCATCCCCGAACTGCCCGTCCAGGCCAAGCCTTCCGCCGTATCGTCTCTTCCTCTCCGCGCGAGTCTGTCATTGGCCGACCTCATGGCCTTCTATAAGGACCTTGCGACCGCGCGTCCGCCCCTGCCCTCCCAGGGGCAGACGATGGCTCCGATAGGCGTTCCGCTCGTCTTCGGGGGGTTTTCTCCGGCGGTCATCGGGGAGACCAGGCCGCTCTTCACCCGTTCGGGATTCAACCCCGTGAACTTGGGCTCTGCGGTCCAGACCGCAGCCGTTGGGCCTGCAGCCGGAGCGACCCTGCGGGAGGGGGACCCGGTGGCCGTCGAGCTGGTCGGCGGTGACCTGAGTTCGGCCGCGTTCGGGACAGTGACGTATGTCGACGGAGAGCGGGTCCTGGCTTTTGGTCATCCTCTTTTTAATCTGGGCAAGGTCGACTATGCGATGGCCAAGGCGAACGTCCTGGCCGTGATCCCGAGCCTCCAGAACTCGTTCAAACTGGCTGGGGCAGGCGTCCGGTTAGGACGGTTTTCTCAGGACCGGACGGCCGGTCTGCTGGGCGAGCTGGGCAAGATGCCTCAGCCTGTGCCGTTGGAAATCCGCCTCCTTGAGATGACCGGCCGGACTAAGGAATTTAAGGTCGAGCTGGCCAATGACAGGCTCCTGACTCCGCTGCTGGTGAACATGACGGTGGCGTCCCTTCTGTCGAGCGAAGAGCGCTCTCTGGGTGACCTTTCCTTTGCCCTCGATGGTTATGTCTATCTGGACAACGGCGCCAGCGTCCATCTCGAGGACCTCTTCTCCGGAAACCTCGACACGGCGACGACAGGCCTCAGCGGCCTGCTCACCGCCGTCGTCTACTACCTGACCAATAACGAGTTCCAGACGATCGGGGTTCATCGTATTACCCTGACCATCCGCGCCTTGGAAGAGGCGAAGTTCTGCGCCTTGGAACGGGTCTGGCTGGATAAGTACGAGGTCTCGGCGGGCGAACGTATCCAGGTGAAAGTCTATTGCCGGACCTTCGGCGGTCAGATCTTCGAGGAAGAGGTCACGGTCGAAACTCCGCCTCTTCCGGCCGGATCGGAATTCAATTTGATCATTGCCGATGCCGCCTCCGTTCAGCAGGTGGAGACTCTTCAGTATCGGAATCAGGATTTCGTCCCCCGCAGTCTGAGCCAGCTGATCCGCATCCTCAACAATTTGCGCAAGCATAACCGGATCTACTTCAAGATGATGGCCTCCAAGCCGGGCCTCTTCGTCAAGGGAGAGGAGATGCCGAACCTGCCGCCCTCGATGAAATCCCTGTTCGCCTCCCCGCGGGCGGCCGCCTCTGCGCCCACCGAGTTGACGCGATCCACACTCCGGGAATATCAGCTTCCCATTCCCTATGTCTTTCGCGGGATGGCCTCGATTCCCGTCAAGATCAAAAAATAGGAGAGCCGGGATGAGAAAGTACCGAAGCCTGATAATTGTTGTTTTTATCGGAATAGTCGGAATGACGCTGCTCGTCGAGGCCGTGGTCCCCCGCAAATGGGAAATCCGGGCCAAGGACGATTTCCTCAAGGGCAAGCTGGACGGCCTCTCCGTGACTTTCGAGGGGGTCCTCTCCCTGGCCCCCAAGGAAGACAAGCTGGACGGACCGGCGGAGGACTTCTATCTCTCCTTTGTCGCCGGACCGGACGGCACCGGATTTATCGGCACCGGACATGGCGGCAAGGTCTACCGGGCCGGCAAGGACGGCCAGGCCGAGCTCTATTTCCAGGCCCAGGAGATGGACGTCACCTGTCTCGCCATGGACTCCAAAGGCACGCTGTTCGCGGGAACTTCCCCCAACGGCAAGGTCTATAAAATCACCGGAAAAGACCAGGCCGCCGCGTTTTTCAATCCCGAGGAGAAATATATCTGGGACCTGGTCTTTGCCGACGACGGCTATCTGATGGCCGCGGTCGGGGAAGCGGGAGGAATCTATAGGATCAGTCCGGAGGGAGAGGGCCAGCGAGTCCTCAAAGCTGAGGAAAACCATGTCCTCTGTCTCCACAAGCTCGGCCGGGGAGATTTGCTGGCCGGAAGCGGCGGCGTCGGCGTCATCTACCGTCTCAGCGCCGATGGCCGCGCCACGGTCCTGTTCGAATCCTCTTTCGAGGAGATCAAGAGTCTGGCCGTAGACGGGGACGGAAACATCTACGCGGCCTGCGGCGGGACGCCGACACGGACAAAGAAAGAGGAACCTTCCGACTTGCCCGTCCGGATCTCCACCGAAGTGACCGTATCGGCCAGTGCTCCGGCCCCGACCGGAGTGCGTTTACCCGCAGCCTTAAGCTCGATGGCCAAGGAGCCGGGCGCACTCTTCCGGGTCCGACCCGACGGGATCGCCAAGAAACTGTGGGAGTCCGAGGACGAACTCATTTATTCTTTACTCTGGAAAGAAAAGGAAAAGAAGCTCCTTTTCGGGACAGGAAACCAGGGCCGCATCTACACCGTCGACGGGGAAGAAAAGGTCGCGCTCCTTCTCCAGGGCAGCTCCGAGCAGATATATGCGCTCAAACCCGTCGACACCAAGATTTATGTGCTGGCCGATAATCCCGCCCGGTTGCTGATCCTTTCCGCCGAGCAGAGGTTCAATGGAGAGTATATCAGCGATATCCTGGATGCCCGGACCATGTCCTCCTGGGGACGGCTGGAATTTGACGGACTCGTTCTCGCCGGCACGACCATCCAGATCCAGACGCGGAGCGGCAACTCCTTCGAGCCGAACAGCATGTGGAGCGACTGGTCTCCGCCCATCCAGAAAAAAGAAGAGCAGATCTTGAGCCCCAAGGCCCGGTATCTCCAGTTCAAAGCCCTGCTCAGAACCCAGTCCGGCAATGCCTCGCCCCAGTTGCACCGGGTCTCGCTTTTCTACCTCCAGGCGAATATCGCCCCTCTCATCCAAAGCCTGACGCTGCTGCCTCCCAATGAGGTCTACCTCAAGCCTCCCGACCAGGAAGAGGTCATCTGGGGAGCGGATGAATCCGCGGCCGGCGGGGAAGAGAAGAAAAAGGACGACCGCTCCATCTACATGGCCAAAAAGGTCGAACGCAAAGGGTTTCAAACCATGACCTGGGATGTGACCGACGAGAACGGGGACCGCCTTCTCTATACGGTTTCGATCAAAAAAGAAGGAGAGACGGCCTGGCGGGTGGTCAAGGACGTCTGGACGGAGTCCCTGATCGCCATCGATACACTATCCTATCCCGATGGAGTCTATTTCCTCAAGCTCGAAGCCGGCGACCGGGGTTCCAATCCTCCGGGTTCAGAGCTCAGGACGGAAAAGATCAGCCCGTCCCTGGTCATCGATAATTCTCTGCCGGTGGTCAAGGACTTCACAGCCACACGAGTGGGGAATGCGCTTGACGTCGCCTTTCAAGTGGAGGATTCCTTTTCCTCAGTCCAGGAGGTCGAGTTTCTCGTCCTGCCGGGGGACTGGCGGGTTATCTTTCCGGTCGATGGGATCTGCGATTCCAAGGTCGAGACCTTCAAGTTCCGGGTATCTCTGCCGCCCAACGCCGAGAATCTGGTCACCGTCCGGGTGACCGACCGCCATCACAACATCGGAGTCTACAGACAGACCTTTTGACCTTCAGCCGCTCTTGGCCCGCTCGAGGTACTTATCCTCTCGAGTGTCGATCCGGATGACGTCCCCCTCGTTGATAAACTGCGGGACGGTAACGACGAGTCCCGTCTCCAGAGTGGCGGGCTTGCTGCTGGCCGACTGGGTCGCGCCCTTAAGGAAGGGTTCTGTTTCAACCACCTTCAGTTCGACGGTCAGGGGAGGCCGGACGGCCACGGGCCTGCCCTCGTAGAGCTCGATGGTAAAGACGATATTGGGGACGAGATAGCGGACGCCGTCACCGATGATCTCGGGAGACAGACGGATCTGTTCATAGTTCTCCAAGTTCATGAAGACGCTGTCCTCGCCGGCTTTGTACAAGAACTCCATCTCCAGCTCTTCAAGAAAGGCCTGCTCCACCCGGTCCTCGGAGCGGAACCGATTATTGAGCAGGCTTCCGTCCTTAAGGTTTCGGAGTTTCGTTTGCATCATCCCCTTCCATCGTCCCGGCGTGACATGGGTGGCCTCGAGCACGCGGTAGAGC
>JBAQGA010000142.1:0-9129 GCA_049287565.1 Candidatus Aminicenantales bacterium
AGCTTAGTCCAGGCAGCCAAAGCTCGGGCGAGAGGGTATCGCACAACAAAGAATCTGATCACTATGATCTACCTCATCGCCGGGAAACTGAAATTCAATCTACCCACATGAAACAGCGAGGAGCCCAATTTCATTTATTATCACCGAACATCCGGAAAATCAACGCTTCTTCGGCACCCTGGCCGATATTGAATTCTCGGCGCCATTCTGATATACGAATGAGTGTATTCAGATAACGCTGCCGCGAGGTGCAAACAATGTTTGAACGTGCCGTCTACACCCAGCGAAGAAACGTCCTGAAAAAGCAGGTCCGCTCCGGCCTTCTCCTTTTCCCGGGCAACGAAGAGAGCCCGATGAACTATCCAGCCAATACCTATCCCTTCCGTCAGGATAGCTCGTTTCTCTATTTTTTTGGACTCGATACACCGGGCGTGGCGGCGGTCATCGATGTCGACGCCGGAACCGAGACGATTTTCGGCGACGATATCACCCTCGAGGACGTCATCTGGATGGGGGACCTCCCGAAGATCAAGGACAGAGCGGCGGCCGTGGGCGTCAAGAGAACCGCGCCGCTCGCTCGACTGGATGAGACGATCACCCAGGCCCGCAAAAAGGATCGGCCGGTCCATTTTCTCCCCCCTTACCGGTCGGAAACGTTGAACCGTCTGTCAGGCTTGCTCAGTGTCCAGCCGCAAAAGGTCAGACGGCGCGTTTCCGCCGAACTGATCAAGGCTGTGGTGAATCAGCGCTCCACCAAGAACGAGGAGGAGGTCGCCGAAATCGAAAAATCGCTGGCCGTCAGCCGTCAGATGTACTCTGTCGCCATGGCGATGGCCCGGCCCGGCCTTTACGAGCGCGACGTCGTCGGCGCCATCGAGGGTCTCGCTTTGGCCCAAGGATGTATGACGGCCTTCCCGACAATCCTGTCCATGAACGTGCACGTATTCCATAACCAAGATCACGGCCATCGGCTGAAAAAGGGACGCCTGCTGGTTATCGATTCTGGAGTTTCCTCTGCCCGGGGATATGCCTCCGACATTACCCGGACGATCCCGGTCAGCGGGACCTTCTCCCAAAAGCAAAGGGAGGTTTACGAGATCGTCCTCGAAGCACAGCTCCAGGCCATCGCCGCGATGAGGCCGGGAGCGAGATTCAAAGATATCCACCTGGCCACGGCCAAGACCATGGCCTCGGGACTCAAAGGAATCGGACTGATGAAAGGGGACATCGACGAGGCGGTCGCCGCGGGCGCGCACGCGCTCTTTTTCCCCCACGGCCTCGGCCATATGATCGGGCTCGACGTCCATGATATGGAAGGGCTGGGTGAAGATTACGTCGGTTATGACGCGAGTGTAAAGAGGAGCAAGCAGTTCGGCCTGGCCTACCTGAGGATGGCCAGAGAGCTGAAGTCTGGGTTTGTCCTCACCGTCGAGCCCGGGATCTATTTCGTCCCTGCGCTCATCGACCGCTGGCAGGCCGAAAAACGCTTAGCCCAATTTATACACTACTCCCAGGTCGAAAGATACAGGGATTTCACCGGCATTCGGATCGAGGACGACGTTCTCGTCACCAAGAAAGGAAGCCGCGTCCTGGGCAAGCCGATCCCCAAGAAGGCCGGAGATATCGAAAAGGCCATGGCCGCTGCCAAGGTCAAAAGATGAAGGTTGCCCTCGTCCAGCAGCACGCCTCGTCCGACCGCAGGGATAATATCCGCCGCGGAACAGAGGCGTTCAGGGAAGCCGCCCGCGCCGGCGCCGCGCTCGTCGCCTTCGCCGAGCTGGCTTTTCTCCGGTTTCTCCCCCAGTATCCGGCCACCGCGGAGTCCCTGGCTCTGGCCGAACCCATCCCCGGGCCGACGACGGATGTCTTTGCGAAGCTCGCTCGCGAATATGGTGTGGTGACCGTCCTCAACCTGTTCGAGAGAGACGGCGAAAAAACCTATGATTCTTCGCCTGTGATCGATACCGACGGCGGCATCCTCGGCGTCGTGCGGATGGTCCATATCATGGAAGGCCCGGGATTCCACGAACGAGGGTTTTATGCGCAGGGCGACAGGAACCGTTTCGTCTTCAAGACCGGCACCGGCAAGGTTGGCGTGGCTATCTGTTATGACCGACATTTCCCCGAGTATATGCGCGGCCTCGCCCTCCGGGGCGCCGAGTTCGTCGTCGTCCCTCAAGCGGGCGCAGTCGGAGAGTGGACCCCGGGCCTGTTCGAGGCGGAACTCCAAGTCGCCGCCTTCCAAAACGGCTATTTCGCCGCCCTGGTCAACCGGGTGGGCAAGGAAGAGGTCCACCGTTTCGCCGGCGAGTCGTTTGTCGTCGAACCCGACGGCCGGGTAATCGCCCGCGCCCCCCAAGACGAGGATTTCGTGCTCTACGCAGAGTGTGACCTGAGCCGGATCCCCCGCTCCTTCGCCAAGCGGCGCTTTCTCCAGGACCGCCGTCCCGGATTCTACAAAACCGCCGGACTCATCGACTGACAAATATGGCCCACTGGTTTGTCATCAACACCAAGCCCAAAAAGGAATTTCAGGTAGCGAAACTTTTCGCCGAG
The DNA here is from genome assembly GCA_049287565.1 of Candidatus Aminicenantales bacterium. Lineage (GTDB taxonomy): Bacteria > Acidobacteriota > Aminicenantia > Aminicenantales > UBA8522 > UBA8522. The sequence continues at coordinate 2,557 of JBAQGA010000142.1, forward strand.
GGGGGGTTCACGTATTATAACCCGATTTACAGGTTTGAAAATCGGCTCCGGCCGTTCTTCCCCGGCTATGGTTTCCTGGTCTTCGATTTTCCCTCCCAGTACCAGATGGTTAAGTACACCAGGGGCGTTAAACGGGTGGTGGGAAGCAGGGAAGGTCCGATCCCGATTCCTGACGAGGTCGTCCAGGAGCTCAGGGCCAGGGAAGTTGGGGGACTCATCGAACTCGAGAAGCACGGCATCGAGCCCCGGGTGGGAGACGAGATCGAAGTAGCTGAAGGTGCGCTCAAAGGACTCCGGGGCGTCTTCCAGCGGGAGCTCGGCGACAAGGAACGGGTGATGATCCTATTGAGCTACGTGTCCTATCAGGGGCAGCTTCTGATCGAAAAGAAAAAACTCAAGAAAGCCCGGCCATAAGGAGAACCGCCATGAACATCCCGATGCTCGACTTGAAGGCTCAATACGCGACCATCAAAGACGAGATCAACGAGAAGGTGCTCCGTGTCATGTCCTCTCAGAACTTCATCCTGGGAGCCGAAGTCGCCGCTTTAGAAGGGGAGATCGCCGCCTACAGCGGTGCCCGCTTCGCTATCGGGGTGTCGTCGGGATCGGACGCGCTGATCATCTCGTTGATGGCCCTCGGCATCGGCGCCGGCGACGCAGTCGTAACGACGCCATTTACTTTCTTCGCCACGGCCGGCGCGATCGCGCGCCTCGGCGCCAAGACGATTTTCTGTGATATCAATCCGACCACATATAACCTCGACCCGGGGAGTCTCGAGGAGGTCCTCTCAAGGCTCTCAAAAAAGCGTCGCGGTCCCCGCGTAAAGGCCGTCCTTCCTGTTCATCTCTACGGGCAATGCGCGGATATGGACTCCATCATGAAGCTGGCCAAGCAGTACGGCCTCTGGGTGGTGGAAGACGCGGCTCAGGCCATCGGGTCGGAGTATCCAAGCCGGAAAGGCCTCCGGCGGGCCGGGACAATGGGCATAATAGGAACGCTCTCCTTCTATCCCTCTAAGAACCTGGGGGGCTACGGAGACGGCGGGATGGTCATGACTGATCATGCCCGCTTGGCGGAGAAGCTCCGGATGCTCCGCGTCCACGGAGGAATCGCTAAATACCACTATAAGATACTGGGGGGGAACTTCCGGCTCGACGCCCTTCAGGCCTCCATTCTGCGCGTCAAGTTCGGGCATCTGGATGATTGGCAGCAGAAGCGCCGTGAGCGGGCGGACTATTACAACCGGAAATTCGCGGAACCCGGATTAGAAAGCTCCGGCCTGGTCAAGATTCCCATCGCCGTTTACAAGGACTGCGGAGCGAGGAACTATCACACCTATCACCAATATGTGGTCCGGACAAAGAACCGGGATAGGCTTCAGGCTCACCTCAAAGCGAAGGGCGTCGGGACTTCGATATTCTACCCTCTGTCGCTCCATCAGCAGGAATGCTTCGCCGACCTCGGTTATAAGAAAGGGGATTTTCCCATTTCAGAAAGAGCGGCCCGGGAGGTCCTGGCCCTGCCGATCTATCCCGAACTGACCACAGAGCAGCAGGATTATATCATCGAGGCCATCAGGGAATTTTTCGCCTGAGGGGGGGCGGCAGTGCTTTCCGCCGATCCAATCAGTGGCAGGTGCTACAGGATTTGCTCGAGCAGGAAGTACACGAGCTGGATGCGGTCTTGAGACGGCTCCCCCCTCCGCCGATGCCGAAAGAAGAAAAGAGCTTCTGAACGCCGGAATTCCGGCACTCCGGACAGCTCACCCCTTTTTCGCCTCCCAGAGGCACGAGAGCTTCAAATTGGTGACCGCATTTCTGACAGATGAACTCATATATCGGCATGAGCGAATATTATACTGAGCTTCGGCATTTGCGTCTACAACGCTGGGGGAACCGAACGGGCTGACGAACCCAAGCCCGAGCCTATTTGACCAGGGCGATGGCTTCGATCTCGACCTTGACGTCGCGCGGCAGGCGGGCGACCTGGACGGCGGCGCGCGCCGGGAACGGGGCCTTGAAGAACTCCGCATAGACCTGGTTCATGCGGCTGAAATCGTTCATGTCCTGGAGGAAAACCGTGGCCTTGACCACCTGGTCGAAGGAACTCCCGGCGGCCTCGAGCACGGCCCCGAGGTTTTTCAGGACAAGCCGCGTTTGCTCCTCGATTCCTCCCGTCTGGAGTTCGCCGCTGGCGGGGTCGATGGCGATCTGGCCCGAGCAAAAAACGAATCCGCCGGCGATGACGGCCTGGGAATACGGACCGATGGCCTTGGGAGCCCGCTCCGTCTTGACTTCCTGTTTCATGATCTTCTTCCCTCCTGTTTTGGCGAATGCCCGCGGCTTGAACAGCGCCAGGCTACTGAGCATGAGTAAGGCGTTGCGTCTTCTCATTCCCAGCTCTCCTCGATCTTGGGATTCAGGTCAGGACCGTAATCTTGACCGGCCGGCTCTCCAGCCGTGATCCGTCCCCGACCGCAACGGCCTTTATTGTATAAGAACCCGGCCGGAGATTCCAGAAGAAAGTGAAGGGCGATTCGGAGTCTCCCGCCCGATCTCCATTGACCCACCATTCCACTTTCTTGATCCCCTGCATCTGGGGAACGTTCACCTTGAGCTTGATACGCTGATGCTCCTTCCGGAGGACCGGGTCGATCTTGAAAACATCGCCGCTTCGAGGAAACGAGATCTGGAGAGGCGAAGAATCCGGGCCCGATTTCAGTCCGCCGCTCATGCCCGAAAGATCAGCTGTTGCCCGGTGATAGGAACAGACTTGGCGCGGCTCGGTCCCCTCGATGAAGACCTCTTCGACTGTCCCCGGGCAGAAGGCCGTCGGCGTCTTTCCCGAGAATGGACACACCGGCACAACGGCTAAGCCCCCCGGCTTGGGGAATTCCCTCCCCGCGTCGTTCTGATGAAGCAGGAGCATGATATCCTTGAAAAACGGTCCGCAGCCGGTGATTCCCGAGACATTGTGCATCGGTTCTCCATCGAAATTTCCCACCCAGACTCCAACGGTATAGGCCGGGCTGTATCCGACGGTCCAGTTATCCCGGAAATCTTTGGATGTCCCCGTCTTGGCGGCCACCGGAAAAGGAAAGGAAAGCGGCGTGTGGTAGCCAAATGACGGAATGCGGGCGTCCGGATCGGAGAGAATGTGGGTGATGATGTAGGCGACTTGCGGAGAGAAGATGCGCTCGCCGGCGCCCCGATTCGGCACGAAGGCGTCCCCGCCGTTCTTCCCGACCATCCGGATAATCGACTTTTCCTGGACATGGAGTCCCTGCCTGGCCAGAGTCGAATAGGCCCTCGCCAGTTCCAGCAAGCTGACCTCTCCGTTTCCAAGGGTGAGGCCCACTCCATAATAACCGGGGTCCTGCTTCAGGCTCGCGAACCCCAGCGCGCGGAGCCTCCGGAAGAGAAGGTCGGGGCCGATCGTCTGCAGAACGGCCACGGCAGGGATATTATAGGAACAGGCCAGCGCCGCTCTCAGGCTGATCATCCCGTGGTACCTGCGGTCATAGTTCTGAGGCATGTAATAGCCCCCGATGGTGAGGAACTGATCCGGCGAATCGTCGATGAGAGAAGCGGCCGTCCACCCGTTCTCAAGGGCCAGGCCATAGGTGAAAGGTTTGAAGGTGGACCCGGGCTGGCGCATCGCCAGAACCCCGTTGACCTGGCCTTGGTGAGCGACGTCAAAGAAGTCACCCGACCCAACTAGACCAAGGATTTCCCCTCGCGCATTGTCGAGGACGACGATGGCTCCGTTGGTGATGCCCCGGTTCTTCATTATCCCCAGATAATTCTTGAGCAGGGCTTCGATTTTTTGCTGAAGCCCATAATCGAGAGTCGTCTCGATGGCGATCAGCCCCCGTCGTTCTTCAGGAGAGACCTGGGCCAGGACGAAATCGCAGAAGTGCGCCGCCCGGAAACACTTCGACTCGGGAACGAGCCGGAGTTCTTCCGTCCGGGCCCATTCTCGTTCGGCCTCGGTGATGAGTCCGAGTCCCGTCATCCTGGCCAGGATATCGACCTGTCTTTTCTTGAGGGCGGAAAACGCGCGATAGGGATTGAGGAGCGAAGGGGACCGAGGAATGGCCGCCAGGAAGGCCGACTCAGCTAAGCTGAGCTGAGAAGGGGGCTTATCGAAATACAGCCGCGACGCGGCCTCGATTCCGTAAGCCTGCTTCCCATAGGAGATCCGGTTGAGATATTGAGTCAGGATGTCCGGTTTGGAGAGACTGCGTTCCAGCCGAATGGCCAGCCAGGCCTCGCGGGCCTTCGTCCAGATATTCCGCCGGCCGGGATAAAGATTGCGGACCAGCTGCTGCGTAATCGTCGAGGCACCGGAGATGACTTGGCCGCCGCGAACGTTTTGCCAGAGCGCCCGAATCATCGAGAGCGGGTGGATCCCTCGGTGCAGGAAAAAGTGCCTGTCTTCCGCCGCGATTGTCGCTTTCAGAAGAAAGGGAGAGACATCACCGAGTCCAACCCAGCGGCAGCGGCCGCCCTCGTCGGAAAGGACTTCCCTCAGGAGAACGCCGTTCCTGTCCAAAAGCCGCAGCGAGATCACGGGGCTGGGGTTCAGCCTTTTTCCAGGGAAAGGCAGAAAAATGGTTAAAAAGAGAAGACCGGTAAGAGTGAGAAATGCCAGGAAGATCTTTCTCTTCATCGTGAGCGGACCACGCGGACCGTTTTTTCCGGGCTTCGGCCGAACACCTCCGGCGCGTACATCTCTCCGGCGGAGGTCCCGGGCGAAACAAAATGGCCGAGGCTTACGGCCCGAGCCAGATAGCGGTGGCTGTGGACTCCGGCAGGCAGCGAATCGGCGAACAGGAGAACCCGATCGTCACGCACCTCGAAATGATTGAAGCCCTGCCACCATGGCTCGGCCTGCGATAGAACTGCAGCCTCGAGAATTCTCTGCGATTCGATACTTTCCGTCAGAAAATGGGGATTCACCGCTTCCAGTCCCGCCGGCAGGGGATCGTCGATGACAACAAAGAGGCACTCCCGGGGAACGGCAAGTTCAAGGGTGACGACGACGAGGGCGCCGGGGGGAATGACCTCCAACGGCTTGCCGTCGAGGGATTCGATCCGCTTAAGGACGGCAATCCCTTCGTCCCGGGGGGAGAGAATGCCTCGAGGAGCATAGGTCATCCGGGCACCGTAGTACAGAATGCCATCGCCTTGCTTTTCAGCCTGGAACGCCAGGCTGCCCCCGGTTTCAACACCGAGCTCGGAGATCCTGACCTCCGCTCGCTTGAGCTCGCGCTTGTCCCGCTCGAAGTCTTCCTCCAGCACGGTCTTTCCGGCCAGCGTGATCTTTCCGTGGAAGTCGGCCCCCGGTCCTTCGACTCTCCGGTAATAATCGTTCAAGGCATAAAAAACGAAAAGGCTCTCTTGGGTGGAGAGCCTCTGGCGGGAACGCTGTCGAGCGACCAGCCAGCGGGCGATCGCGGAGAGAGAGGGATGTTCGCTCCCGATTTCAACAAGGGTTTGCAGGATAAAGGCGGTCGTCCGTGTGTTCGAAGAATAGATCCAGCGGCTCCCCCGATCAACGTCCTCCTCAAAATGAGCGTTCTCAGGTGTAACCTTGATCTTGTTGAGCAATTCTTGCCTGAGCAAATTCTGCGCCTCCGGGGAACCCTTTCCATAGTGAAGCGCCTTTAGCAAAAGCGCTTTCCCGAAAAGCGAGAGGTTCTCTCTGTCGGCGAAGAGTTTTTCGGCAAAAGCCGGCTGCGGCCGTTTGGCCAGGGCCAGAACGTAGAGGCAGAAGGCCTTGGTTGTATCCCAGTCGCTCCGGATGAACGGCCATCGCTCCGGGGCCCACGATTCACGGAGAAAAGCGTTGAGGTAGGAGAGCCCGCGGTCCAATCGGTCCGGCTCGACGGCATACCCGTTCTCTGCCGCCTTAGCCAAGGTCAGCACCGCATAGCAGGTCAGAAAAGGGGCTTCCTTTCGAGAGTCCGGCCAGAGCCCGAACCCGCCGCTATCCTTTTGATAGGGAGAGAGCTCATTGAGTCCCCGGACGACGGCCTTCTGCAGTTCTTCCGGCTTCAGCCGGGTGAGCCCAAAATCCAGCAGGACTTGAGGGGCGAGAACAAAGGGGAGGAGCGCACTCAACCTCTGTTCCAGGCAGAGATAAGGGAAGTCTCGGAGTTCGTCCACGCTTCCCTTGAGGTTAAGGAGAGCCGAAGCGGCGGCCTGAATTTCGATTCTGCTGTGCTCAAGAAAGACATCGCTGGGAATAGAAAATCTCTCGTCGGCCGCCTCCCGAGTCTCGCCAAAGAGGGCAACCGTTTCCGTGGGTCGGGGAAGGTGGAGCGGGATCTCGAGTTCAAGGCCGTCCGTCTCTTCGCCCATAGAAGCACCGAAGCGAAAAGCAGCCCGGCCGGGCTCCTTGACGCTAAAAGCGTAGAGGATTTCTTTGCTCTCTCCGGCCAGGAGCTTGAATCGGCGCTCTGCTTGCCGGTCTGTCATTCGGATACCTGAAGCAGAGGCGTTGAGCACCACATCGCCCTCATGGAGCGAAAAATTATGGACCAGAACTCCTCCTTCAAAGGCATCGCC
>JBAQGA010000143.1:0-14672 GCA_049287565.1 Candidatus Aminicenantales bacterium
ACGGGGGGAACCGACGGGACTGGTTCCCCGGGGTGCGGGGGCTATGGGCGGCTCCCTGCGCCCAAGGAAATCACGGAAAAAGAGATGCTTGCCATCCATGCGTCCGGTTTGACAACGCCCCGGCCAAAACATATTCTTGCAGTCGAAGCTCAGATCATCATACATCCAATGAGCACATTCCGGCGCTGGTTGGTCATGGCCTGCCTGTGTCTGTCGGGAGGGATCATCTATCTTCTGCCTTTTCTCAGAGAGGTCTATTATCTGCCCCTCCAGAAGGCGCTCCAAGTCTCAAACACCCAGCTGGGCGTGCTGATGAGTGCTTTCGGAACCGCGGCCCTGATCTCCTACTTTCCGGGAGGCTGGCTGGCCGACCGGATCTCTCCCCGCAAATTGATTACCCTATCCATGATGGCCACCGGGATATCCGGTCTCTACTTCGCCACCTTCCCCTCTTACGCTGTGTCCATCGTCATCCACGGTTTCTGGGGAATCAGCTGTACCCTGACCTTCTGGGGAGCCCTCATCAAGGCGACCCGGAACTGGGCTCCTCGGACAGAACAGGGCAGAGCGTTCGGGATTTTGGAAGGCGGCCGGGGTATCGCCGAACTGGCCTCATCGATGGCCCTGCTGACCCTGTTCGCCAAGCTGGGAAGCGGCCGGCTGGCCCTTTCCTGGGTCATCCTGCTTTTTTCGGTCACCGACATCCTCATCGGGCTGATGGCCTGGCGAGTCCTCGTCGATGAACCGGATGGGCAAAATGAACAGAAAGACGCAACAGAAAAGGTCGGCCTTCCGCAGATCGTCACGGTCCTAAAGATGCCTGTCGTCTGGCTGATATCGCTGGTCATCTTGGCCGCGTACAGCGCTTATTGGGGGTCCTATTATTTCACTCCCTATGCCACCGATGTTTTTCTGATGAGCGTTGTCTTCGGAGGGGCCATCGGGGTCGGCAAAATGGCCGTGAAGCCGCTGTCCGCCTTGGGGGCCGGATTCCTGGCAGACAGGGCCGGGGCATCCCGGACGATTTCCTGGTGTTTCTCAATCTTGATCATCAGTTTCGGGGTGTTCGTGCTGACGCCCGGCCGCCCGAGTCTGGTGATTATCCTGATCGTCAACACCGCGATCGCTTCCCTGGCCATCTTTGCCCTCCGGGGAATCTACTTCGCCTTGCTGGAAGAGGGCGGAGTGCCTCTCATCGTCACCGGGACGGCCGCCGGCATCGTATCCGTAGCCGGCTACACCCCGGATATTTTCATGCCCATGCTCGGAGGAGTCCTCCTGGATCGCCATCCCGGAGGTCTGGGATACCGGTATCTCTTCGCCGTCGTTCTCTTCCTGTGCATATTGGGTCTATTGGCCAGCCTGACGATTCGCAAAATCCATAGAAAACGAACGGACTCAACCCCCGGGTAAAAAAATCCTGAAAGGGGAAAGAAGATGTCTCATTCCCAACCAAAAAAGAAAACGTCCGCGGGTGTCTGTTTCCCCCGCCTCTCGCAAAAGCAGTGCCGCAGGATCCACGAGGCCAGCCTGGAGATACTGGAGCGCGTTGGTGTCCGCCTTTATCTTGAAGAGGCCGTCCAGATGCTCAAACGAGCGGGTGCCAAGGTGACCGACGGGAACCGGGTGCGCGTACCTCCGAGCCTGGTGGAAGGAGCCCTGCGCACGGTCCCCAAAGAGGTCACCCTGTATGACCGCCAGGGTCATCCGGTCATGCCTGTCGGCGGACAGCGATGTTATTATGGGCCCGGCTCGGATTGTCTGAATATCATCGACCACCGAACGGGTGAACGCCGCCGGGCCCTACTCAAGGACCTTGTCGATGGAATCACTCTTTGTGACTCCCTTCCTCATATCGATTACCTGATGTCAATGGTCCTGCCTTCCGATGTCGATGGGACCGTCGCCGACCGCTACCAGATGGAAGCCATGCTGTCCGGCACGACCAAGCCCATCATCTTCGTGACCTACGAAACGGCCGGCTGCCGGGACGCGGTGGAGATGGCCGAGGCGGCCAGGGGGGATGCGGACGCCCTCAGAGACCGGCCTCTGATCGCCTGCTACATCAACGCCGTCTCCGGACTTCGTCACAACAAAGACGCCCTGGAGAAGCTCCTTTTCCTGGCCTCCCGGAACCTTCCCTCGCTCTACATCCCCGCCTCGACGGCGGCCCTCACCAGCCCCGTCACCCCCGCCGGTTCCGTGGCCCTGGACTTCGCCGGTGTTCTCATCGGGCTGCTGCTCTCTCAGCTGAAACGAGAGGGAGCTCCGGTCATCATTCCCGCGATGCCTCCCGGCGGCACTTTCGACATGAAAACCCTCGTCACTTCCTACTGCGAACCCGAGCGGACGATCACCCAGGCTCTCGGTTACCATTACGGTTTCCCCATGTTCGCTTTGGGAGGAGCATCCGAATCCAAGGTCGCCGACCAGCAGGCCGCAGCCGAGGCCGCCCTCAGCTTGGTCGTGGAGACGCTGGCCGGAGGCCAGGTTATTCACGACCTCGGGTATCTCGAGTCCGGCCTGACCTTCTCTTTCACCCAGTTGGTTTTGGGCGATGAGATTGTCAGCTGGATAAAAGCCTTCAGTCGAGAGTTCGAGGTGAACGACGAAACTCTGGCCCTGGATGTGATCGCCGAATTAGGGCCGGACGGGGATTTCCTGCAGACAGAGCACACCTTGGAACATTTCCAGGAACGCTGGTATCCCGTGCTTTTCGAGCGGGCATCATACGAAACCTGGCTCAATAACGGCGGCAAAACCCTGGTGGAGCGGGCAGCGGAAACGGTCGACCGAATCCTGGCTGAACATCATCCCGAACCGCTGCCCGAAAAGGTCAGGGCAAGAATCCGCGGAATCGTCGCCGGGGCAGAGAGGGATCGAAAGCGGTGAATCGCAGCGGCCGGTTCTTCGAACCGACCCCTTAAGTGCAATACTTCGGCGGAAGGACAAAGACCGGAAGTTCGGTCTGGGATATAACCTTTTCGGTGGTGCTTCCCAGGAAGAACCGGCCCAGGCCGCGGGCGCAAGTGGCCATGACGATGAGGTCGAAGCGATGCTCCCGGGAATACCGGTCAATCCCGGCGGCCGCATGGGACTCGTGGATCACGTCCTTCGAGACAGAAATCCCTTGGCTTCCCCGATGCGCCCGTCTCTGGAACTTGTCCAGGGCTGACTGGAACATCTGATCGACCATCCGGAATTCATGCCCGAAGAGCTCAAGGACATAGAGAAAGGTCAGAGAAGCGCCGAATCCTCTGGCCAGCTTCCAGGCGGATTCCCGCTCGGCCTCCTCTTCCTTGACGAAGTCCGTCGGCACGAGAATGGTCTTGATCCGCCGGGGCGGCTTGCGTTTCTTTGTCACCAGCACCGGGACCGGCGAATGCCTCAGGACATGATTGGCCGCGCTGCCGATCAGGATCTTTTCGAGTCTGGACTGCCCCTTCTTGCCCATGACGATGAGGTCGGCCTTCTCTCTCTCCGCCGTCTCGATGATTTTCTTGGCGGGCGAGCCTTCGGTCACGATCACCTTTTTGAAGGCGGGCTTTCTTCTTTTGCCTAAGGCCAGAAGTCGAGCCTGGGCTTCTTTCTTCATCTCGGTCATGCGGTGCGAGAGTTCCAGCTCGACGACGGGATTGTCGGAATAGAAGGAGGGCGACAGGTCGGGGACGACGTGCAGCGCAGTTGTCCGGGCGGAAAAGGCCTTGGCAAAGAGGTCGGCGTGGAGGAGCGCTTCCTTAGCTTCGCCGGAGAAATCCGTTGGCCAGAGGATATTTTTGATGAAACCTTTCATGTCGTCACTCCTTTCTCCCGAAAATCTTCGCCGTCAAAAATTTCATCGGATGTCCCAATATAATCGTTCTTCCAAAAGAAGACAACCCGATAGTGGGCTTATTTCCCCAGAAGGATGGAGCCTCCGGTGAAGAAAGTGCCGGCGACGGCGGCCGTCATCAGTCCGACCAGAGTGGCCGCCAGCAGCGCCCTGAAGCCAAGGCGGGACAGGTCTTTGTATCGGCTCGGGACGAGGGCTCCGATGCCGCCGATGAAGATGGCCAGGGAGGCGACGTGGGCGAACCCGCAGACGGCATAAGAGCCGATCAGCGCCGAACGGGGAGACTGAAGAGCTCCCTGTGCCAGAAGTTGGGACAGGTCTTGAAAAGAAGCGACTTCGGTGGCGACCGTCCGCTCGCCGACCACCTTGGCGATGGCCAGGGCATCGCCGGGAGGGACGCCGATGACCAGGGTGAAAGGATAGAAAATGTAACCCAGGAACGCCTTGAAGGACCAGTCCAGGTGCCAGCCGAACCACTGGTTCAAATACCCCCCAAACCAGCCCAGGACAAGGTCGAGCAGGGCGAGAAGGCCGAGGAAGGCCAAGAGCAGGGTAATGATGCCGCCCAGGAGCTGCAGCCCGCTCTTGGCGCCGTTGATGACGGCCAGGATGAGGTTCTCCTCTCTTTCGTAGTGGGGCTTGATGTCGACACCCAAAGTCTCCGGCCTTCCCGTTTCCGGCATCAGCAGTTTGGAAATGACCAGCGTTGCGGGGGCGGCCAGAAAGGAGGCCGAGACCAGGTGCCCGGCAATGGCCGGGATCTCGCTCTGCAGCAGGAAGACATAGACGGCCAGAACGGTCGAGGCGATCGTGGACATGCCGGCGGTCATGATGGTGGTCAGTTCCGAGCGGGTCATCCCGGCCAGGTGCGGCCGGATGATGAGTGACGACTCGACGCCGACGAAGATCTCGCTCGAAACACAGAGCGACTCGGCGCCGCTGACTCTCATCAGCCTGGTGAACACCCGGGCAAAGAGCCGGACAAAAAAAGGCATGACTCCCAAGTGATAAAGGGCACCGATCAGGGCGGCGAAGAAGATGATCGTCGAGAGTCCCTGGAAGGCCAGGATCGATCCCAGGGACGTCTCCCCCGCTTCGTTTATCGCTCCGGGCGGCAGGGCCAGCCGGCCGAAGACGAAGCGCGTCCCGGCGGTGGCGCTGTCCAGGAGCTTGATCACGACCCGGTTAACGAAGAGGAAGAATTTCGTGCCGACGGGGACGACGAAAATGAACAGGGCAAACAGGAACTGCAAACCGATCCCCCAGCCGACGACCCGCCAGTTGACCACCTTCCGGTTGGCCGAGAGCAGCCAGGCGAAAGCGGCGATGACAAAGATCCCAAGAAGACTGACCAGATTATAGGCGCTCATCGATCGACACTTCCGTCAAGAATATCAATAGGCCCCCTTTCTCTGCTTTCTCCAAGAACCACGCTTATTCGTCCGCATCGAGCGCGACCAACTTGACCCTGGACCTCTCGCCCCGGACGATCCGGACACGACCGGCCGGCAAGCCGAAGTAGTCCGCCAAGGCGGCTGTGACATCCCTGTTGGCCCGGCCCTTTTCCGGCCGTGAGAGAACATGGACTCTGTATTCATCTTCCGTCAGCCTCTCAACCTTGGTTAACCGGGAACCCGGGTGGACGCGCACGGTCAGGAGTCCTTTTCGAAACCCGTCCGCCTTCTTCATCAGAACAAATCGCCCGTCTTTTAGAAGCTGATCTCGGTTCCGCGGAGCAGCCGGAAGGCGTAGCGAGCCAGGGAATTGACCAAGACGTTGTCGACGAAGACGATGAGGATGCAGACGATGATCGGGCTGACGTCCAGGCCGCCAAACCTGGCCGGAGGGACAAACCGGCGCACCGGCCGGAGCACGGGTTCGGTCAAGCGGTAGAGAACCCGGACGATCTGATAGAGCGAGGGCACATAAATCCAGGAAAAGACCGCCCCAAGAATGATGATCCAGAGATAAATATTCAGGCCGATGTGGAGGACCCGGGCCAGGAATGCTAATGTATTTCCGAACAGAATCACACCCACCGTCTCAGCGAAGAATATCTTTGTAGCGGTTGAAGAGATCCCGCAGCTTTTCCTTGGAGATGATATAGCCGGTGATATACAATGACAGGGTCGTCCGCAACGGATCGTTGGATTTGATCAAGAGGTATTCCCGAACGACACCCGTCCTGTCCCGGGTGGGTATCCGGACATCAACCGTGACCTCCTTTCCGGCGGCGATCTTGAGGGGCAGAGAAACCGGCTTGCCCCCGCTGGCATAGGTCGCGCTCCGGTGATTGAACTCCACTTTAAGCTCCAACTCTCCCTTGTTCATGACTTTGAGGTTGGCCAGGATCCCCTCGCCTTCGACCACCAGACCGGCATCATAATTGTAGGGGTCGAGTTCGATCCTCGGGGCTGGCGGTGTCTCGATGTCGGCCGTGACCTGGAGCTCCTGACGGGCCTGGTTCGGGTCGTTGGAGTCCACATACAGGAGCTTGCTGACCTGGCCGCCGTAGCCGCGGGTATCGAATTTGATCTCGATCTTGCCTTCTTTGCCCGGCGGGATCTTGTCGGCGGAGAGCAGGGCCGCCGTGCAGCCGCAGGTGGTGGTAACTTTCTGGATGATCAAGGTGGCATCCCCTTCGTTGCCGAAGACGAACTCATGCGAGAGGAGCTCTCCCTGTTTCACCCGACCGAAATTCCATGACGTCTCTTTGAACTTGATGCTGGGCTGGCCGCTCGCCGGAATCGCGTCGGCTGAGATAAGGGCGGCCGCAAGGGCGATGACGGCCAAGGTGAATTTAAGGGCATGATGTTTGTTCAAGTCTCCACCTCGCTTTTAAGAATGTACACTTTTTCCGCGGGCTTGGCAAGCCACCCGCAAACGATGAGAATCCCCCTCCTCCCGACCTCCTCCCACCAGGGGAGGAGGATATGTGGATTGTCCGCCTGTTTCCTCCCCCCTTCTGTAGGGGAGGATGGAGGAGAGGGGGATTTTCCAGGTAATCCTTCCTGTCAAGGACCAAACCTTCTGGAGGTATTCGCCGTAGATTTTAATGAGCCAAAGCTCAAGCCGTCGGCTCCATTGCGAGACACGGCTAAAGGATATATAATCTCAGAGACGTCGGGGACGGCGGAGCGGATGACAAAACAAAAACTGTTCATATTCGTCGCAGGGTCCATCCTGTTGTGCTTCCTCCATCATTTAGTCGGCACAGCGGACCTCTGGGCCGGCGGAATCAAGCTCCGGGTGGCGGCTGAACAGGCCAATGTCCGGGAAAAGCCGGATATCACGAGCCCTATCCTCCAGCAGCTCCCCGAAGGAGCGACCCTGGAAGCCGAGAGAAAAGAGGGGGAGTGGTACGCCGTCCTGGTGGAAAAGGACGAAGGCGGGTCGGTCCTCGGGTATGTCCATGAGAGCCTGGTTGTGGTCGTGGAGGCACTGCCGGCAGAGCCTCTCCAGGAAGAACAGGTCGAAGCACAGAAACCGGTGCGAGAGCCGGCCACTCGGAAGCCGGTTGAGCAGATAAAAGAGGTCCCCCGCGACCTCTCGCCTCCTGTCCGGCCCGCTTCGGCCCGGGCGCCTGAAGAGGACCGGCCGGCGGTGACTCTCTGGCTCGGCGGGCGGTATGCCACTATCGGCGACCTGAACGACGGAGCCGAAGGACTGGCCCGCTACTATGAAGCTCGCCTGGCCGCCGCCGCCGAAGGGGACGTCAAGGCGCTTCATTTCGGTTATCTTCTCGGCGCCGAAGCCCGCCTTCCCCTGGCCTTCGGGTTCTATTTTTCCTTCGGCGCAGAATATGGCTCGGGAGAATCCGCCGGCTCGGTCGTCTTTGAAGACGGCACTCAAGAGGTGACTTTCTCGACCAAGCCCAGGGTCCGGGCCATACCGATAAGCCTCGCCCTCGTCTATTATCCACTGCCCGTTCTTTACCTGAAGGCCGGCGTTGATTATACCTTTGCGTGGTGCGGCTATTCTTATCGATTGAGCGAACTCGATCCTGATTCGATGGCCGAATCCTGGCAGGAATGGACGGCTGAAGCCAGCTCCTCGGGGTTCGGCTATTTGGCTGGACTGGGTTTTGACTGGAACCTGACTTCAAGGTTGTCCTTGACCGCCGAGATGGTCTACCGGCATAGCCGGCTGGCTGACTTTGGGGGTGAGGACGTCTACAAGGAGTCGAGTGGCTACGAAGCGACCGAAAAAGGGAAACTCTATTATATCCGGGTCGATACCGGCACGGCGGAGGTCGTCCCGCTGGTTTTTGTCAGGGAGAAAAGGCCGACCGAGGCCGGCGTCATGGATGTCCGTAAGGCCGAACTCGGCCTCTCCGGTTTCAGCCTGAAGCTGGGGATCAGGGTTCGGTTCTAGGTCTTCCTGAGCAGCGCGATGTGCTGGGCATGGATTCCCCGGAACAGGGGGAAAACACGGACCACTCGGAAGCCCGCTCCCGCCGCCTCTTCCCGAAATTCCCGGGCGGTGATCATTTTGATGCGGGTCCGGCTCTTCTTGACCCGCCGGCGGAGCGCCCGCTGCGCCCGGTGCAGGGGGTTGGCTTGATAGAAGGAAAGAATGAGCCAGGCGGCCGAAGCCCGGTCGAACTCGCGGAGTGCGGCCCGTCTCTCTTCCGGCTGATGAAGATGATGGAAGAAGCGCAGCGAAAAGACGAGAGGGAAGGCACCGGCCCGGACGGGCAGGCCCCGGGTCACATTACCGACTATCCCCATAGGAGTAGGGGAAATTGGGTCCTTGGCGCGGGCCCGCCGGACCATGGCCAACGACAGGTCGCAGCTCACCGGGCGATAGCCGGCCTCGATGAGGAGGCCGGAGAAGCGCCCATACCCGCAGGGTGCATCCAGGGCCGGCTTCGAAGGTTTCTCCGGCTCCTCGGCCTTGATGAGCCGCAGCGCCTGTCTTAAAATCCTCACCTCTCTCCTGTGGACCCATCTCTGGTCGAGGCCGCGGTACCTCCGGCGCTCGTAATCGGCGACCTCATGTTCTTTAAAAGGCAAGTTAACGGAAAAAAACATACTGGGGTTTCTCCTCGATCCAGATTCTGGTCGGCCCGACCGGTTGCTCTTGGCCGTCCCGGTCGACGATCTGGACGGGCGCCCGGACGAATTCATGCTCAACGGCACCGCTCTTCGTCCAGCAGACGGCGAATTCCCGGCTGCCCTTCCGGAACAGGAAAATCTCCGCTCCGGCGGCGGGCGCCTTGCCCTCAAAACGGCTCCCCTCGAGGAGCCCCGCCATCTGGCTGAGGGCGTAATAACCCGGCCTCTTCCTCCAGACCCGCTCCCGGCTGTCGATGAGGCCATATCCCGGTGAGACAAGCTGCCACCAGTAGATCCGTTCGACCAGGCCGCTGGCCAGACAGATGATGAAATAGCGGACGAGATAGTTCGCCTGGTCTTCCTCGCTGACGCAGGGCTTGCCGGGAGCGGGGGAATACTCCCCCGCTCCTTCGAGCGGCCAGTTCATCTCGGTGATCCAGCATTCCCTGGGCTCATCGAGTGACCCATCCACGACCGCCTTCCAGAGGGCCACCTTCTTGGCCGTCGTCCAGCCGAACGGAGCGTTTTCCGGAGCGCCGCTGCGGTCGACATAGAGAAGGGAGCTGACTTTTTCGAAGGCGACGGCGCGGAGTGTGGGGGGGTAGAGATGGAATTCGAAGTCGATCACGGCCGGCCCGACGAGCCGCGCCCCGTGCCGAGCGGCCAAAGGAACAGCCGCCCTGGCCAAGGTGATATATTCCTTGTGGTCCCAGACTCCCCATTTGGTCCTGTTCCAGGCATGCCCGACCTCGAAATACGAACAGAGGGGAGAGAGCCCTGAAAACACATCCGCCAGGAAGCCTTCCCAGGAGGACGGTTCCAGGACGTCGTCGCGGCGCTGGAGCAGAGCGCAGACGACATCGAAACCCGCACCGCGGAGGCGCCGGATAAAGTCTTCGTAGCGCGAAAGCTCACCTCTCTTCCAGGAAGGGACGCGGACCAGCGTCTGCCGGATGCCCGCGGCGGTGAGGCTTTCCACGACCTCATCATCGCGCTCTCCGGCCGGCGAGCAGGATACGGCAAAAGGAGATCCGATCTCGACGGGGCGCCGGTGCATCGTTTTCCTGTACTGCCGGTAGCGGCGGAGGACGGGAACGGCCAGGGCGGCGTTGGCGGCCGCCAAGCCCAGATAGCTCCCCGCGTGTTTGAAGTGATAGCGGAGGCGTTCCTTCCTGGGGGCGACGTTATGCGGCTGGTCGGCAAAATCGTTCCAGGCGAAGGGGAAGGTCATCTCACTGGATCCTCAAGAAACGGGCGACCCGCCGCAGCCGCAGTTTTTTCTTCAGCTCCATATAGACCGTAAAAACCGACTTGTTCAATTTATACCAGAACCAGTAGGTCCAGCGGAACGGCCTCGCCCCCGAATCCCTCAATAAGAAATTTTTCTGGAAGGCCGGGGGGACGCCGAGGCGGATGAGGTTTCTGGAGCGCCGGAAGGCACCCACTTTTTTGCGCAGGCGGATCCGGTTGGTGTCGAGGAGGTAAAAAATGAACCGTCCGGAGTCGTCTTTTTTCACCAGGATGTTGCCGTCCGAGAGGTCGCGGTGGAGGACGCCGCGATCATGGCAGAGAGAAAGATGGCCGGCCAGGGCGGCGAGCAGGGGCTCGAGCTCGGCCGGCTCAAGGCGGCGGAAAAGGCCGCGGATTTCCTCGGCTCCAGCGATCCTCTCGGCGAAGAAGTAGCTCCGCTCGACCAGGCCCCGCCGCCTCTTTTCCAAGTAGGCGGCGGGCGGGGCAGTTTCAAGGCCTCTCTCCTTCAAAGCCAGGGCTCCCCGCCAGGCCCGGGCCGCCTTAGAGGGCTGGAAGAGCGATTTGAGCCGGACGATGCCGCGCGAGGAGAATTCTTTGACTACGATCTCTCTGGACGGACCGGAGGACATCGGAACCCGCGCGACGCCCACCCGGTTCCTCCTGTCGAGAAGGATCTCGGTGTCCGGACGGCTCCAGAGTTCCTCGGGGCGGGAGATGGCATCGAAAAAAAAGAGGTCATCGAACTCCGGGGCGACCTCGCCCCTGTAATCCTCAAATATAAGAATCCGCTTTCCCAGGCCGTTTTTGTCCTTCATTTCACTGCGGCTGTTCACCTTGCTCCAGAGTTTTGTCCGGCCAACTTTTCCAGGATTCCTTTGAGTTCGGAACCTAGGGCAGCCGGTTGATATCTTTCCCAGACCAGGTCATAACCTTCCCGGGCCATCTTCTCCCTCAGCCCGGCATCTTCTTTCAACTCCAGGACGGCGTCGGCCAGGCTGCCGCGGTTTTCCTGGTCGCAAAGGAAAATATTCTTCCGGTGAATGAAAAACTCCTCGGCAGCGGGTGTCCGGGCCGTTATCACGGCTTTGCCCAGGGCCATCGCCTGGAAGACTTTATGCGGGACGACACGCCCGGCTTTCTCGGTCCGGCCGAAGATTCCCAGACAAACGTCCGCCGTCCCGGCGACCCTCCTCGCCAGTTCCGTCTGGCTCAGCCAGCCTTCGAAATCGACGTTGCCCAGGCCGTGGCCTGAAGCCAGAGCGCGGACATGGTCGAGGGTCTGACCGGAGCCGATGAATTGGAAGCGGACGCTTTTGTCCATACCGTAAACCCTGCGGGCCGCTTCGATCACCGCTTCGACGCCGTGAAGGGGAAGGAAGCTTCCGAAAAAGAGGACGGTGAACGGCCCCGGCGGGGCGGACTTCAGGGGCCGCCGATTCGCCAGTGACCGGGGAAAAATCCGGTCGTCGAACCCCACCGGCACCACGGCGATCTTTTCCGGGGCCAGCCCGAACTCGCGGCAATAATAATCCTTATGGGTCCGGGTGTCGGAGATAATGAGGTCGGCACACCGGAAAGCGCAGCGGTCAATCGCTTTGTTCCAGCGGGCGGACGGCGAACCCTCGGGTTTCCTCTTCCAGTCCAGGATCTTGGTTTCGTAGCGGGAGGCCAACGGGTCGAAGACGACAGGCCGCGCGGTGAGCCTGCCGGCAAGCCGGGCCAAAGGGACGTCTTTCTGGGCGAATTCCGGCACGAAGAGGAACTTCGGGGCCGAAACCGCTTTCCCTGAACGCCGCCGCCAGCGCGAGATAAGAAGAGGATAGCGGAGCCAGAACCTGGGCCCGGGCCGGACGCGGCATTCCGAGACTCCCACACCGTTAAGCTCCAGCCCGCGGCGCAGCACCGCATTGCGCGGATAGACCGGGTCATACCCGCCAAAGAAGACGACGTCCATCTTTCTCCCCCAGCAAAATAAACCACCGGCGCTTTTTTTTCAATGGACAAATGGGCGGATTGACGGGGGATGGCATCTGGTATAAGATAGCGCCGCCGTAGATATGAGGAGGCCATCATGGCGCTAGACCCCGAGCTTCTCAAGATTCTGGCCTGCCCTCTCTGCAAGACCGAGGTCAAGCTGACCAGGGACGAGAAGGGTTTGAAGTGCCTCCGCTGCCACCGCGTCTACCGCATCGAGGACGACATTCCGGTCATGCTGATCGACGAGGCCGCCATTGAACCGGAAAGACCGACCAAAGACTAGCCTGCCGCTGCCCCAGAAGATCCTCCTCATCCGTCTCCGCCGCATCGGTGACATCGTCATGACGACACCGGCGATCGCGGCCTTGAGGCGGTCCCTGCCTCAGTCGTCTCTCACCTATGTGATCGAGGAGCCCTTCCGCCGGCTTGTCGAGGGAAACCCGGACCTGGACGAGATTCTGGTCCTTCCTCCCCATCAAGGCATTTTCTCCTTCCTGCGTTTCATCCGCCGGCTCCGACGCGAGAGGTACGACCTGGCCATCGACTTTCACGGCGGTCCCCGGGCCTCCCGCATCGCCTGGCTCAGCCGGGCCAAACTCAAAGCCGGCTATGAGCTGAAGCACAAGGGTTTCCTCTACGATGTCCGGGTGCCGCGCAGTCGCCAGGGCGCTCCGGTCCACAGCGTCGAGAACCACCTCAACCTGGTCAGGGCAGCCGGCGTCAACGTCGAAGAGCCCTTGTCTCCGCTTGCTCTTCCTCCGGCGAGAAAAGAAGAAACGGAGCGGATCGAAGGACTCTGGACGGACCGGGGTTTTCCAGGCGCCAAGGTCGTCGTCCTTCACGTCGGCGCCGGGACCGAGTTTCGCGATTGGGGCCTAGAAAATCTCGCCGCGCTGGCCGGGCGCCTGGCCGGGCTGCAGGGGGTCCGGGTGGTCCTCGTGGGCGCGGCCCAGGACGCATCAAGAGCCGAGGACATCCGGAAAACGCGTCCGGCTGAAATTCTCTCGCTCGCCGGACGGATGAATCTGATCGAGCTCCGCGAAGTCATCAGCCGGGCTGCGCTGTTCGTCGGCCCGGACAGCGGTCCGATGCACATCGCGGCGACAACCAGAACACCGATCGTCGCCCTCTTCGGGCCAACCCTGCCGGCCCATTTCGCACCCTGGAAGGCCGGAGCGACCTTGATCGAAAAGCCTTTGGACTGCCGCCCCTGCAAGCAACGGCGTTGTCTGACCGGGGATTTCCGCTGCCTCCGCAATATCACTGTCGACGAGGTCTTCGCCGCCTGCACACGGCTTCTCCGGGAACCGTAAGAGCATCCGGGATACTTCCTACTTTCAGTGATCAATCAGCGCGCAATCGGGATTCGGAGATGGAGAAGTGACATCGAGGGTTTAGCCTTTCCGAGGCGTTTTTTGAGGGCAACCGGTCTTCCGGCGCGAGGACTGTCTGAGCACGTGAGGAACATATGGATGGGTGATTATTGGCAGAGAACGCGGAGATTGTGTAAAAAACGAGGGGGCGGAGTTCCGCAGCGCCGAAAAAAACGCTGAGGGAACGGCGTTAAAAACCCGAGTGGAGCGAAGACATCTCCGAATCCCGATGAGATACTCACAGAATTAATGATGCCATCAACCGGCTGGGCTCTCTTGAATCGCCGTCCTCATTGGGCTAAGCTAGTCTCTTGATTTCCATGGAACTCCTTAATAATCAAAGGGAAAAGAGCTCCTGGCGGATGCTCCTGGCCCTTTCGCTCGCCGGCGCCGTTCTCTTTTCCCTGATCTCTATCACCCTGATGGAGAGCTTTCTGGCCCTCGCCTTTGTGTTCTGGCTGACCGCCCTGTTCAAACGCGAATTGAAGTTCTCGGCCCCCGGTTTCTTCTGGCCTTTGCTCGCCTATGCGGCGCTCTCGCTCATCGTCTGCTTCTTCTCGGTGAACCCGGCGGTGAGCTTCAAGGACGCCCGGGAGCTCCTTCTCTATCTCGTCGTTCCCCTCACCATGGGCGGCCTGGCGGCCCGGCGCGGACGGGACTGGACGACTCATGCCCTTCTGGCCTCGGGTCTTCTGAGCTCTCTCTACTCCATCGGCTACTTTTTCTTGAGGGCCCAGCCGGGAGAGCGCATCCAGGGATTCATGGGCCATTACATGACCCAGGCGGGGCTCCTCCTTCTCTTCCTCTGCGCGGCCATGGCCTTCCTGCTATTCTCCCGGAATAAAACACGTTGGATCTGGGGAATCGTCTTCGTCCTGGCCGTCCTCTCCCTGGCCTTAACACTCACCCGGAGCGCCTGGATCGGGTTCGTCGTGGCCTTCGCTTTTCTCCTTTTCCTTTACCGGCCCAGGGCCCTCATCCTCGTTCCCATCGTCATCGGCCTCTTTATTCTCGTCAGTCCCCGGCCGATGAAGCAGCGCGCTCTCAGCATCTTCAGCCTCCAGGGCTACGTTAACAAACACCGGATCGAATACCTGAAGGTCGGCTGGCGGATCGTCCGCGAATACCCCCTCCACGGCCCCGGCCCGGATACCGTGGACATGGTCTTCCAGAACCCGAAGT
>JBAQGA010000144.1:0-2311 GCA_049287565.1 Candidatus Aminicenantales bacterium
TCCAGGTCCAATAATTGTCGTAATCGGACTCAAATTCTTTCCCATCAATTTCTGTGCTGGTTAATATTTTCCTCAGATCCTTTACAGCGTGGCTATGTATATCGGCGAGTTGCTCCTGAAAGTAAGCCCATTCTTTTAAATTTAATCGACTTGCAGC
This sequence comes from Candidatus Aminicenantales bacterium, assembly GCA_049287565.1. Taxonomy (GTDB): domain Bacteria; phylum Acidobacteriota; class Aminicenantia; order Aminicenantales; family UBA8522; genus UBA8522. The sequence continues at coordinate 158 of JBAQGA010000144.1, forward strand.
AAAATCCCTCTCCGGAAAAATTCTAACTTATTTTCGACAGTTGATTTTTCGAACTATCTGTAAATGAAAGGATTACGAGCGCGCGAAAAGACTTTGGCACTACGGTCGATCGTCTCAGTCGCATATCGTCACCGAGGAGGGGGGCCGCACCCCGGCGGCCAGGAACGCCTGGTGGGCCGCCCCTTGGAGGTTGGTGCGGAGCAGATAGGAGCGGCCGTTGGCTTGGAGATGGACGGCCTGCACTTGGCTCACATCCCGCATCAGCGTCGGCCAGGAGACCTCCACCTTGCGCTCATCCAGCCGGCGCTGCAGGTCCACCTCGAGCCGCAGGGCCAGGAACCCGGCCACGATGTGGCCGATCGACGTCTCGTCACGATGATGGAAGATCGGTCGAACTTCCAGCGTGCTTTTCGTCTCCCGGAAGGCGCGTTCGACCCGCCAGAGACTTTTATAGGTCTGGGCCACCTCGGCGGCGGGCAGATCCGTGTTCGTCCGCAGGACGTATTTGCCGTCGTAGCGGGATTCGGCCAAGACCTTGTCCTCATCGATTTGAAGCGCGTCTTTCGTCACCCGCAGATACCGGGCGTAACCCTTGTTGCCGACCAGGCTCATCGGCCCGCCGGCCAACTTCTCCCGCAGGTGGTCGAGGATGGCCGCCCGAGCCGCTTCATCCTTCCGTTCCTCCTCCTCATTCAGGCAGATGATATAGCGATGGTCTCCCACCCGGACTTCCTTGACCCTCAGGTTCTCGGTGACCTCCTGGTAGCGTCCGCCGCGGGAGAGGACCTCCGTCCCGATCTCTTTCTGTTTTCTCATCCGGCAGCCCAGGATGTAGTCGTAGGGAGTTTTTCCCTCGGTCAGAAGCGCGAGGCTCTTTTTCCCCATCATGCCCCGGTCCGCGACGACCACCACCCGCCCAATCTTGAACCGCGTCCGCATCTTGGCGATCATCGCCTCGAAGGCCGCCGGATCGGCCGTGTTCCCGGGAAACACTTCCCACGACACCGGCCAGCCTTTCCGGTCGACCGCGACACTCAGGACGAACTGGGGCAGGTCCGGCCGATGGTCCCGGGAGTAGCCGCGTTTCCGCCATTCCGTTTCCTCATCCCGGTGGATGGCGACACTGGTCGTATCCAGGAAGACGACATCGAGTTCCTGGGAAGAAAAAAGGTCCCGGTCCCGGGCGAAAAGGGCCTTCTCGAGCTCTTCCCGGACCTCGGCCAGGAAGCCGTTGGTACGGTAAAGATGCTGCAGGGCGATCTCGGGAAGCCCCTCGACGGTCCGGGCCCATCCGGAGCCCTGAAGATCGGAGCCGGGGGCGATGAGCCGTTGCAGGGTCATGGCGAAAGCGACGCGCTCCGCGTCGAACCCGAACTTGCGGCCCTCGACCAGCCGGCCGAGGACCTCGGGCAAGCCCTGTTCCTCCCACAGACGGCCGAAGATCAAGACCGGCCCCCAGAGCTTGGCCGTACGGGCTTCCAAGGACAGGGCCTTGAGGGCCCGGTATTTTTGGCTGAACTTGGCCAGACTTTCGACCAGGGAATCGATCTTACCCTCCGCTTCCAGACGGTCTCTCCGGCCCAGTGTGGCCAGGACGCGCTGCCGGGGTTTCCCGTCTTTGCGAAAGGATTCGGCGATCTGGAGGTACTCATAGGTGATGCCGTTCTGGATGCTACGCTTGAAGCGGAAGAACATACTGATATTATAATACAAAAAAGGCTAATGTCAAGAGGACCAGCAAACTCTCTTGGCACTACTTTTTCAGCTAAATCGTGCTTTTTCGCTCGCAACTCGTTTATTATCTGAGAGCGGGTTCATGAGGATTCGTTGGAACTGTCGAAAATGAGTCTAAACTGATCCCCCCCGGTTCAGTTTCAGGAGCCAAGATTTCTTCGATGCCGGGCGGACAGTCAGGGGGGACAGTCCCCACCCCTATTGTTTTATGCCAACCTCGAGCTCTGACCCGCCGGCATCCCTGCTGAACACGATCCGAATGACTTGGAAGAAAGTATGGTTCGTTGGCTAGGACTTTTTCCTGGCGGCCGTCCAGTCCATGGTGCCCATGTCGCCCATGGCCGCCTGGCCTTTCATCGTGTCGCCTTCGACCGTGCCCGTATAGGTCACCGTGAAATCGCCGCGGGGGGTGGACCGGAC
>JBAQGA010000145.1:0-13229 GCA_049287565.1 Candidatus Aminicenantales bacterium
ACATGGAAGGGTGGCACCTTGGGGAGCGTCCCCCTTTCTTGAGGCGGAAATCACAGGGGCCGGGCGGAGCGCCAGCCGGCCCGGAGCTGTTTCGAAAGTTCCTCGACGATTCCGGCATTCTCCGTGAGCCCGGCGATGTTGCGGTTTTCGTCGGGGTCGGATTGGTTGTCATACAGCTCGACGGCGGCGACATCGCCGGCGGTCTTACGGTCGTTGTCCCAGTGCCGCCATTCCACGTAGTGGTATCTCGGGGTCACCATGGAATAGCCCATGTACCTCTGGCCGTCGGGGCTGACGTTAGGCCGCCGGTGATACTGGCTGAAGGCCGCGGACTTCCAGGCGCGTCCGGGATTCAGGAAGAGGGGCTTGAAGCTCGTCCCTTCCATGCCTGAGGGGATTTCGATCCCGGCCAGGTCGCAGAGGGTGGGATGTAAGTCGACCAACTCGATGAGACGGTCTGAACTTCGGCCGTTCGAGGGGGAACGCGGCCAGCGGATGATCAGGGGGACCCGGGTATCGATATTATAATTCGTCTGCTTGCACCAGCCGTTGTGTTCGCCGAGCTTCCAGCCGTGATCGCCCCAGACGACGACGATGGTGTTTTCGGCGAGCCCAAGGTCTTTCAGGCCCGCTATCAATTTTCCGAAACAGGCATCGACATAGCTGACCGACGCGTAGTAGCCGTGTTTGAGCAGCCGCGCGGTCTCCTCCGGCAACCGGTATTCGGCCGGGTGCCCGACGTATGTGAGGTCATAGCAGGCTTTCAGCTCATAGCTCGAGTCCGCGGCCATCACGGGGGCATTTTCAGGCAAGAAGGGGTTCGGGGCGAGGGAGAGACGATCCCGGTCGTAGAGGTCCCAGTATTTTTTTGGGGCGACGAATGGAAGGTGCGGCCGGTAATAGCCCAGTGCCATGTAGAAAGGTTTCCTCTTATCCTTAATCCTTCTGAGAGTATCGAGCGCCAGGTCCGTCTGGGCTCCGTCATAGAACGCGTCGTCGGGCGCGTCGGAAGCTTCCCAGGAGCGCCCGTAGGCCCAGCCGCCGGCATAGGCGCTCGGGTTTTTCCGGATCCTCTCCTCCCGGACTTGGGCCAGCTCCTTTTTCAGCTCTTCGTCGTAGTAAAACGATTCGGGATCCCGGTCGATGAGCTCCGGCGTCATGTACTCCGCCGGCCGGAGGTCAGGCTCATCGAAAGAAACGCGATCCGGCATGTGATTATGGAATATCTTCCCCAGGGAGACCGTGTAATAGCCGAAACGATGGAAATACTGCGGCATGGTCACGACATCTGGGATCGTCTTCCGGAATTCCTCGCCCAGGCTCCAGACATGCGTCGAGTCAGGCCTCAGGCCGGTCATCAGGCTCGCCCGGGACGGGGCGCAGGCCGCCGCCTGGCAGTAGGCTCTTGTAAAAATAATTCCCTCTCGGGCGAAGCGGTCGAAATGGGGCGATTGGATTTCCCGGTTGCCGTAGCACCCCAGCTCCGGACGCAAGTCGTCAACGGCGACGAAGAGGATATTCGGCCGTTTTTTCGTCGTCGAGATGCGGCAGCCGGTCACCAGGCCGGCCAGGATCCCGGCCGAAGTCAGCCGCAGGAACTCCCTGCGGCCGCAGCAAGGGATTGGATTCGCCATGGAAAAGCGAGCATATCATAATCCCGAAGGATACTTCAAATCTCAGCCTTCTGGAAGAAGAATAAGAAAAGGAAGCCGGGTTGACCGTCGCCTGGGCCTGTGTTATAAGCATCGAAGAAACAGGGGAATATTCGGAGAGGAGTTCGGCATGAAAAAATTAAGCATCATTTTCGTGCTCAGTCTTGGGCTCATCCCTTCGAGCGGGTTCGGCGCTCTGAGCAAACACATCGTCGATTACCGCATCCAGGTGAAGCTTCTTCCGGAGACAAAAGGACTGGCGGGCCGGGAGACGGTCACTTGGCTGAACGATTCAGCGGTCCCCGTCTCGGAACTCCAGTTTCATCTCTACCTCAACGCCTTCAAGAACAACCGTTCCACCTTTATGAAGGAGAGCGGGGGGAGCCACCGCGGGTTCAAGCTCGATGAAGACAACTGGGGATACAACACGGTGAAGATTCTCCGGATTAAGGATGGAGAGGACCTGACCTCCCGGATGGAATTCATCCAGCCGGACGACGGGAATCCCGACGACCAGACGGTCATGCGGGTTCCGCTGCCCTCGCCGGTGAACCCGCAAGAAAAAATCACCCTCGAGGTCGAATTCGAGGCCAAGCTTCCCCGGGTGTTCGCCCGGTCTGGGTTCGCCGACGATTTCTACATGGTCGGCCAGTGGTTCCCCAAGCTCGGCGTCAATCAGGAAGGGGTCTGGAACTGTCACCAGTATCATGCGAATACTGAATTTTTCGCCGACTACGGGGTCTTCGAGGTGGAGATCACAGTCCCTAAAGGATACGTAGTGGGAGCCACCGGACAGCGGATGAAGCAGCGCGACAATGACGACGGCACGGTGATTTACACCCATTACCAGGAAGACGTTCACGATTTCGCCTGGACCGCCTGCCCCGATTTCGTCGAGTTCCGGGAGCGGTTTTCCCTGGAGGATCCTCCGGTCGATACCGAGATGATCCTGCTCGTTCATCGCCAGCACCTCAACCAGAAGCTCCGCCTTCTGGATTCTCTGAAAAAGGGCCTCGAATTCTACAGCCGCAGCTACGGCCCTTATCCCTATCGGACAGTAACCCTGGTCGACCCTCCCATCAAGGCCATGGGAGCCGGGGGGATGGAGTATCCCACTTTGTTCACCACCATGGCTCTTTCGTTCATGCCCGGAGGACTGCGCATGCTGGAGATGGTGACCATCCATGAGTTCGGGCACGGCTACTGGTACGGCATCGTGGGGTCGAACGAGTTCGAGGAGGCCTGGCTGGACGAAGGGATCAACTCCTACTCCGAGATGAAGGCCATGGACCAATATTACGGCTCCGACCGCTCGATGGTCGACCTAGGGCCGATAAAGATCGGCGACGGGGATTACCAAAGACTTCAGTTCATCCCGATTTTCGCCTGGGACCCGATCGTCAAGAACAGCTGGGAATTCGTCAGCGGGGGGAGCTACTCCTCGAACGTCTATTCCAAGGCCGCGATCTCACTCAAGACCCTGGAGAATTTCCTGGGCGAAGAGACCATGGCCGGGATCATGCGGACCTACTTTGAGAGATGGAAATTCCGTCACCCCACGACCGACGATTTCATCGCCGTGGCCGAGGAGGTCAGCGGTCAGGATCTGGGCTGGTTCTTCAACCAGTTCTTCAAGACGGCGGGTTCGCTGGATTATGCGGTCTCGAGCATTCGCTCCCGGGAGGAAGAGGAGCCCTCGGGCTTCTACGGGGGAGAATTGCTCGCGCCCAAGCCCAATAAAGGTGGCCGGGACAAAGATCAGGAAAAGGTCTACCGGAACGAAGTGGTGGTCCAGCGAAAAGGCGAACTCTTTTTTCCGCAGGAGATTTTGGTATCCTTTGAGGACGGCGAAGAAGTCCGGGAGACGTGGGACGGCCGGGACAGATGGAAGAAGTTCATCTACCAGCGTCCCGTCAAACTCAGATCGGCCCGCCTCGACCCCGAAAACAAGATCCTCCTCGACGTCAACTTTTTCAACAATTCCAAGGTGATGAAACCGGACCCTGCTTCCCCGCTGAAATACGCCCTGGGGCTGGCTCTCAAGTTCCAGGAATTTCTCACCTGTCTTTCCTTTTGAGGGAGGGAATGCGATGAAAGTTCTGCAAAGCTACGGTTCGGGAATCAGACAGGCGTCCTCCCGTGGGAAAATGGTCCTGGTGCTCTGGGCGTTCAATCTGCTGTTCGCGGCCGTCGTCTATTTTGTCGGCCGGGGATACTTCGTGAACGCCTTGGGCCAGAGCGCGCTCGGTGAAACGCTCAAGCGGTTCGACGCCCGTCTTTTTCTGGAAATGCTGACACACAACGCAGTCCCCGTGGGGATGATGATCAAAGTCATCGTGCTGCTGGCCTTCCTGTATTATTGGGTTTCTGTCTTCCTCACCGGAGGGATTCTTCATGTCCTCGTGTCGGCCGGCGAACCGGCGGAGGAAGGGCCGCAGAAGCGGCGGCTGGCGCCGGAGTTTTTCCAGGGGGTCGGCCGGTATCTCGGCCGGTTCTTCCGGCTGGAGGTCTATTCGCTCCTCCTCTGGCTGGGCTTCCTCATTTTCCAATGGGTTCTCTGGCTCGTGGCGGGGCCGCTCACCGCGGATGGTTCGAATGAAAAAATGATCTATTACGTGTTCTGGGCCTGGGTGGGACTCAGCCTGGCCCTCATCTTTTTTATTCACATGATCCTGGACTATTCCCGGATCATCATCGTTCGGGCGGATACCGGCCGGGTCTGGCGCTCGCTATGGGGGGCAGCAGGATTTGTCTTCAAAAGGCTGTTCGGGACTCTGGCCTTGTATTATATCTTGCTCATAACGGGCGTGGTCATATTCCTGGTCTATTGGGGGATCCACTCCCGGATCTCCACCGGCTCCCCGGCAACGATCTGGCTGGCCTTTCTCATCGGCCAGGTTTTCATCATCAGCCGGGGCTGGCTCAAGATTGCCTTTCAGGCCGCCCAGCTTACTTTCTACGGCCGCGCTTGATCGTCAGCGGCGCCGGCCGGCGTGACGGGCGACCCATGTTCCGGCGATCCAGGCCCAGAGCTTGCGGTGGAATTCCATGGTCGGAGGGTGAGCTTCCAGGTAGGCATTCAGGTTGAACGGCTCCTTGTCCTCCGGGGTGAAGCGGACCCGGACCGTCGGGCTGTAATTAACCATGGCCTCGGGGTGGAACTGCACGCCCAGGACATTGGGGAAGCGCCGGTGGGCGATGGCCTCGGTCACCTTACCGTCGGTCGAAGTGGCGATGACCTCGAAGCCTTTCCCCAGCTTTTCGGCCTGCTGATGGTGCGCAGAAAAAACCAGGGGGGTTCCTTCGGGATCGAAACCGATTTCCCGGCAGAAACCGGCTCCGGCCGGACTGAACTTGATTGGATGGTAAAAAAAGCTGCTGAATCTTTCCCAGGGGAAAAGGCGCGAAAACGGATTGGTGTGCCAGGCGTTCGGCCCCAGGGCGATGACATCCTCGAAAGTGTCCAGGCCGTAAACCTCCGACCAGATGTCCTGGCTGAGCGTGCCTCCCGTCCCCGCGTTCAGGGTTTGGCCTCCCAGGCAGAAGCCGACGACCGGAAAATCCGGCTGCTGGTCAAGAAGTGGGCTGAAGGACTCGTCCTGATACCCGCCCAGGAGATGGAAGACGAACGACAACTCCAGGTAATGGCGGTAGGGGTCTTCAACACGGGTCAAAAGGCTCGTTTTCTCTCCATAAAGGCCCGGCAGGATATCCGGGCCGCCGAAAAAGACGACCCCGTCCGCGGCCTCGAAGAGCTTCCCGAATTCCGCCGTGCACTCGTTATTTCGAAAAAGAACTTCCGGGGTGAGAGGGGCGGAGACCGGATGAAAAGAGAACCAATCGAGCTCCTTGGCTTTGACATAATTCTGGGCGCGCTTGTAGTCGGTCCGTTCCCTTTCATGATAGACGCCCAGGACGGAGAGGTTGGGGATTTCGATCAGGCCTTTTTCCCGGAGTGTCGCCCAATCCCGGATCGTCCCGGCCGAGGGGTAAAGAGAAATTACCGTGATCTTTTCATCTTGAGGAGGCTGTTTCTCCGTGGGTAAGAGGCCGGCCGACAGGAGGATGCACAGGAAAAACGCTAGGAAAAGCCGCTGGAAAATCTTCATGAAAATGTTTTCCTTTTTCAGCTCAGATCAGGCTCAGCAGCGCCTGGGAAACCGCGGCTTCGACGAGCGCTGTCTTGTATGCGTTCTCCTGGAGAGGCCGGGCTTCCCGGAGGTCGGACCGCAGAGCCTCTTTGATCACAGCCGTGGTCAGCTTTTTGCCCTGGAGCGAGACTTCTGCCTTTGCCAGCCTCCAGGGGATGGGAGCGACCCCTCCCAGGACGATCCGCGGGTCGCTCAGCCCCCCGCCGGAAGCTGTCCCCTGGACGGCGGCGGAAACCAGCGCGAAATCCCAGGTCTCCCTCTCCTTGAGCTTGACATAGGCGCTCTTGGCGCTCTTCTTGGCCGCCGGGATTCTGACCTCGCGGAGGAGTTCGTCGGCAGCCAAAACATTCTCCCGGCGAACGTTCTTCGAGGGGAGAGCGTAAAAATCGGCCAGCGCCAGGGTCCTCTCTCCTCGCGGCGAAACGAGCGTGACCTGGGCACCCAGGGCGACGAGCATCGGCGCCAGGTCCGACGGGTAAACGATATGACAGATGCCGCCTCCGAAGATGGCGTGATATTTGTTCCTGCCCTTGGCGGCGAAGCACTGGCTGCCGCCTTTCTTCCGGCAGACCATCTGGGCGTCCCGGTAGTACCAGCAGCGCGGCCTCTGGCAGAGGTTGCCCCCGACCGTCCCGACGTTCCGGATCTGCGGTGTCGCGAGCGACGAGGCGGCCATGCTCAGGCCCGGATAATCCTGCCTGATCATGGCGTCGGCGGCGAGGTCAGAGACGGAAGTGAGGGCCCCGATGAGGACGCCGTCCTTGTCTTTCCGGACGGCGGAAAGACCCGGGATGGCGCTGAGGTCGACGACGATCTCGGGCTCGACGACCCCCTCCTTGATCTCGGTGAAAATGTCCGTCCCGCCGGCCATCGGGGAGGCTTTCCCTTCTCCTTTGGCCAGCAGGGCTACGGCCTGCTCCATAGTCTCTGGTTCGGTCCAGCGGAAATTTTTCATGAGCCCGCCTCCTTCGTCCGGAGAGCCGCCAGGACTTTGTCCGGAGTCATCGGGATCTCCCGGAGGTGGACGCCGATGGCGTTGAAGACGGCGTTGGCGACCGCCGCCGAGCTCGGAATGCGGGGCGGCTCACCCAGCCCCTTGTTGCCCAAGTTGTTGATTCTCGGGTCCACCAGGTCAACAAAAATGGGCACGATCTCCGGCATGTCCAGGGCGGTGGCGATTTTGTAGTTCTGCCAGTTCGGGTTGACCATTTTCCCGGTGTTCTCGTCGATGATCCGCTCCTCGAACAGGGCCGTACTGATGCCCTGGGTCACCCCGCCGAGAACCTGGCTTTCGGCGGTCAGCTTGTTGAGCACCCGTCCGACCTCATGGACGGCCACATGCCTGACCACCTTGATGCGGCCGGTGTCGACGTCGACCTCGACCTCGACGAAATGGGCGCCGAAGGTGTTGTAGGCAAATCCCGCCGGCAGATCGCCTCTCTCGCCGTGGAAGACAGTCTCGCGGCGCAGGTCCCGGACGAGTTCTTTGAACGCGATGGCCTTGTCGGGGTTGTTCTTGTCATAGAGCTTCTTCCCGTCCAGGACGATATCGGCGGCCGAAATCTCCAGCTTTTTGGCGGCCATCTCTTTCAAGCGGCCGGCCGCCTTGAGGGCGGCGTCCCGGACCGCCGGCCCCACCGACGCGGCCGTCAGGCTCCCGCCTGAGATCGGCGCCCAGGGGTAGAGCGTGTCGCCGATCTTAACGGTGATGTCCTGAGGCTCGAGGCCGAGCGTTTCTGCGGTGATGGTGGCCATGTAGGTTCTTGTCCCGCAGCCGATATCCTGGGTCCCGCTGATGACCTCCACGCTCCCGTCGCGGTGGAGCTTGATATCGGCCAGTGTGCCGGGAACTCCCGCCCCCCACCAGATCTGGCTGGCCATACCGAGGCCGCGCCTTTTTCTGCCCCGGCCCTCGCCCGGTATCTTGTTCCGACGCCCCCAGCCGATCTTCTCAGAGCCGAGGTCGTAACACTTGTCGAGTCCCTTGGAGGAATAGACGATGCCCGTCCCTCCTTCGTTCGACGCGGTATAGTTTTTCCTGCGGAGTTCCAGGGGATCGAGGCCGAGCTCGGCGGCCAGTTCTTCCAGGAATCCTTCGAAAGCGAAAGTTCCCTGGACGTGGCCGGGCGCCCGGGTCGCCCGCGAGCCCCCGGTATTCGTGAAAACCGTGAACTCCTCGACCTTGACGTGGGGACATTTGTAGATATCGATCAGGGGTTCGGAGCTTTCATCGCCGCGGGCCACTCCGCCGCAGGTATAGTTTTTCAGATAGAGAGCGGTCAGCGTTCCGTCCTTCTTGGCTCCGCCCTTGATGGTGATGAGGGTGGACGGGCGGTTGCCCACACAGAGCGAGTTGTCCTTGCGTGAAAGGGTGATCTTGACCGGACGGCCCGTCTCTCGAGCCAGCCGGGCGGCGACGACCGTATGTTCGTTAAGGCCCAGCTTGCTGCCGAAGCCGCCCCCCATGTACATCTTGATCACCCGGACCTTGGAAGCAGGAATGCCCAGGGCCCTGGCCAATCCATCGCGGACGTTGAAGATGGCCTGGGTTGAATCCCAGACCGTCAGATCATCCTCGTCCCATTGGGCGACACTTCCATGGGTCTCCGTGGGATGATGAATCTCGACGGCCGTCTTGTAGGTCCGCTCGAGGGTCAAGTCGGCCTCAGCAAATCCCTGGTCGATGTTCCCGCGGGTGTATTCGTTGATCTTCTCCACGTTGGCCGAATCGAGGACCTGGGGAGCGCCTTCGGCCATGGCCTTCTCGGGCGTGACGACATAGGGGAGGGGCTTATACTCAACGGAGATGAGTCCAAGGGCTTCCTCTGCTGTTTTCTCGTCCACGGCCGCCACGGCGGCGACCTGCGCACCCTCGTAGTTCACCCGCCCTTCATTGAGCTTGAGGACGACCTTGACGCCAGGAAGGCTTTTGGCCCGGCTGAGGTCCAGGCTGACGATCTCCGCTGCCGCATACGGTGAGCGGAGAATCTTTCCGATGAGCATCCCCTTGAACTGGACATCATGGGTATACTTGGCCCGCCCGGTGACAACGAGCCGGCCATCGATGCGCGGTGTCGGCCGGCCGATCAGCTTGAAATCCTGCTGCGCCGGGGGCGCGATCTCCTTTCCCTGGGGTTCTTTGCCTTTGGCCATTTCGAGGTAGGCCAGGTCGATGTCTTCCGGATAACCATGCTTTTCCATCTCAGGCCTTCCTTAGCTTCTGTGAAGCCGCGACCACGGCCTCGGAGATCTTGACGTAGTTCCCGCAGCGGCAGAGGTTTCCGCTGAGCGCGGCCTTGATATCACCGGGCGACGGAGAGGGATTGTGGTTCAACAGGGCGACCGTGGACAGGATGAATCCGGGCGTGCAGTAGCCGCATTGATATCCATCCTTTTCGATGAAGGCCTGCTGGACGGGATGGAGAGTCTCGCCCTCGGCTAAGCCTTCGATAGTCGTGATATTCTTACCGGCGGCTCGGACCGACGGATAAAGGCAGGCATAGACCGCCCGGCCGTCCAGAAGGACCGTGCAACCGCCGCATTCCCCCCGGCCGCAGGTCTTTTTGGTGCCGGTGAGCTTCAATTTGTCGCGCAAGACTTCTAGGAGCGTTTCCCGGGGTTCCACGTCCACCGAAACGGACTTTCCATTGACGTTGAAAGCCACGGTCTTGGAGAGAAAGGCCGGAGGAAGGTCCGTCCCCGTTTGTTCCGCCGCTGCGGGCTGGCCCTTTATCCGTGTGGCCAGCGCGGCGCCCGCCGCCCCTCCTCCCAGTCCTTTCAGGAAATCCCTCCGGCTGACGGTCCGTGCCTTTTTCTTGGGTGTATTTCGCATCGCAGCGCTCCTGTTGATATGATCCAGGCCCGCTTAGCCGGATAACCGGAATGCGGCGATGACGAGCAGGCAGATGGCCAGTACGGCCGGCGAGACCAGATAACGGAAAGCCTTCCCCCGAACGAACGCCTCATGCTGAGCTTCGGTTACGGAGAGCCGTTCGCCCAGCCAGAACCCGATCGGCACCGTGACCAGCGAAAGTCCGACGGCGAAGGGGAGGTAGTAGAGAGCAAGCGGATAAGCCGTTCCGGGAACCACACAGGCCGGGATTCCGGAGGCGAACCTGACCAGCGGGAACAGGTTGGCGGCCAGGAGTGCGGCCGTTCCCCCCAGGGCCGCCTGGCCGTACCTCTTCTTCAGGAGCGACTCCTTGAGGAGCGCGAAGATGACCAGGAAGGCGAGGGCTTCCGTCCAGAAGGCGAAGATGGGGTTGGCCACCGCGCCGTGAAGCAGGGGCAGGGAGAGAAGTTGGGCATCAAACAGCTTGATCAACGTGACCAGCGCGACCATCAGAACGACGCCGGTGACGCGACGGGCCAGGACCCAGCCCGCGGCGATGAACAGGAGGGCCACCGCCGTCATGATCGAGCCGGAGGCGACCGCCGCGCACTTCTTCAGGCCGAGCCCCAGGGCGGCTTCGGAGAAACCCCAGACCGCGCCCAGGATGACGATGCCGGCGAACTGAGGCGAAGAAATCTTTTTCGACATGCTTTCCTCCTCCATGGAGTGGCCTCATTATAATCAGGGTGTTTTGGTTTGACAACTTTTCTTTTCTGGGGATCAGGATTCAGAGATGTCGTCGCTCCCCTCGGATTTTTCACGCCGTTCCCTCTGCGTTTTTCTCGGCGCTGCGGAACTCCGCATAGTAGATCCTCACTCCAGTGTTTGTTGCATGCCCTTTTTTGGTTTTTTTGAGGACCCCACCGTGCTCAGACAGTCCTCGCGGCCGCAAGAGCGGCTTCCCTCGAAAAACGCCTCGGGAAGGCTAAACCCTCGAGGTCGTTCCTCCATCCCCGAATCCTAATCTGTGATTGTGAATTCAAATCATAGGAAATCCTGTATAATAAGTTTCGAGCTTAGCTAATGCCTGATTTCAACTCGAAAACTAAAGTCGTATTTTATTCCGGCTATAAGGGCCAGGAAACGCCGCGGGCGATTGTGGTCGGGGAGCGGGAGTATCCGGTCGAGAAGGTCTTGTGGCGCCGAAGGGGTCAGGACAAAGACTCGCCTGAGCGCTATGAACTCTTTCGCTGCCGGGTAGCGGGGAAGGACATCACCCTTAAGATCAGTCCTTCCGGGGAATGCCGGATCCTCGGTCCCGGGCTTGATCCGCTCCCGCCGCCGAAATAATCCCCCCATAGAACTTTTCCCTCCCTTTTTTCGTCTATCAGTCTGAGGTGCGGATGGATAGGTCGGGAAGGAAGAGTGAAAAGAGCAAGAATGGATACGCCCATGACAAGAGAAAAAATCGCCGTTGGCCTGGCATTTGTCCTCTTTTTTGCAGGAGCAGCCTCCGCCCTCGGCTTCAATCCGGAGCGCCTTATCATCCCCAAGCTTTCCCACCCGCCCAAGATCGACGGTATCCTGGATAACCCCATCTGGGAACAAGAAGCCCTCAAAATTGAGAATTTCCTGCAGCTTTCTCCCAAGGAAAAAGGCGTTCCCTCGGAAAAGACGGTTGCCTACCTGGGTTACAACGAAAAGAACCTTTACGTGGCCTTCCGCTGCTTCGACTCCGAGGTCAAGAAGCTCCGGGCCAGCGTCACGAACAGGGATAACTGCATCGATGACGACTGGATCATCATCTTCCTGGACACTTTCAACGAGAAACGGCGGGCCTTTTCGTTCTTTGTCAACCCTCTCGGCATCCAGATTGACGCCATCCGCATGGAGGAGGGCGGCAATGACAACATGGACGACAGCTGGGACACCGTTTTCCAGTCCGGCGGAAAGATCGATGAGCAGGGCTACACGGTGGAGATGGCCATCCCCTTCAAAAGCCTTCGATTTCCGGACAATGAGGAGAAGATCTGGAACATCGTCCTCGGGCGCAACATCCCCCGCAAGGGCGAGATCATCATCTGGCCGGAGATGTCGCGCAGTATCCCCGGGCTGCTGACCCAGGGAGGGCAATTCTCGATCATGGGGAAGGTCGAGCGGGGAAAGAACCTCGAGATCATGCCCATCGCCACCTCCCTGAAGCGCGAGGGCCAAGGGCTCGACTTCCAGCCCGGGGTCAACGTGAAATACGGGATTAGCTCCGACCACACACTGGATTTCACCCTCAATCCCGACTTCAGCCACATCGAGGCGGATGCTCCCCAGATCGACGTCAACCTGAGGTACGCCCTGCGCTACCAGGAGAAACGGCCGTTCTTCCTGGAGGGGATGGAGATCTTCCAGTTTCCGGATATCGAAATGGTCTACACCCGCCGGATCATCGACCCCGCCGGTGGGATCAAGGCCACGGGGAAGTTCGGCCGGCTGACCTACGGGGTGCTCTCGACTTACGACGTCAACCCCACCGAGAGCCTGTGGGACATTCATGGAGGTGTCCAGAACACGGACCAGAAGGCCCTGTTCAACATCGTCCGGTTCAAGGCCGATGTTTTCAAAGAATCCTACCTGGGTTTCTGCCTGACCGATAAAGAGATCGACGGCTCCTTCAATCGCGTCGCCGGGTTCGACGGCCAGCTCAAGTTCAACAACAAGTACTTTTTCAGCTTCCAGGCCCTCGGCTCCAAAACCCGATACGAGGGCGAGGAGACCGGACTGTCTCCCGCCCTGTATGCCGATTTCTATTATTTCACCAAATACTGGGGGGCGGGAGTCTTTTGGGAATCCATCCATCCCGACTTCGAGGCGGCTTCCGGCTTCGTCAACCGCACCGATTACAAGGTCTATGGAGCCCACACCAGCTTCACCCTCTATCCCGATAAGAAATTCCTGAATCAGGTCAACTTCGGCCTGCGGGTCGGGCGGCGGGACGACTATTTCGGGAGCGACGCCCAGGACAAGTGGGTACGGACCAACGTCAATCTCCGCTTCACCGAGTTCAACCGGGCCTTCATCGAGTTCGAGAACGCCATGGAGAGGTATGAGGGCATCGATTTCAAGAAAAATTCTCTCTCTATCGAGGCCGAGAACAACATCATCGGCTGGATGCCCTTCGGCCTTTTTTTCAAGATCGGCGATGAAATCAACTACGATCCCGACGATCCCTTCCTAGGTTGGGGCATCACGTCCGGACTCTTCCTCAACTTCAAGCCGAGCAAACGCCTCCAGCTGGGATTTGATTTCAGCAAGAGCACCTTTTGGGACCAAAGGGGAGGGAAGAGGCTCTGGGATTACAACGTCGTCCGCCAGCGGACCACCTACCAGATCTCCAAGACTCTCTCTCTCCGGGCGATCGTCGACTACAACCTTTTCTACGATGAAGTTTTCGGGAGCTTCCTGATCAGCTATGTCCTCCGGCCGGGGACGGTTTTCTTTGTCGGCGTCGACACCAACTACTTCCAGAACGATTTCCGCCGCTTCGAGCGCACCAATTATAACGTTTTTGTGAAGTTCTCCTACTGGTGGAGAACATAGGGC
>JBAQGA010000146.1:0-21842 GCA_049287565.1 Candidatus Aminicenantales bacterium
CGCCGCCCCGCCCCTCAGCGTTGCCGCAACCACAGCCAAGGCAGAAAACTCCTCGAGCTCATTTTGACGCAACGATAGATGTCATCGCGAGAAGCGGAGCGACGTGGCGATCTCAACCTTCCGTCGAGGAGATTGCCACGCTCCCTTTGGTCGCTCGCAACGACAACATAACAATAAGTTGCCTGCCGACGTTAGTGGTGGCGGGAAAAATGGCGGTAGAGGTAGTAGGTCAGGACGAAGGAGACGAGAAAGATCAGGGCAGGAACGATGATTCCCACCATAGCTACTCCTTCTTCTCCCGCCTCTTCTTCCGGTAGGAATAATAGGCGAGCAGAAGCCCCAGGAAGGAAAAGAAATAGGCGATGCTCATCCCAATGACCACGGCCAGGCTTTGTTTCATCTCATTCCTCCCAACGGACGATTCTTTCCAGTTCCTCTAGGTACTGTTTCTGCTTAACCTCATAATCCATGGAAATCGCTTTGAGCTTGGGGTCAATGATCCAGATCATGACCAGCATGAGGGCGATTCCGAGGGCCAGGAGGACCCAGCCGTACCACAGCAGCAGCAGGCTGAGCGCCGTGCCCACGGCCAGCAAAACATAGACCAGGGGGGAGATGATAAAAACGAGATAATCCTCTTTCGTCCAACGGTCGGCTTCGGCCGCCGTCCAACGGCGTTTGATCCCGAGCATCTCAGTTCCCTCCTTCTTTCGGCCCGGCGGCCGCAACCACAAGCCCGCGTCTCTCCGCCTCCATCTGGACCGGCTTCCACCAGCCCAGCGGCCGGGACATGACGTAGTATTTGACCAGCCGTTCCATGTCCTCCGGCTTCGTCAAGAAAGTGATCGGGATGTAGATCAACGCTCCCAGGATCATCATCAACCAGAACTGGAGATAATCCGGGAGGACGGGGATGATCTTGAATTCCGGCAGCACCCAAACGACCAGCCAGCTCAGCCCCAGGTTGGCGATCCAGGAGGACAGGTATCCCCAGGAATTGAACCGCCACCAGACGACCTGGAGGATGGAGGGCAGCCAGATCCCGGCGGCCATGATCCAGAGGGCGAAGATGAGCCACTGGGTGATCTCCTTCATCATCGCCCCGTAGAGAAAGGACCCGAGGAGCAGGATGAGCGTCGAGATCCTCCCCACCCAGACCAACTCCTTCTCGCTGGCCTTGGGCTTGAAGTAGTGATTGTAAAGATCGCGGGTGGCGTAGGAGGCCCCGAGGTTGAGATGGGCGGAGATGGTGGACAGGTGGATGGCCACGACGGCGGCGAAGAAAAGGCCGACCATGCCCACCGGCAGGTACTCGAACCCGATCCTGTACCAGGCCATCTCGTATTGGGCCGTCTCCTGGATGTTCGGATAGAGGACGAAGAAACCCAGGATGGCCACCGCCCAGAGCGAGTTCCGGACGACGATCAGGGCCGTCCCCGACCAGATGGAATAGCTGGCGTCGCGGACGGTCTTGGCCGACTGGATGCGCTGGGCCTCCGGGTACCAGTCGATGGCCGTGCCCATCCCGAACCCGCCGATAACGGCGATAACCAGCATGGTCAGGAACCAGACGAACGGGAAATCTCCGGTCGAGAACCCGGAAAAGGCGAACGGATTGAGCCGCCAGCTCTGCCCCATAGCGTCGAGCTTGGTGATGATCCCCCGGGGACCACCCGCTACGGCGATTCCCCAGAAAGAGACGATGACGATGACCAGGAAGGCGATGACGCCTTGCTGGAAGTCCGACATCACCACGCCCCAGTAGCCGGCGGCCAAGACGTAAATCGCGCAGATCGTCGAGAAGAGGATAAGTCCCAGCCATTCCGGCCAGTTGAAGAGATAGTGGCAGAGCTTGCCCATGGCCATGCCGACCCAGCCCAGGACGAACATGTTCATGAAGACCTGCCAGCCGGCGATCCAGCCGCGCAAAAGCTCCGCTCCCATTCCGGAGAAACGGAGGGTCTGCCACTCGGCCTGGGTATAGGCGAGCGAGCGCCGGAAGATGCGGGTCGAGGCGAAGGCAGAGATGGCGCACCAGGCCGAAAAGAAAGTGTACCAGATCCCCCTCAATCCATACTTATAGATCACCCCGCTGACCCAGATCGGCGTGTCCGTGGCGGTGTGGGTGGCGTACACCGAGGTGGCGGGCAGCCACCAGGGAAGCCCGCGGCCGGCCAGGAAGAAATCGGCCATGGAGCGCTTCCCCAGCCGGTAGAAAAGCACCCCGCAGACGGTCATCAGGAGGATGAAGGTGACGACCCAGAACCAATCGAGGAAGGCGAAATGGACCATTGCTGAGCACTCCTTAGAAAAAAAGCCTGGCGGGGAGGAGCCCCCGCCAGGCTATCTGCTCGTTCTGGAAGTGGACTAGAACTGGTACATGAAGCTGAGGCGGAACCGGCGGGCGTCTGTTAGGCCCGTGATCCGGCCCCAATTTCCAATATCGATGTTCGTCACGTTCGCCCTGTTGAAGAGGTTGAGGATGTCGAGGACGACATGGACCGCACCGTAGCTCTTGATCCGGAAGGCCTTTTCGAGCCTGAGGTCTAAGATGGCGAGGGTCGGTAAATAAGTGGGCTCTGTGTTTGTGATGACCCTGACGAGCCCGCCGGGATTGATGGCTGCGCCTTCAGGCCCGCCCCACTGGGTGAGCGTGGGATAGCCTAGCCACTCCCAAACAGGACGGCCGGTATGCATCCTGAAACGGAGACCGAGGTCGAGCTCGACGTAGGGAACGGTGTAGGACCCCGAGGCTTTGACCTCCAGCTTGGGGACGAACGGCAACGGCCCGTCCATGTTGTTGATGGTGTAGTTGAGGTTGCCCATCCAGGTGTCGTCGGTGACCATCGGGCCCATCATGTTGTCGTTCTGCCGCATCGTCCTCTGGGCCGTGCCGTTGGACCAGGAGTAGACGATCGAGGCCAAGCCCTGCCAGCGGTTGGAATATCTCTTGTTGAAAACCAGCTGCAAGGCCTGATAGGTCCTCTGCGCCTTCTTCCCGTCATACGCTTGCTGGTTCTCGACACGAAAAGTATTGTTCTCTCCGATCCAGGCGATATCCAAGCCATCTACAACACCGTCCCCATTGTAGTCTTTATTGATGATGCTGTAGAGATTGACAGTGTTTCCGGGCTCTATCTCGAACGGAATCCTCTCGTACTCCCACTCTTCCCCGGTCTCCCTGTTTATGGGAACATTGACGAATAAGTTGGCCGCGTGCTTGTAGATGTAGGTTCCGCTGACGGAGAAGTCCTTAGCGATCTCTCTCTCAATGTTCAACGAGATCTGGTCCGTGTACATATCCTTGACACCGGGCGCGACATTGAGCGTCCAAGAACCGTCTACCTGTGACAGTCTCTCTTCAATAGGATCCCGGCCGTAGATCTGTCTGACCGCCTCTTGGAGTTCGCTGGGATTGCCATCAAAGGGGTAGATTTCGATATAACCGTTGCCGTTACTGTCGGCGATATCCCAGGGGATCATGTAGATCTGATAGTACAGGTTCGTCATCTGCATATCCGGGCCGAAGCGGCGGAGGAATTCCACGGCGAGCGGCATGTAATAGCGGCCGTAGCTCGCCCGGAAGACCGTCTTCCCGTCCGAGGTCAGAAGGTAGGTCAGCCCAAGGCGCGGCGAGAGGGTCTTGAAATCGAAGATGTTATCGGTCGAAGCCCGGTCGCGAAGAACGGGAGGAGGCCCGTTGATCTCATCGGCAGAAGTCACGTAGTCATAGACCTTGCCCTCGCCGTACTTCGTTGTCATCCGGTCGTAGCGGAGGCCCAGGTTAAAGGTCAAACGCTTGGTCGGGGACCACTGGTCATCGATGAAGAAACCCAGTGAATCCGCGGTCCGCACCGTCAGGAACGGGTTCATCTCGACCTTGTTGTTGTAGAAAAGGAGGCCGTCCTGGACGGCGTTGTTGGCATACCAGGTATAGGCCTTGAGATAGTCGATATTTATCCGGCCGGTGTCATATCCCCACCAGCCTCCCAAGGGATAGGTGAAGTTGGCGTAGTTCTGGAAATAGCCGCCCATCCAGTTGCCCCGGCCCTTGGTGTATTGGGCGCCGAACTTGATGTCGTGTTCCCCGAGGAAATCCTCGGCATAATAGGACATGTCCGCCTGGACGGTCTGACGGGTGGATTTCTGGGCTTCGACATAGGGGAAATCCCCGGCGATCCCGTACTGGGTAGCCCACTTCCACCAGTTGATGTAGCCGGGATGGCCGACGCCGCCCTCCGGAATATGCGGCTGGTCGTCGGTCCAGAAACCCAAGTACTTGGCCGTGAAGATCATGTTGCTCGTTGGCAGGAACTGCCACTGGGCTGAAAGCGTGTTATTGTACGTGTCGGGACCATAGGTCATGGTGGTGTCCCACTCAGGTTCCGAGCCCCAGCTCCAACCCCTGCCTGTGTTATATTCATAATGATAGTTAACCCAGGCCCTGTGGTTTCTGAGAGGCTCAGCGGAAATCTTGGCGTCAAAGTACCGTCCGGTGTAGGTGTTGAGCAGACTCCAATTCACGGGCAGCGAATCGGCCCGGATGTAGTCGAAAGCGCCGTAGAACCAGACTCTGTCCTTGAGGATGGGCCCGCCCAGGGTGAAGTTTCCTTCCCAGTTCGTCTTCGTCGTGCCGGCGAGGACGTCCCCCGGTTGGACGAAGAGCCAACCGTCACCCGCCAGTGGACCGTCGGCCGGCTGGTTGGTTTCGAACCAGCCCTTGAGTTCCGTGTAGTAAGCCGCGTTGCCGTGGAAGGTGTTGCTCCCGGACTTGGTCAGGACATCGATCGCCGCGCCGGAGTAACTCCCGTACTCCGCCTTGGAGCCGAGGGCGACGATCCGGACTTCCTCGACCGCATTGTAATTGACTTTGACCAGCGACCCGAAGGCTGCGCCGCGGGGATTGGTGGTGTTGACCCCGTTGACGAGGAAAACGTTTTCCATGCTGGAGCCGCCGTAGGCCGTCGGGCTGGGGAGCCAGGACCCGGAGCTGGCGACGTCGAACATCCCCGGCGTCGTCAAGGACAAGTCGTAGAACGCATCCCGGCTGGTCGGGAGCCTGGCCAATAACTCTCCGTCCAGCCTGGAATCGACCGTCGAGGTCTTGACATCGACGATCGGGCTTGAAGCGATGACCGTGACCTGCTCTTCGATCGCTCCCATCTGCATGACCACCTTGACATCGACGCTGCTGGCCGCTCCGAGGATGATATTTTCTTGAAGGTAGGTTTTAAATCCGGGCAGCGAAGCCGTCAGCGTAAATGTCCCGGGAGGAACGTTAAGGAAGACGTAGCTTCCTCTGGCCGATGTAACGGCGGATCTTTTTCCCATTATGGTAGGGCCTGTAATCTCTACCGTCACTCCGGGAAGGAGTTCACCTTTATCATCTGTGACCGTCCCCGTCAGCTTGCCCTCTAGGACTGACTGCGCCCGGACAACGCTCACACTCATAAAAGTGAAGCAAAGAATGAGGAAGCAAGTCACGAACAGGAATTTTTTTAACTTAAGCATTCTTCCCTCCTGTCTTTGTTCTCTGCCTAAAACTCTGTCTCTTCCGGAGGATCCGGCAGAAACAACCCTGAGCCTTTTCGCTGAGATCACCTCGATTCTACCTCCTCCCAGGCAGCCCTATTCATATCTTATCAACACCTGTCTTTATAGATATCCCCGCCAGAACTCCATAAAATACTAATATGACTTCTTTTTCCTTTTGTCAAGCCGGATTTCTTTGCTGATAGCGGAGCCTATTTTCTGATTTCTTCCTTGAGTTTGGAAATCAAGCCCTCCAAGAACTCGAGCCTTTCCTGGTCCGTGAGGCCGAGCTTGGCCTGCTCGAGATACTCGATGGCCTTGGGAAAATCCCCCCCGTTGATATAGCACCTCCCGGCCATCTCCAGGTAGGCCGAATCGCCCGGTTTCAGGCCCAGCGCCTTCTCGAAAAAGGCTAGGGCCTCGTCCACCCGGTTCTCCCCGAAGAGGATCAGACCGGCGTTATAGGCGGCGTCGGGATTGTTGGGGTCCAGGTCGAGCGTTTTCCTGTAGAACTCGAGCGCCTTGTCCTTGTCCCCCTGGTTTTGATAGCAGATGGCCAGTTCGAATTGCGCCGGGGGAAACTTCGGGGCCAACTGGACGACCTTGGTCAGGGCCTCGATGGCCTCCGGATACATCTGCTTTTTGGAGTAGCTCATCCCGATAAGATAAAGGGCATTAGGATCCTTGGGATCCTTGGCCAAAGCACTTTTGAGCATAGCGATGGCCCCGTCGTAATCCCTCTGCCTGATCTTTTCGAACGCCTCCTTGATCTCACCCTGCATCTCCTGCAGCCTCATCGCTTTCTGGAGCTCGACCTCGGAGACGAGCGTCACCGGAGGGATCTCGACCTTCTGCATGGTGTCCTGACGTATCGTGAACCTCCATTCGTCCTCTTTCGGGGCGTATCCTTCTTTCTCGATGGTGACCCGGTAGATGCCGTGGGGCAGGCCGGCCAGCTTGAACTCGCCATTTTTATTGGTCTTTACGCTGTAGCTTCGGCTCGTCTCGACATCCCGGAGCAAGATCTCGACATCGGCCAGGGGTTCTTTTTGCGGGTCGAGGACCTTCCCGTAGAAGTAGTATTCGCGGTATTGGCCGTGGACGGGATGGAACTGGGCCAGGACAAAAAGGGCGATCAAAACCAGGATACTTCGGGGAATGCGATATCTCATCGGACACTCCTATTGGATTTGAAGGCGTTGGCTTTTCTCAGGGCGTCTTTCACTTTCTCCGGCTCCTGACGGCGGTTGTAGATATCGGCCAGGAGAAAATAGCCGAGGGCCTTGAGGTCATCCGTTTCAGCCAGAGAGAGCCCTTTCTCGACCTCCACCTGGACCTCTTCGAGGGGGACATCCTCATAGAGAAGGCCGCGGGCGAGCAGAAGATGGCCTTCCGCTAATTTGGGGGTTAACTTGACGACCTCCCGGATTTGCGCCAGAGAGCCGGGTCTGTCTCCAAGCTTGAAAAGGAGCTTCCCAAGGTTAAACCGGGCCTTGAACTCGCCGGGATAGTTGGCGACCTCCTCGGCGTAGGCCGCCCGGGCCTCTTCGAACCTTCCCGTTTCCTCATAGAGAAGCCCCAGGTTAAAATGGGCCAGGGGGTATTTCGGGGCTTCCTGGATGACCTGCTTGACCTCTGCTTCCGCCCTGTCGTATTGCTTGAGTCCCAATAGGCATGCTCCCAGGGTCAGGCGGCTCCGGGTGACTTTCGGCTGGATCTCGACCGCTTTCTCGAGGTAAGGGAGCGCTTCGCTGTACTTCAGCTCCCCCAGATAGATCTCGCCGATGA
Organism: Candidatus Aminicenantales bacterium; assembly: GCA_049287565.1. Classification (GTDB taxonomy): domain Bacteria; phylum Acidobacteriota; class Aminicenantia; order Aminicenantales; family UBA8522; genus UBA8522. The sequence continues at coordinate 7,321 of JBAQGA010000146.1, forward strand.
GCACATGGGCCTGGGTATTTCGTTCGTCCAAGGAAAGCGTTCGCTTGCAGAGGGCGATGACATCCTTATCTTTCTTCTCCTCGAGCAGAATATTGGCCATGCTGATCAGGGCGGGAATGCTCTCCGGGTCTTCTTTCAAGACGAGCTCAAGCTTGGCCTTCGCCTCCTCCGTTCTCCCCAGTTCCACGTAACAGGTCGATAGAACCAGCAGCGCCTGAGGAATCATCGGCTCCTCTTGGAGTGCAGACTCCAGCCTGACGGCGGCTTCGGCGTACTTTTCTTCCAAGACCAATTCGCCGGCCGCCGTGACGGCCTGGAAAACAGGGAGCTTATCTTTGGGGTCGGCAAGGGGTCCCGCTGTATCGGACGCCTTTTTGGTCGCGACGGGAGCTCCGACATAGCCCAACGCGGACAGCCTTTCCATGGTTTCTTTATCCAGGTTGGCCGCTTGAGGCGTCGGCGCATCCCGGCTCGTTTCTTCTATAAGCCGACCCAACGAATCTTTCATTTCGCGGACAACATTCGGATTCTGCAACAAGAGATTGGTCTGCTCGCCGGCGTCCCGGGAGAGGTCATAGAGCTCCGCTTTTGGAGTCTGGATATATTTGTACTGCGTCGTTCGCAGGGCGTGGAGAGAGCTCCAGCCGAATTGAAGATTCGGAGACATGGATTCCGCGTAGGCGAAACCGTCCTCTTCCTTTTCCGGCCGGAACATCACCGGAAGGAGGGAGCGGCCGTGCGTTTCGGTAGGAGGGGGAGCACCCAGGATATCAATGAGGGTTGGAAAAATGTCGACGACGCGGACCTGAGAAGGAACGCGGACGCCCCCCAGGCTCTCAAAAGGCGTCGCGATGATGAGCGGCACGTGGACGGCATAATCGTAAATGAAATAGCCGTGCGTTCCCTCGCCGTGGCTCCCCAGACCTTCGCCGTGGTCGCCGACGAGGACGAGCACCGTGCTTTTGTCCAAGCCGTTGGCCTCGAGCCAGCTGAGACAGCGTCCGATCTGCTCATCCATGAAGGCGATCTCGCCGTCGTACAAGCCGACAAGACCCCTCGGGCGATATTCGGACAAATAGGGTTCCCGAGGTTCATACGGAGTGTGGGGATCATAGAGATGGATCCAGGCGAAGAACGGTGAGTTTTTCTGCTCGTCCAGCCAGTCGAGAGCGGCATCCATGACCTTGTTGCCCGGCCTTTGAACGGCCCCGAGGTCGAGGTGCTTGTATTTTTTCAGGTCGAACTTGTCGTCGTAGTACTCAAACCCCTGCTTGAGCCCCCAGCGCCCGTCGAGGACGAAGGCTCCGATAAAGGCTCCGCACCGGTAGCCCTGGGCGGAAAGGACCTCGGCGATCGTCGTCTGTTCGTCGTTGAGAGCCGTGTTCCCGTTGATCCGGACACCATGATAGGTCGGGTACATGCCCGTCATGATCGAGCAGTGGGCCGGGAGAGTCAGCGGCGAGTTCGTGGCGGCCTGTTCAAAGAGGACTCCCCTGCGGGCCAGAGAATCTAGGTGGGGTGTTTTCACATTGGGATACCCGTAGCAGGCGAGGTGGTCAGCGCGTGTTGTATCCAGAGTGATCAGGATGACATTGGGCTTCCCGACGCCGCTCTCGGACCAGAGTTTCTCGACCCGGGCCGCCGGGCTCTTTTCGGGACGCAAGAACAGCCAGAGGATGATTCCCGCGGCCAGAACGGCGGCCAATAGAACGACTTTTCTTAGAGTCATCTTCGAATCTTAGGCAGCCAAATATTAAGATAGCGCTTCAGGAGACGATTTTCAACAGCGCCTCGTAGAGGGCCCAGGCCGCTCCGGGCCGCATGTATTTCATCGCCCGGAACAGACGCTCGCCGTTTTTAGCGGTCGGGTTGTTCCAGACGGCTTCCCCGGGATCGAGATAGGCTTCCGGGGTTTTGAAGAAATAGCCCTGTCCGAAGGGGCTGTAGACGACGTGGTAGATCCCGAAGGCCGTGTGGAGCGCCTCGTCTCTCAAGCCGTGGAGGGCGCAGTTGGCCGCAAAGGCGTAGGCCGTCCCCACCCAGACTTCGTCCCCCTGCTGGCTGAAGAGCTGGCGGCCGTCGCTCTTCCGGCCGTTGACCGCGCCCATCAGGCCCCCGCAGAAGCCGAGGACATTCTTCTCGAAAATCGTCCGCAGCGCCCGTCGGGCCTGCTCGCGGGTGATGATCCTCCGGACTTCCTCATCCTCCAGCCCCAGCATATCCGAATACCAAACGCCGAAGAGTTGGTCCGTCATGATGTCGTCGGTGGCGGCGTCGATGTTGAAATAGCCGCCATCCTCGTTCCAGAGTTTCCGCAGGGCGGTTCGGCCGGTCTCAAACCAGGCTTGGTATTTGGCGATGGCCGCTTGGATATCCGAGCCGTTGATTTCGGCCACACCGTGCTCGATCAGCCGCTGGCCCATCGTCCAGGTCGATTTCAGGGCGGACAGCCAGAGCATGGTGACATAAGCACTTTCTCCCTTCATCTTCCAGGTGTCGTAAGTTTGGTCGGGAATGCCTTCGTTCAAGGGGATGTGGGTGTCGGGGTGGCCGAAGCGTTTTTCGAGGGTATCCAGGGCGATGACCGAAGTCCGGAAAGCATCAGCCAGAAGATGATAGTCCTTGCTTCCCGTGGCTAAAAAGTCCCGGTAGGCGCGCAACGGGAATTTGGGATTCAGGTCTTTCCAGACATTGCCGTTCTGCCAGTCGAACGCATTCAGCACCACCCAGGGACGGAGCCGAGGGGAGCCGAGGTCGTGTGGCATCATCCCGCGGACTTTGTTTGTATTCCAATAGTAAGACATCTTTTCAGGAGGCACTTCGTTCTTGAAAACATTCGGATATTCGTACACCTTAAAGGCCGGGTCCTCCATCTCCACGCTCCGGGCGAAGAAGCGGATGTTGTTCATTTCAAGCTCCGGCCACAATTTCAGGATGTGCCAGCAGTAAGAATCGACGTCAAACGTCCCGTACATGAGGTAGTCGGCGCTCTCGAGATAGGTATGAAGGCCCGTCGAGGCGTCCCAGATGCTGGTCTCTGCCAGGATATAGAGCTCGTTGAAAAGGGCCTGTTTCAGCCAGCCCGGAAGACGGGAATCGGCGAGGATGGGGGCTTGCCATTCGTCGATCGCCTTCTCCCAGTCCTTGTACTTTTGCAGGGCTTCGCCGGCGATGACGAAGGCCCGGTCGCCCGACGCCCCGAAGAAGTCCGTGTATTTCTTCCGGTACTTCACGCCTTTTTCGAATTCGTAATAAGGCAGGTCCCAGGCGATAACGAGCGGAAATTCGACGCGCTCCCTCGGCCCGAGCGTCATTTTGACGGCGATCGCCCCGGCGAGCTCATCCTGAGTCAAGGCCGTCCGGGAAGCCGTGGAGTTGGAGAGTGTCCCGTTGGTGGAAAAGGCGGTCCAGATTTCGCTCCCGTCCTTGGCCGGGTCGAAATCCGCGTGAAAGGAGACGGCGGTTTTGCCCGGAACCTCGGCCGCGGCGATGCACATCGAGCCGGACATGGCGTTCCCCGTCCTGAGGTCCGCCCCGTTTTTCTGGAAGACGATTCCCTTTCTGGGACCATCCTGGACGACCATGTTGCTGTTCCCGTGGCTTTTCCTGTCCCAGACGAAATCGGCGGAACCTTCTTTGGGCGCCGCCTCCCAGCCGATCATGTTCTGCCAGGTCAACATCACGCTGACCTCGGCCGCCTCGGCGGAGGGATTTTCGGCGATCCACTTGTAGACGGCGATGGGATAGCTCGTCTCCTTGTAATTGTGGGGAATAACCGGGGAAAATTGGGTGACGGCCAGCTTGACGGGGAACGCTTCGCTCCGCTCATACGAGAACCCGGACTTGGGAAAGAGGGCGTAGTAGCTCCCTTTTCCCGCGGGGTATTCCCACTTCCAGCCCTGCAATGAACCGGCCGGCGGAGAGCCCGTCGACAGGGTCTGGGCGATCGTTTTGTTCCCTTGCTTCATGAAGACATGAAACTGGTCGGCCCAGACCGTGTCATCGATCATCCAGCCGGATTTCAGGAACCAGTAGCGGTAATGCCCGCTCATCGTCCACTCGAAGGAGCCGGCCCCTATCCCGCCGGCGGGGCAGGCGCTGCCCTCGGCCCGAGCCTCGATATTGCCGGGCGCAACGGTCTTGCCGTACCAACCGAGAGTATGACCGATCGGCCGGTCGAAGGCGCACTCGGGAAAGAGGCCGAGGTTGGCCGGCGTATAATTCAATTCCTCGACGACATGGTTTATGATCTGCCGATCGGACTTCATACCCTTGGCCATAGCTTCCTGGATGATCCGGCCGAGCCGGCCGTCAATCTCCCGGCCTTTCTCATCGCAGATCGCTTTCTCGATCAACAAGTCCAGGTGCCGGCTGAGGAGGGTCGTACGGACGCTCTCCTCGGGATTTTTGTAGAAAGACACAGGGGTGCTCTCGCCGAAGTTCCAAAGAGTACAGAGCGCTACCCCGCAGGCTAACAGAATTCGGGTCATTCCATTTTGGAAACGCGAATTCTTTTTGGATTCTTTCATCCGGACCTCCCAAGCAAGAGACATCTTAGCATGTCACCGGAACATCCTAATTTTCATACCTATTCTTTTCAAGGGAGAGGAAGGGTGGCACATCAGGGAGCGTCATCCAAAAGTGCGGCAGCCGCGCAAGATTGTTGTGACGATGCTGAAATCCCGGTCGAAAACGGCCAGGTTGGCCAGTTTGCCTCCTTCGATGCTCCCCATGTGGCTGTCTAAGCCGAGGACGCGGGCCGGATTCAGGGAGGCCATGCGCACCGCCTGGGGGACCGATACTCCCGTCCAATCGATCACGTTCTTGACCGCCTGATTCAGCGTTAAGATGCTTCCGGCGAGCGCGCCGCTTTCCTTGAGCCGGGCCTGGCCGTTCCTGACGACAACGTCGAGGCCGCCGACTCGGTATTCGCCTTCGCCCAGGCCGGCGGCGTTCAGGCTGTCGGTGATCAGGCAGATTCTATCGATTCCCTTCTGCCGGATCGCCAGCCGCAGGGCCGCCGGATGGACGTGGATGCCGTCGGCGATAAGCTCGGCCGTCACCCCGCCGGAATCGAGCACGGCGCCGATGACACCCGGTTCCCGCGGCAGGAACCCGCTCATCGCGTTGTAAAGGTGAGTGGCATGTGTTATCCCCCGCTCAAAACTGGTCATGGCCAGCTCGTAGGCCGCAGCCGAATGCCCGATCGAAACGGTCAGACCATTATCTCTGAAGGCCGGGACAAAACTCAGGTTGTCTCCGATTTCGGGAGCGACGGTGATGATGGTCTTGAGCCCGCCGGACAACTCCAGGATCGTACTCATGGCCTCCGGGTCGATCGGCCTGATGAACTCCGGGTTCTGCGCCCCTTTCTTCTCGAAGCTCAGGAACGGCCCCTCGAGATGGATCCCCAAGATCTCAGAAGGCAGGGGTTTGATCTGCGCCGCTTTAACGCCCATCACCGCCTCTCGAATGAGGTGCAGGGGCGCAGCCAGCGTTGTGGCCACAAACCCCGTCACGCCGTTCCGCGCCTGATGGACAGCGATCTCCTGCAGTCCGGCGACGCTGCCGTCCATGACATCACTTCCCATAGCGCCATGAAGGTGAAGGTCGATCAACCCCGGGGAGATATAGCGATCGCCATGATCAACAACATCAGATCCTTCGAGTGCTCGCCCTTCGGCAGAGGGAAAGACGCCGACGATCCTCTCCCCTTCGACGACGACCAGGCCTTTTTCCAGGATCTTCTCGGCCAGGACCAGGCTCCCCTTGAAAACGATTCTCTTCATTCTCCACCTTAAACGATGCGTCTTCTCTTAGCCGCTAGGCCGCCATCTTCCTTCGTCTCTGCGTGCTCATGATCAGAAGCTGAATCAGGATGATCATCCCACAGCACACGACCGGGATGATGAGGCCGGTGCGGAGGCCCGACGCGTCGGCCACTTTCCCGGTGAGCCAGGGAGCGATCATCCCTCCGGCCAGGGCGATCATAAAGATAACGCTGAAGGCCGTTCCGGTGAGATCGGAGAAGGCCTCTCCGGCGATGGCCAGGGTCGTCGGGAAGATGGCGGCAAACCCGAGGCCGGTCAGGACGACGCCGAGCGCGGCCAGCGGTCCTGAAGGCGCCGCGGCGACCAGGGCGGTCGCGGCCAGGGCCAGGACCGCACTGGCCAGGACCAGCGTCTCGTTCTTCAGGACCTTGACCAGCCTGCGGGAGACGATCAGCCGTCCGAGCATCATCGACCCCCAGTATCCGGAAAGAACGAGGGCGGCGGTCCTGGGAGAAAACAGGAAATGCTCGTTGAGGTAAGTGGAGATCCAGCCGCCCATCGTGAACTCGTTTCCGGACTGGAAGAAAAGCAACAAGCCGCACAGCCAGAGAAGCGGACTGCCGACGACCCGGGCGGCCAGGCGCAGCGGGAATCCCTGGGCCTGCTTGGCCGGCGGAAAGCGCAACAAGAGGAAGAAGACAAAGGGGATCAGGCTGAGGACGATGGCGACAACCAGGATCGTATTGAGGCCGAGGATTCCAAGGAGTGTCCCAATGAGCAAGGGGATGAGCAGCGCCCCGAACCCGAAGAAAATACCCAACAGATTCAAAGCGGCGCTCCGGCTTTCGGGATTGAGGTCGCTGGTCAGGGCGTTCGACCCGCCGTTGAGCCCTCCCCCGCCGATACCGAGAAGCACCGCCGCCGCGACAAGAAAGGAATATGTCGGGGCCACAGTGAAAAAAAAGAAGGAGACCGCGACGAGCAGAGAGCAGAGTGCCAGGAAGATTCTGTATCCGAACCGGTCGACGATCGGCCCGAAGACAACCGACATCCCGAGCATGGCCAGGTTCATGAAAAAGAAGAGGTTGCCGGCTTCGCTCTTGTTGAAGTCGAGACGCTCGAAAAGGGACGGCAGGATCGCACCCAGGATGGCCATGACCAGGCCGAAGACGAAGATCCCGGCCCAGGCCGAAAAGACCAGACGACGAACGCCGCCGGATGCCGGGTTCGTCTTCGCGGCTTCTTTTTTCATCGGCGGCGAGCTTTCTTTCCCGGCTTCCGCCGCTTCCACGGCCGGGCGTAATAGAATTCCGAGAACGCTTCATAGACCTTGTCCATGTGCCCCTTGGGAACACCCTGGACGTTCGGCGAAACGAAGGTCGGCGGAAGCTTCTTCTTCTTGGCCAGAATGGCCGCAGCCTCAGCGACGAGCGACATGGCGATGACGACCGCCGCCGCCGTCGAGCCGGCGGCCACCTTTTCCCTTCGCCCGACGTCAACGAGCGCATCCTCGTGCGGCGTGCAGTTGTCGATGGCCACGTCGGCCAGGTCGGAGAGGCACTTTCCGGACGAATGCCGGGGTTTCGAGATCTTGCGGTTGGCGTGGGAGGAGACCGTGATGACCTTGAGCCCCTTGGCCTTGGCCTCCATCGCCACCTCGATCGCGGCCGAGTTCAGCCCGCCATGGGAAAAGGCGATGAGGCAGTCCCGCGGCTCCAGATGATAGCTCTGGAGGAAGACCTTGGCATATCCTTCCCGCCTCTCCAGCCAGAGCAGCTCCCGCGCCCCGCCCGAGCCGATGACGTTGAACCACATCAACCGCGGATCGTAGAGCGGATAAAATCCCACAAAACTGCCATAGCGCGGATAGAGGTCGAGGACCGGGATCACGGAGTGGCCCGTTCCATAGGCATAGATTCTTCCCCCGCGCTCGACCGACCGGGCCATGATCCGGCCGGCCGCCTGGATGTTGTTCAATTCTTCTGTCTTAATGGTCTCGATGATCCCTTGGATCTTATTAAGATACTCAAAAGACGACATTTCCATCCTCCATTATCTATTGATGGCCCTGCGGGCCACCGCAAATGATGAAAATCCCCCTCCTCCCGACCTCCTCCCACCAGGGGAGGAGGATATGTGGATGCACCGCCCGTTTCCTCCCCCCGGGTGGGGAGGATAGAGGAGAGGGGGATTTTGCAGGCATCCAGGTTCATCCGATACTGTCCCAGGCCAGCTTGGCGGCACCGCAGAGTCCCGTATCTTCACCCAGGGCGGAGAGCTCGATCCTGACTTTTTTCGCGGCCAGGGGCTGGGCCCACCTCTTGAATTCCTTCCGGACCGGCCCGAGCAGGAGGTCGGCTGCCTGAAACAGCCCGCCCCCCAGGACGATCATCTCCGGGTTCAGGATGCTGACGATGTTGGCCATGCCCATTCCTAGGTAGGTGACGGCCCTCTCCAAAATGTGATGCGCCAGGGCATCTCCCGCCCGGGCCGCGCCGACCACGGTCTCTGCGGCCACCCTGTCGATCTTCCCTTTCACCATATCTCTAATGAGCGATATCTCGCCCGCCCGGAGGAATTCTCTGGCCTTCCGGCCGATAGAGCCCCCCGACGATTCCGCTTCGAAGCCGCCCATGGTCGCGTACTCTTCCCGGAAGCGCGGGTCGAGGGCGAACCAGCCGACCGCCCCGGCGATATCCCCGCTGCCTCGGATAAGCCCCCCTCCGGAGAGAATTCCGGCGCCGATTCCCGTCCCCACCGCGAGGAAAACGACGTCCTTTTTCCCTCTGGCGGCGCCGCACCACTGTTCGCCCAATACATAGGCGCTGCGATCGCTGTCCAGGAGCAGTGTCGTCTTCGTTTTGACCGCCAGCCGGTTGCGGAGCGGGAAGTGATCCCACCCCGGGATATTGGGGGCCCAGACACGGCCGCTCCGGGCGAAGACGACTCCGGGGATGCAGATGCCAACGGACCGCAGCCATCCGTCTTTTCGCCGGGCCTGATCCTCGAGGCTGCGGATGATCCCGATGATCTGGCGCACGGGTTTTTCCGGCGATCCCCGGTCGGTCGGGATCCTCCTCCGGCCGGACATCCAGCCCTGGGCCGTGAACAGGGCAGCCGAGATCTTGGTCCCGCCGACATCGATCCCGCCGCAGTATTCTTGCTTTGCTTGACGATTCAATTAATCCTCGCTTTAAGAGAAATGTAGGGACACGATACCGAATTAAAAAATTCGGTTCATGTCCCTACATTTCAATCCAACAGGACGACCCAGGCTTCGCCGGGCTCGAGGACTTTTGTAAAGTGCAACCGGCCCTCCTTAAATTGAGACGGGATGGTCTCTTTGGTCTCCAGGTTCATCGCCCGATCGCTTTTATCCGGCAGGGCGACGGCAATCTCAGTCGTTGCCGGCTTCTCGCCGCGGTTGAAGACAAAGAGCAACCGCCGGTTTTCTGCTTCCAGCAGCCTCGCTTCCACGAGAACATCGCCCTCTGCGATTGTAACTTCGACCGGCCGGGTGACCTTCAGCCAGGCGGCCAGCCCGGCTAAAAATTTCCCGTTGTTGGGATTTCCGAAATGGTGATAGGCCGAGCCGATGAACGAACCGACGATGATGGCCCTCCCCTCTCCCTGCCGGGCATAGACGATCGCCGGCCGGCCGTTCTCGAATTCGGCCAGGACCCGCGCCTTGCTCCCGAGAAGCTCAAATCCCTCCTCGAAAAACAGCGTGTCGAGCCTGTCTCCGTCCCGGAGCAAAGGCATCGCCTCGTGGGTTCCCTTGATCCGGAGCGTCGACGGTTTCTGGAGCGGCATGAGGTCGGCTTCCCGGCAGCCGAGAACCTCGTGCAGCCCGCCGCCGGGGATGATGTCGGCGGAGAAGCCGCGCTCATCGACCCAGCCGCAGCGCGCCTCGGTAAGGAGCGTACCCCCGCCGTCGACATAGGCGATAAGCTTTTTCACGTCCGCCTGGGACATCATCACCGGATAAGGGACGACCAGCAGCTTGTAGCGGCGCCAACGCTCCGGGGTGAGGTCCATGACGTGGAGGAAGTCCACCGGGATATGCCTCTCGAAAAAAGCTCTGTGGATGCCCTGAAGAGACTCGCTCAGGTTATTAACCCCGACCGGCTGTCCCTCACCGGTGAAGGCCTGTTGGCCGCCGACCATATGGGAGAGCGGATTGTAAAGAATGGCGACCTCCGCCCGCGGAGGCCGGCCTTTCAGGAAAAGATCCATGTTCTCAGTGATGACCCGGGCGATCTTCCCGGCTGCAACCGCCCTCTCGGTGACTTTCCCGTCCAGCTCCATCAGCCCGTACCCCCCGGCTTCATACCCCGAGCTCATCGGGTAATACGCATAGATGTTGACGGCCCGGGCTCCGCAGGAGACCACTGACCACATCCAGTCGCGGAGGTCGGCCCCGACAACCGGAACACTCAGCTTCATCCCGAAGACGCCGTAGCCGGCCTGGAGCTCGCCGATGTAAAAGCCGTCGTTGGCCCAGCTCATCGACCGGATGAAATCGTTCCCTGCGGCCCGGAAGAACGGCGACCAGGGCCGGACCGTCCAGGCATGCTTGGGGTAGATCGAAACTCCGTAGTAATCGACCGCGGCGGCCATCTTGCGGTCGTCGGGCGTGCCGCTCCAGGCGGGCCGGCTGAAGATCCCGGGGATGGCCGAGTGGCTGGTCACGACTCCCCCGGGGACGACCGCCTCCACCGCCTCCGCTTTCATCTCCAGGTCCTCGGCCAGCTTGTCGGAGATATAGTTCTTCCAATCGATGTAATCGGTGTAGGTCAGGATCGTCCCGAAACGGGGCGGGTCGACCTCCTCCCAGCTCTCGAAGGTGCGGTACCAGGCCTTGTTGAGATTGGCGAGGTTTTGGTATTTCGCCTTGAGCCATTCCCGGAACCTGGCCAGGCTCGAGGGACAGTAGCAGAACTGGAGGTTCTCGAGGTCCCCGAGATAATAGATTTCCGCCCAATTGATGATGTGGGGTTCGCTCCAGAGGTCCCAACCAAGGAAAGCCGGCCGGTCTTTGACCACCTTGGCCGCCTCGCTGAAGAACTGGAGGATCTTCGCCCGCACCTGGGGGTGGTCGAAACAAAACCCGGGTGCCGCCTGCGATTCGACGGCCAGGCCGTTCGACGCCACGAACTTGGAATCCGGGTACTTTCTCCCCACCCAGTCGGGAGCCGAGTCGATATAGACCTGGACGATGACCCTCAGACCCACCTGCTCGGCCAAGTCGACAAGCGTGCGCAGGGCGCTGAAATCATACCGGCCCTCGACGGGCTCGCAATTCGTCCATTCGATCCAGCAGCGGACGGTGTTGAAGCCGAGGCTCTTGATCTGCTCCAGGTCCTTCTTCCACAGGCGTGGGGAATCAGCCGTCACTTTCTCGAGCATCGGCGCGCGGGCCTTCCCCCCCGCATACCAGACGGAAACGGGATAGAAATCCTTCTGCTTTTCGAGCGAGAGTCCGGAACTCGACGCCGCGATCAAGAGCAAAACGAAAAATAAAATCCCTGATTTCCAATAGCCCTTCGCTTTGACGATCATGACGCTGACTCCTTTTTATGTCTCCGCTCTTCATATTAAGGCGTGCTTTGACCTGTTCTGAAGGTTTCGCCGACGCGCTTCAAGAGAGCGGGTTCCCCCCGGGAATCATCCTGGGTCAGTTCCCAGATGATGACGCCGGCGGCCCCGTTCTCCTTGACATACCGGCACTTCAGGGCGACCGACTGCTCATTATCATAGGAGAGGACAACGCTCTTGTCCGGCTTCCGGAGGAAAGGCACATGGGCGCAGTCATCCCAGAAAAAGACCCAGCCCGAATCCCGGAGCTCGACGATCTCATCATATCCGTATTGCAGGCTCCTCCGGAACGGTTGGTAGAACTCCGGACAGTCAAACGACCGGCCGAAGAAAGCCAGGCCGAGCAAGAGCTTCTCACGGGGAATGCCCCGGGAAATGTGGTAGAGAAAGCTGTCATGCCAGGAACCACAGGTGTCGCCGGCACAGGAGTAGAGCGGGGAGTTGTGTCCCGAGTGGTCGCTCCATTCGCCGTGGTAGTCGTAGGTCATGACAGCGATGAAATCGAAGCAGCCGACGACCTCTTCATAGCTGATCCATTTTCCCCAATAATGGCCGGAGGGAGCGGCCATGGTGAGTTCGAGCGGCGGGCTCTCCGTCTTGAGGGCTGCCGATAGCTCCTTGATGAAGAGGACGAAATTCAGCTGTTCGGCCGGGTTGGAGACGAACTCCCAGTCGATATCGACCCCGTCATAATGATTGGCCTTAAGGAACGCGAGAACCTGGGAGATGAACCGGGCTCGCGTCTCAACGGAAGCGGCCATCCCCGGGAATCCCTCACAGTTCCCCCAGCCGCCGATGCTCATGATAGCCTTGACGTCGTTCCGGTGGGCCGCATCGACAAGCTCCGGATAGATATAATCATCGTCGACGATGAGATGGCCATCGGCATCAGGCTTGGTAAAAGCGTGGGCGATATGCGTCAGGTGCTCATATCTGAGCCGGCTATAATCATAGGCCCCTTTCTTCCAGGCCGGATAATAGCCCATGACGATCTTGGTCAGGGCTTGTGATTCCGGTTCCAGATTCTCCGGGGCGGTCGACCGCCGGGAACACATCCCGGCCAGCAGGATGACAAGCAGAAGCAGAAGAGTCCGGCGGCGGCTCAATAGGTATCCCTCAAGGAGATGATTTTCAAGCTCTGCCTGAGCTCCTCCGCGCTCACCGGCTGGTCGGAGACGAACTCGACCTCGCAACTCCGGCCAGGAACGAGGTCGAAGAAATTATCGCTGAACCGGCCCTTGATCCCGGCGGCGGAAAGATAAACGTTTTTGGCAAACTTCGTAGCCTGCAACCGGACGAACGGCCGGCCGTCCTTCTCCAAGACCTCCGGCCGAATCTCGGGCTGGGGAAGCTCGACTCTCTTGAGCTCCGAGAAATGGAAAACGCTCGAGCTGAGCGTCGTCTCGCCCTTCTTCAATTCGCAGACCAGATAGACCTCGTTGGGCTGAAGGCCGCTGCGCAATTCTTCGAGCGGCTTGCTGGCGACCAGGCGGCTGCTGCGCGGGTCGAGCCGGATGGGCGTCTTGGCCTGCTGGACGGCGGTCCCGTCATAGGTGAAAACTCCCAGATGCAGCTCAGCGTCGAGCGGCTGGCCCAGGTCGGAAATGCTGAAGATGCGGAGATTTTTGTCGTCGTCAACAGGCACGACCAGCACCGGATTGTAAAATCTTTTGGCATAATAATGGAGGGCCTTCCAGGTGCCGGTGTAATCGATACCTGACCAGGAGGCCACCGGCCAGCAGTCGTTGATCTGCCAGTAGAGGGCGCCCATAGTGCGAGGCATCTGGCTCCGGAAATGCTCGACGGCCGTCTTCATGCCCTCCGCCTGCAGGACTTCGCTCACCCAGAGAAGGGACTCGAAGTCTTTCGGCAGCCGGTAATGGTCGAGCAGATAGAGAAGGATGAGGCGATTGCCCATGGGGTGTTTCTGATGCTGTTCCATGACCGGGGAGGTGATATTCCAGTCCTGGGGCAGGGTGAACGTCTTCACCGTCTCGAGGGGCGGGAACGACTGGAATCCGAATTCACTGAAGAAGCGATGGAACTTCTTCCTGTATTCTTTAAAGGGCTCCTGGCCGTGCCAGATTCCCCAGTAGTGCATGTCGCCAGACTCCTCCGAACGCGGCTCGCCGACCTTCTCCGAGTGGGGCGAGCTCGGCCAGTAAGCCCGGCTGGGGTCGAGCCTCTCGATCGTCTGCGGGAGGATCTGGTGGAAGATTTTTTCATAATCATTCCAGACCGTCGCCGGGTACTGCTCTTTCCAGCCCCAGTGGAACCAGCCCTCCTCGCATTCGTTGTTCCCGCACCAGAGGGCAATGGCAGGGCGGTGACGGAGTCTTTTGACCACATCTTCGGCCTCGGCTCGGACATTCTCCAGGAAGGCCTCATCCCCCGGGAACATGGCGCAGGCGAACATGAAATCCTGCCAGACCACCAGTCCCAGTTCGTCACAAAGATCGTAGAAATCGGGCGACTCGTAGATCCCTCCGCCCCAGACGCGGAGCATATTCATATTGGCGGCCACGCAATCGCGAAGGAGCGATTCGTACCGTTGCCGGGTGACGCGCGGCGGAAAGGAGTCGGCCGGGATCCAGTTGCCGCCCTTGGCGAAGAAGGGAATGCCGTTGACGACGAACCGGAAGCTCTTCCCCCACTCGTCGTCCTTCTGCTCAAGGAGAAGGGTCCGGAAACCGATCCTCTTTGTCGTCGAATCGAGAAGCCGGCCTTTCTGGTAAAGGTCGATCCTGATGTCAGAGAGGTTTTGATCTCCCATCCCCGCTGGCCACCACAGGTCGGGATTGATAATGCTGAAAGATTTTTCGTTGAGATTGTTCCCGGCTTCGACATCGATCTTTTCGGAGTGCGAGAACGGTTTCTTTCCCGAGATGCTGGCTTTGATGGCGACTTCTTGGCCTCGGTCGGAGAGGATCTCCACCCTGGTCTTCAGCAGAACCTTGTTCTTGTCAAGAAACTCCTGGGTGACCTCGAACTCCCCCAGACGGGCTCCTTCCCAGGCCTCTATGGCCAGCGGGCGCCAGATGCCGGAGGTAACGAGGCGCGGCCCCCAATCCCAGCCGAAATGGTAGGGCGCCTTGCGGAGGTGAGGGGACCCTCCGGGAAGCCTGTAGGGAAGTTTTTCTTCCAGGGCTTTGG
>JBAQGA010000147.1:0-5203 GCA_049287565.1 Candidatus Aminicenantales bacterium
AACCGGGCCTGAATTATCAACAAAAACGAAGACATTCTAAACATGTGATCTTTATGATGGGCGCAGGATGATGCCCTTAAGCCCCCGTAGCGGAAGGGGGACCCATCGTTCCGATGGGGGGAACCGACGGGACTGGTTCCCCGGGGTGCGGGGGCAGAGGGCATCCTCCTGCGCCCAAATAGACTTACGCAAGCAGAAATACTCAACTAAAAAGTGTAGAATTGTCGGGCCCAAGTTTGTATATTATGTCACTATGAAGGCGGAAAAACCGCTGTCCGGAGGAGGGAAGCCGATGACAAGATTTGGCCGGCGCAATTTCTTGAAAACAGGAGCCCTGGGAATGATGGCGGCGACATTCAATCCAGGGGGGATCAGTCCGGCTCTCGTCCCCAACCAGGAGACAAAGGGAAATGCACCAGAGTTCGGCCTCGGGTTGGCTTCCTATACGTTCCGCGAGTTCAGTTTGGAGCGGACGATCGAGATGACCAAGAGGCTCGCCCTGGGAAGGATCGTCCTCAAGAGCATGCATCTTCCCCTGGAAAGCCCCGAGGCCGAGGTCACAGCGGCAGCGGAGAAAGTCAGGGCGGCCGGGCTCGACCTCTATGGCTGCGGGGTCGTATACATGACGACAGACGCCGAAGTGGAACAGGCCTTCCGATATGCTCAGGCCGCCAAGATGAAGATGATCATCGGTGTGGCCAACCCCGAGCTTCTCGGCCGGGTTGAGAGGAAAGTCAGAGAAACCGATATTCGCCTGGCCATCCATAACCATGGCCCCGAAGACAAGCTCTACCCGACCCCCGGAAGCGCCTACGAAAAAATAAAGAATCTCGACCGGCGGCTCGGCCTCTGTATCGATGTCGGGCATACCATCCGGGCCGGTGTCGAACCTTCGGCCGCCGCCGAGAAATTTGGCGACCGGCTGCTCGATGTCCACATCAAGGACGTGACCGCCGCCTCCAAGGATGGTCAGACTGTGGAGATAGGGCGGGGAGTCATCGATATCCCTAAGTTCATCCGAACCCTCATCCGGCTAAGCTATAAAGGGACGTTGGCTTTCGAGTTCGAGAAGGACGGAAGCGACCCGCTTCCGGGTTTGGCGGAGTCGGTGGGCTATCTTCGGGGCGTCCTGTCCGTAATCTGAGTCTGATTCATGATCGAAACCAAAGCTAACGCCCGGGCCGGGCTTCTGGGCAATCCGTCGGACGGCTATTATGGAAAGATCATCGCCGTCAGCATCAAGAATTTCGCCGCCCGGGTCTTCTTGGAGGAATCGCCCGAGCTCAGGGTCGAACCCTGTGCCCAGGATGAAGACTTATATAGAAGCGGTCATGATCTCGTCGAGCGCATCAACCTTTACGGATATTACGGAGGCCGGCGGCTGATCAAGGCGGCGGTTAAGACCTTTTTTGATCACTGCGTCAAGCAGAATATCTCCATTGCCGAGAAAAATTTCACCATCCGGTATGAATCCGATATTCCCCGCCAGGTCGGGCTGGGAGGCTCGAGCGCCATTATCGTCGCGGCGATGCGGGCGCTTCTTCAGTTCTATGGAGTGAAAGTGCCCATCGAACTCCTTCCCACTCTGGTCCTCGGCGCTGAGTTGAATGAGCTCGGGATCAACGCCGGATTTATGGACCGCGTGATCCAGGTCTATGAAGGTTGCGTCTACATGGATCTCAACCGGACTCGCCTCGAGGAAAGAGGCTACGGCGATTACGAACGGCTCGAGGCGCACCGTCTTCCGCCTCTTTATCTCGCCTATAAACCCGACCTCGGGAAGGTCTCGGGCGCCGTCCACAACGATCTCCGCATGGCCTATGACAGGGGAGATCCTGCCGTGATCGGCACGCTCCAGAAACTGGCCGCTCTTGCCGAGGAGGGAAGAAAAGACTATCTTCAGGGAGATTTTCGCCGCTGGCCTTCTTTGATGAACGAAAATTTCGATCTGCGAAGCCAGATCATGCGGATCAGTGAGGCCAACCAGGAGATCGTCCAAACAGCCCGCCGCTGCGGTGCTTCGGCCAAGTTCGCCGGCTCGGGCGGTTCGATCATCGGGATCTTCGAAGACGAAACGATGCTCGAACGCCTGTCCCGGGAGCTCGGCCGGATCGGCGCCACGGTGATCAGACCGCAGGTCATGTGAACGCTGGAAAAGGACCCCGTATCGCCATTTTAGTCTGGAGTGTTCCGGCCATGAGCCACGCCGCCGCATAGAACCTGGTATAATAGGGGATTATGGCAACGGATATCGCGAAGCTCCGGAATATCGGGATCAGCGCCCATATCGACTCCGGTAAGACGACGCTGACCGAGCGGATCCTATACTACTGCAAAAAGATCCGCCGGATGCACGAAGTCAAGGGCAAGGACGGCGTAGGCGCGACCATGGACTCGATGGAGCTGGAGCGGGAGCGCGGGATCACCATCTCCTCGGCCGCCACCCACGTCTCCTGGGGCGAGCACGCCATCAACATCATCGATACGCCCGGCCATGTCGACTTCACCATCGAGGTCGAGCGTTCGCTCCGCGTCCTCGACGGCGCGGTCCTGGTTCTCTGTTCTGTCGGGGGCGTCCAGTCCCAGACGATTACGGTCGACCGCCAGCTCCGGCGCTACAAGGTTCCCTGTATGGCCTTCATCAACAAGCTCGACCGGGTGGGCGCCGATCCGTTCAAAGTCAAAAACCAGCTTGTCGAGAATCTCAGCCGCAACGCCGTCCTGATGCAGATTCCCATCGGCGTCGAGGATAAACACCAGGGCATCATCGACCTCGTGACCATGGAGGCTGTTTATTTCGATGGAGTTCAAGGAGAGGCCGTCCGGCGCGAGGCCATCCCGGCGGAGCTCAAAGCGGAAGCGGAAAGGAACCGGCAGGCGATGCTGGACGCGGCTTCCTTATTTTCGAACGAACTGACCGAAGCCGTCCTCGAAGGCCGCGAGACTCCCGAGCTGATTATCGAGGCCGCCCGGCGCGGCACTATCGCCCGAGAACTGATGCCCATCCTGATAGGCTCCGCTTACAAGAACAAGGGCGTCCAGCTTCTCCTGGACGCGGTGGTCCGCTACCTCCCCAATCCTACAGATGTGGAGAACATCGCCTTTGACCTGGACAGCCAGGAGAAAGAAGTGATCCTGAGTTCGGACTCCGAAGCCGCTGCGGTGGCCCTGGCCTTTAAGCTCGAAGAGGGATCCTACGGGCAGCTCACCTATATTCGGGTCTATCAGGGAAGGATCCAGAAAGGCGCGGAGCTTCAGAACACCCGGTCCGGGAAGACCATCCGGGTGGGCCGGCTCATCCGGATGCACGCCGACAGCATGGAGGAGATCGATGACGCGGCAGCCGGTGATATCGCCGCCCTCTTCGGCATCGACTGCCACTCCGGTGACACCTTCGTCAAACCGGGATTGAACCTGGCCATGTCATCGATCTATGTGCCCGAGCCCGTCATCTCGCTCGCCCTCTTCCCGGCGGAAAAAAAATCGGCGGACAATGTGTCCAAGGCGCTGAAGCGCTTCACCAAGGAGGACCCAACCTTCCGGACCCATGTCGATCCCGAGTCCAAGCAGACGATCATCCAGGGCATGGGCGAGCTTCACCTCGACGTTTACATCGAGCGGATGAAGCGAGAGTACGGGGTCGCCGTCCGCACCGGGATGCCGCAGGTGGCCTATCGTGAGTCGATTGCCCTGCGGACGGAGTTCGACTACACCCATAAGAAGCAGACCGGAGGGGCCGGCCAGTTCGGCCGGGTCAGCGGCTATATCGAGCCTGCCGCCGAAAAGCCCTACGAATTCGTGAACGAAGTCAAGGGCGGACGGATCCCCCGCGAGTTCATCCCGGCCTGCGACAAGGGCTTCCAGGCATCGCTCAAGAAGGGCCGGCTGATCGGCTATCCGATAACCGGGATCAAGGTCACGCTCACCGACGGACAGTCGCACGAAGTTGATTCTTCCGACCTCGCCTTCCAGGCGGCGGCTCAGGGCGCCTTCTGGCAGGCTTACGCCAATGCCAAACCTTACGCCCTGGAGCCGATCATGAAGCTTTCGGTGGAAGGTCCGGCCGAGTTCCTGGGAAATATCTTCGCCAGCATCAACCAGCGTCGGGGTATCATCGTCAGTTCGGTCGAGGACGGGACGTTCGCCCGGGTGGACGCCGAGGTCCCTCTCAGCGAGATGTTCGGCTATTCCACCGTGCTCCGTTCTCTGACTCAAGGGAAAGCGGAGTTCACGATGGAGTTTCTCAAGTACGCCCGGGTCCCCACTCAGGTCGCCGAAAAGCTCGTCGCCGAGCATCAAGAGAACCTCCAGAAGGAACAGGGAAAATAGGAGAGGAGTGCCGGCCATGGTCAAGGAAGAGCTCATCAAGAGAAGCCCGGTCCGGGTGTTGGAGAAATCCATGCACGGCGGACTGGGAAAGGGGAATATCGGCGTTCTGGCTTCCCGCAAGGGAGTCGGCAAAACCGCCTGCCTGGTCCACATGGCCACCGACAAGCTTCTCCAGCAAAAGCCTGTCATCCACGTCTCCTATTCCAGCCGCGTGGACTATATCATCAACTGGTATGAAGATATCTTCCGCGAGATCGCCAGGAGCCTGAACCTGGAATCGGCGGCCGAAATCCACGACGAGATCATCAAGAACCGGGTGATCATGAATTTCAGCCAGGAGGGGATGAAGGCCGAACAGGTCCTGCGCAGCCTCGAGGCCATAATCCGGGACGGGAATTTCGCCGCCGAGACGGTCATCGTCGACGGCTACACATTCACCCTCTCATCCCCGGAGGATCTGGCCAAATTCCGGGAATTCGCCGGACGGATGGGGCTAGAAGTCTGGTTCAGCGCCTCTCTCAAGGGTCCGGAGCCCTTGTTTGACGAGCAGGGATTCCCCAACGAGCTCAAGTGCTGCCTGGGAAAAGTGGATGTACTGATCACCTTGCGGCACCTGCATGATAAAGTGCAGCTCCACCTGCTGAAGGACCACGACTTTCCCTCGCCGGAGGAGCTCAGGCTCAGCCTCGACCCGACCACACTCCTAATCGCCGCGCCATAAAAAGGCTTTTTCCGCCGGGGATTAGGCTTTTTTGAGCCAGCGCCTCTCGATCTCTTCGAGTGTTTTCCCCTTGGTCTCGGGCAGAAAGAAGATCATGAAGATGAGATCAAGGGCACACATCAGCGCATAGAACCAGAAGGCCGTGGTCTGGTC
>JBAQGA010000148.1:0-7353 GCA_049287565.1 Candidatus Aminicenantales bacterium
GGTTTCTCGACCGCAGGGAGAGAAGAGCGAACGACGAATCGAGCCCGTTTTCCGCGCTGGGAGAAAACGGGCGCGGTTTCGAGGCCACTGCCCCGAGCCTGCTGAAATGAGGACGCTTTTCGTGTAAAATAATAGATGGAGAAGATAACGTGTCCGAAAAACCGATCATCCTGATCATCGACGATGAAGACGCCATGCGCGATTCCTGCTCGATGATCCTGACCAAAGACGGGTTCAGAGCGGAGACCGCTGAGAACGGCCAGGTCGGCCTGGAGAAAGTCAGGGCATTAAAACCGGCCCTGACCCTCATCGATCTCAAGATGCCCGGTCTCAGCGGCTTCGAGGTCCTGGAGAAGCTCAGGGACATCGACCCTCAGAACATCCCCATCGTCATTACCGGCTATGCCACCGTGGAATCGGCCGTCGAGGCGATGAAAAAAGGGGCCTACGATTTCCTGCCCAAGCCCTTCACTCCGGACGAGCTCCGCATCATTATCCGGCGGGCGCTGGAAAGGCGGAAGCTGGCCCAGGAAGCCGAAACCCTGCGGCGCGAGAAAAAGCTCATGGAAGAGACCTTCATCACCATGGTCTCCCACCAGCTGCGAAGCCCGCTGGTGGCCATCCAGCAGTACTTCGAGGTGATCCTGGCGGGGATGGTGGGCCGGGTCGATGACGCCCAGAAGGAGATGATCGTCCGGGCCCGGGAGCGGCTGGGAAGTCTCCTCCATCTGATCAACGACTGGCTGGACATGGCCAGGATCACCCGCGGGCAGCTCGTCGACAAGTTCCTGCCGCTCGCCCTGGAAAAGCTCCTGGACAGGCAGGTGGAATTCATGAAGCCCTTGGCCCAGGAGTACAAGGTCCGGCTCGAGCTCAGGCCGCCGGAAAGACCGGCTCTCCTCCTCGGAGATGAACAGTCTCTGGAGCAGGTCTTCTCGAACCTGATCTCCAACGCCATCAAATACAACCGACCGGAAGGCTCCGTGATCATCACCGTCCGTGAGGAGGACGACTTCCTTATCACGGATGTGACCGACACCGGAATCGGCATCACCCGGGAACAACTTCCGTTCATCTTCGACCAGTTCTACCGGGTCAGCCGAAGCGAAGACCAGAAGATCAAGGGCACAGGGCTGGGACTGGCCATCGCCAAGAAGATCGTCGAAGCCCACAACGGTTCCATCCAGGTGGCGAGCGAGCCGGGTAAGGGCTCGACCTTTTCCGTCCGGTTGCCCAGGGCAGAACCGAAAGAGAAGTGAAGATACTCCTTCTCCGCCCTGCCAACGAGCCCTCTCCAAAGATGAGGGCGAAGCTGCCGGCCATCGTCCGGAAGGTCAAGGGCGTCCTGAGAGGGAACTGAGACATGAGCAAGAAAGAAGTGGTCGTCCGGCAGGATATCCTCGGCTCGAACAAGAAAGTCGCCGCTGAAATCCGGGAGAGGATGGAAAAGTCCGGCGTCCTGGTGGTCAATTTCCTCAGTTCGCCGGGCTCGGGAAAGACGACCCTCCTCGAGAGAATCGTCGAAACGCTCAAGCCGACCCACCCCCTGGCCGTGATCGAAGGCGACATCGAGACCGAGCGGGACGCCGAGAGGATCCGGCGAAAGGGCGTGCCCGCCTGGCAGATCACGACGGGAGGCGCTTGTCACCTGGAAGCCAAGTTGGTCGGCCGCCTCCTCCCCGAGATCCCCGCCGAAACCAAGTTTCTGTTCATCGAGAACGTCGGTAACCTCGTCTGCCCGGCCAGCTATGACTTGGGGGAAAGCCTCCGCTGCGTCCTCCTTTCCTCTCCCGAAGGCGACGATAAGCCCAAAAAATACCCCAAAGCTTTCGCCAGCGCCGACTGTCTGATCATCACCAAATCGGACCTCATCCCCGTCCTGCCGTTCGACTTGGAGCGCGCCGGGAACGAGGCTCTGGACATTAATCCCCGCCTCCGAGTTTTCGTCACCTCCGCCCTCAAGGGCCGGGGGATCGCCGAACTGGTCCGCTACTTCATCGAAAGCCGCGTCAACATGATCCAGCGCCATGCATGAGCTCTCCATCGTCGCCAGCATGTTCGACATCCTGGAAGAAAAAGCCCGGGAGCACGGGGCGACCAAGGTCGTCCTGGTGAAGTTGAGGGTGGGAAAGCTGGCCGGCGTCGTGCCGGAGTTCCTGCAGACCGCTTTTGACTGCTACAAGCGGGATACGATCGCGGCCGAGGCGGTTCTGCAAGTCACCTCGGTGCCGCTTCGGGTCAAGTGCCGCCAGTGCCAGGCGGAGGCCGAAAAAGACGATTTCGTCTTCAGCTGTCCGTCCTGCGGCGCGACCGACCTCGAGGTCCTGGAGGGTATGGACCTCTTCCTCGACAAGCTCGACCTCGAAGTCTAGTGCCCGGGGGACGGCCCTACCCTTGTCAACCCTCTCCAAGATGCTATAATAACCCTCACTTTTCTCGTGATCCATCGAGTCATAACCGAGGAGATTTCCATGAAAAGTCTGAAAGAGATCGCGGCTCATTCTGTCCTGACCGAGAACCAACTCAAAAAACTGGAGAAGATCGTCCTCAGCCAAGGCCCTTATACCCAGGAAGCCGTTCGCGAGGAACTGGACTGGTTCTGCGCCGGCCTGGGCATGAACGATTACTATTTCCAGACGACACCCCTCCGGACGATCGCCGACCACATCCAGGCCATCAAGGCCGCCGAGATCATCGCCACCATCAAACAAGAGAAAGTCTTCAAGGTCGATCTGGCCACCGAGCATGCCAACGACGCCATTTATCTCGTCGACGACGAACACCCTCGCAGCCTGGAGGTCGAACGGCACATCGAGGAGAAGTACCCGAACTGCCGTCTCCAATCCTACCGCACGGCGCGCAAAGCTCTCGGAGTCGAACACCTGAGAATGTATGTCGTCTGCCTCCCTGAGTTTTTGGAAGCTCAGCCCGCTCCCGACGAAACGGACCTGAAAAAGATCGGCGACACCACCTTCCTGGCCACGGCCGCCCGGGAGACGGTGGCCCGCTATCAGGCTTTGATCACCAGGACGAAGGACTGGGAAAGTCCGTACATCGACATCACCAAGTGCCGGCAAGGCGGCGAGATCCGAATCACGGTCGTGACCAAGCGCGACTCCAGCCACCGTTTTTTCTCTAATGTTTCGGACGTGTTCAACTCGCACGGCCTGGTCTCCAGCCGCAAGTACATCGAACAGTTCTCCAACGGCCGGACGGCCTATTCGTTTTATCTCAAGGACATCAAAGACCGGAACCTCGTCCAGGACCTGGTCGAGGACATCAGCATCATCTACGTGATCCCTGAATCTCCCTTGTCCGGCCTTTTCCGTGACGGGAAGCTGACCGCCCAGGAAACCCTCTTCGGTGTCTCCGCCTGGAGTTTCTGCCACCAGTTCCTGACCGGCTACAACGCTGAATACCTGCGCCTGGCCGAAGCCCTCAAAGACTCGCCCGAGCTTCTGGGCACCTTGCGAAACCTCAAGACCAAGCTGGTCAAGGATACTTATACCGAGCAGCGGGTTTGGGATGCCTTCACAGAACAGCCTGTTTATCTGAAAAAGCTCTTCTGGCTTTTCGACCGGAGGTTCAGCCCTTCTTCCTGCTCCCGGGAGGTCAAGAAGGAGTTGGAGGAGCTGCGCAAAGAGATCATCCGGAATGTTCCGGTGGAGATCGACCGGGACATCCTACTCGCCGCCGCCCTGTTCATCGATTCCGTCCTGAAGACCAATTTCTATGTCAAGGAAAAGACCTCTCTTTCCTACATGTACAATCCCGCGTTCTTGAACTCGGTCGATTACCCGGAAAGGCCTTTCGGTGTTTTCCACGTCGTCGGCGCCGAACTTCGCGGCTTCCACGTCCGCTTCCGCGACATCGCCCGCGGGGGCATCCGCATCGTCCGCTCCAACAACCTCCAGACCTATCTCAACAATTCCGACTTCATTTTCGACGAGAACTACAACCTCGCCTCCACCCAACAGCGCAAGAACAAAGACATTCCGGAAGGCGGTTCGAAGGGAACCATCCTGCTCCGCTGGGGCTATCAACAGCGGGCCGACGAAGCCTTCAAGAAGTACATCGATGGTCTTCTCGACCTGATGCTCAACGAACAAGGGGTGGTCGATTTCTACGGAAAAGAGATCCTGCTTTTCCTCGGTCCCGACGAGGGCACGGCGGAGCTCATGGAATGGGCCGCCCTGCGGGCAAGAGCCCGGGGCTACCGTTACTGGAGATCCTTTTCCACCGGCAAGCCCGTCTCCATGGGGGGTATCCCTCACGATCTCTACGGCATGACCACCAATTCCATCCATGAGTACGTCCTGAAATCCCTGGAGAAACTGGGGCTCAAAGAGAAGGATGTCACCAAAGTGATGACCGGCGGTCCGGACGGCGACCTGGGGAGCAACGAGATCCTGATCTCCAAGGACCGGATCCTGTCCATGGTCGACGGCTCGGGCGTCCTTTACGACCCGGCCGGACTCGACCGCCGTGAACTCACCCGCCTGGCCAAGGAGCGGAAAATGGTCGAACATTTCCGCCGGGAACGCCTCTCCAAGCATGGTTTCTTCATCGGCATCAAGGAGCACAACGTCACCCTGCCCGACGGCGAACGGGTGGAATCGGGCCTCGATTTCCGGAACGCCTTCCATCTCCACCCCAAGTTCGCGGCCGGCCTCTTCGTTCCCTGCGGCGGCCGGCCCTCCTCGATCACCATCAACAGCTGGCAGAATTACCTGGACGACAAAGGCCGTCCGCGCTTCAAGGTCATCGTCGAAGGGGCCAACCTGTTTATCACTCAACAGGCCAGGCTCCGGCTCGAAGAAAAGGGCGTCGTCATCTACAAGGACGCCTCGGCCAACAAGGGCGGCGTCACCTCGTCATCACTCGAAGTCCTGGCCAGCCTCGCCTTGACCGACGAAGAGTACGAGGAGCTGATGTGCGTCAAACGGGGAATCGTCTCCCCTTTCCGGAAAAAATACGTCGCCCAGATCCTGGAGATCATCCGCGAGAACGCCCGGCTCGAGTTCGACATCATCTGGAAAGAGAACGAGACCCGGAAGATCCCGCGGGCCATCCTCACCGATCTCATCAGCGAGAAGATCAACCTGATCAAGGATGCCGTCGGCCGTTCGGACCTGGTCGATGACCGAGGGTTGTTCAAAAAAGTGACCGAGTGTTGTATCCCCAGAGCGCTGGTCGAGGAGATCGGGTTCGCCAAGATCATCAAGCGGGTGCCGATGGCCTATCTCAAGGCGCTGTTCGCCTCCGAGCTGGCCAGCCGGTACGTCTACCGGTACGGGCTGGACGCCAACGAGGTCAACTTCTACGAGTTCGTTAATCAACTCCGCTGAGGATCCGGTCCGGAGCCGGCCGCTTGAGAAAAGCTAGCTGATCTCCCCGGTAAGATAGGCGCGCGTCCGGGGGTCCCGCGGTTTCGCAAATACTTCGACCGCCGGACCGTGCTCGATAAGCTCTCCCAGATACAGGAAAGCGATATAGTCGGCGATCCGCTTGGCCTGTCTTAGGATATGAGTCACGACGACCACCGTGTAATCCTTCTTGAGCTCGATCAGCCTTCGCTCTACGTTCTGGCTGGACTGCGGGTCCAGGGCCGAGGTCGGCTCATCGCCCAGGATGATCTCGGGTTCGACGGCCAGGCCACGGGCCAGGCAGAGCCGCTGCTGCTGGCCGACGGAGAGACGAGAGGCCGGCTCGGACAGCCGGTCCTTGACTTCCTCCCACAGGCCGGCCACGCGCAGATGGCTCTCGACGACCTCGTTAAGATCCTTCCTACCCCTCAGGCCGTGGATGCGCGGCCCATAGGCGACATTGTCGTAGATGGACATCGGGAGCGCCTGCGGCCTCTGGGAAAGAAGCCCCATTTTCTTTCGGACCTGGGTCACTTCGGTCCGGGGATCATAAATATCAACGCCGTCCACCAGGACCCGGCCGCAGACCCGAACGCCACCGGACGGGTCCAGAAGCCGGTTCAGGGACTTCAACAGCGTCGTCTTCCCGCAGCCCGAAGGACCGATGATGACCGTGATCTTCCGGTCGGGGATATCAATGCTGATATCCTTCAGAACCTGCAGCGGCCCGAAGAAGACACTCAGTTTCTGAATGCTGATATGCGGCCTGATGTCCATCGGAGTGTCCTTTTCATTTGACGACATGACGGGTGTACCTTTTGCTCAGTCCCCGCGCCAGAAGGCTGATGATAAGGATCAAGATAGTGAGCACGGCCGCCGAAGCATAAGCCCTCTGTTGGACCTCGGGGAAGGGGGTCCCCAGTTGAAAAAAGATCGCCAAAGGCAATGTCGCCGCCGGCTGGAGGAGCGAGGTTGGAAGCCGGTCGGTGAAACCGGCCGTAAAGAGGACCGAGGCGGCGTCACCGATGCCCCGGCCGAAGGCGATCAGGACGGCCGTCATCAGACCGGGGAGGCATTGCCGAACGACGACCTTGACGGCCGTTTCGAGCCGGGTCGCCCCCAGCGAGTAGGAAGCGTCCAGAAGCTCCGCCGGGACCATCCGGATGACCTCGTCGGCGGCCCGGCTCATGATCGGGAACTCGATGAGCGCCACCGTGAAGATTCCGGCCAGGAGCGAGGCCCGCAGTCCAAGGAAGACCATGAGGATGAAGCCGAAGGCGCCGTAGACGATCGAAGGAATCCCCCAGAGCACATCGAAAGAGAATCGGGTGAGCGAGGCCAGGCGCGATTTCTTATCGGCGTAAACATTGATGTAGAGGACGACCGGCAGGCTGAAGAGGATGGCCAGGAGAGTCGCTCCCGAGGCCAGGTAAAGGGAACCGACGATCGCATTGAGGATCCCGCCTTCCCTTCCCAGATAATAGCCGCCCTTGGGGGTTTGAGTGATCATGGACAGGTTTAAGGCCGGCAGACCTTTCCAGATAATCGTCCCAACGATCAAGGCCAGACAGCCGATGACGATGACAAGAGAAGCTGACATAAGCAGACGAAAAACGGTCTCCTCGAGCCTGCGCCGGCCCAACCGGCCGGGCGGACGGGACCGCTTCATGCCGCCCTCCTATTGACCCGGACCAGGATCAGCCGGGCCAGGATGTTGAAGATGAACACAACCAGCAGCAGGACCGCCGCGGCGAGCATAAGGGCCGCGTCGTAGAAGGGCACGGACATCATCTCGCCGTAGTTGTTGGCGATCAGGGCGGGCAACGGATAGCCGGCATCGAAGATGGAACGCGGAACGCGGGCGATGTTGCCGACGACCATGAGCACGGCCATGGTCTCGCCGAACGCCCGGGACAGCCCCAGGACGACCGCGGCGATAATTCCCTGCAATCCTTTCTTGAGGACGACATACCGGACCGTCTCCCAT